>NZ_JBNHGJ010000006.1:0-140189 GCF_059091165.1 Arthrobacter sp. Hb9-2 | reverse complement strand
GCTGTCGTCGCGGTTTCCGCCCCTGCTGTCGCGGCCCCGGCTGCTGCGGTCCCGGCCGTCGCGTTCGCGTGACGGGCCACTGTCACGGCCGCCGCGGCTGTTCTTCTTGCCGGTTTCGCCCAAGTCTTCCAGTACCTCAGCGTCGACTCCGGCAAGGATGCGCTTGTCACGCGGCAGGCGGCCCTTGGTGCCCTCAGGGATGTCCAGGTCCTCGTAGAGGTGCGGTGAGGAGGAATAGGTCTCGATGGGCTCCGGCACGCTCAGGCCCAGGGCCTTGTTGATGAGGCTCCAGCGCGGCATGTCATCCCAGTCCACGAAGGTCACCGCCGTGCCCTTGTTGCCGGCCCGGCCGGTGCGGCCCACGCGGTGCAGGTAGATCTTCTCGTCTTCCACGCACTGGTAGTTGATGACGTGGGTGACGTCATCAACGTCGATGCCGCGCGCGGCGACGTCGGTGGCCACCAGGACGTCCACCTTGTTATTGCGGAAGGCACGCAGTGCCTGTTCACGGGCGCCCTGTCCCAGGTCGCCGTGGATGGCGGCAGCTGCGAAGCCGCGGTCCACAAGCTCCTCGGCCACCTTTGCGGCGGTGCGCTTGGTCTTGGTGAAGATAATGGTGCGGCCGCGGCCACGCGCCTGCAGGATGCGGGCCACAACTTCGGTCTTGTCCATGCTGTGGGCGCGGTAGATCAACTGCCGGATATCGCGCTTGGTGAGGCCCTCGTCATCGGGATCTGCGGCGCGGATGTGCGTGGGCTGCGTCATGTAGCGTCGGGCCATCGCAATGACAGGCCCGGGCATGGTGGCGGAGAACAGCAGGGTCTGGCGTACTGCCGGCGTGCCGGCAATGAGGGTTTCCACGTCCGGCAGGAAGCCGAGGTCCAGCATCTCGTCAGCTTCGTCCAGGATGACGATTTTGACGTTCTTCAGGCTCAGGTGCTTCTGCTTGTAAAGGTCGATGAGGCGGCCGGGTGTTCCCACCACGATCTCCACGCCCTTCTTCAATGCCTCCACCTGCGGCTCGTAGGCACGGCCGCCGTAGATGGTAGTGATGCGGGCGTTGCGTTTGCGGGAAGCGGTCTGCAGGTCATTGGCCACCTGCACGGCGAGTTCGCGCGTAGGGACGATGACCAGGGCCTGCGGGGCGCCGGGAACCGGGAGCTTGTCGTAGCCGGGGTCGTCCTGGCCCACCACGCGCTGGAGGGCGGGGATGCCGAAGCCGAGGGTCTTGCCGGTACCGGTCTTGGCCTGGCCGATGATGTCGTGGCCGGACAGGGCCACCGGCAGGGTCATGGCCTGGATGGGGAAGGGGTGGGTGATCCCGGCGTCGGCCAGGGATTCCACGATATCGGCCCGGACGTTGTAGTCCGCGAAGGACTTCTCCGCGATTTCGTGGGGCTTCTCGTCCGAGATGATGGTTTCTTCCGGCTCGATGGTCTCGGTGCCGGTCTCGTCGGTCAGAAGCTGGTGGGTATGCAATTCACTCACTGTGGAGTTTCCTTATTCATTTGGGCAGTGGCGCTGCCTGCTCAACGGGCCGGCCAAAGGCTGTTCCGGAGCACGCTCGGGCGCACAAGCAATTCCAGTGGAAGCCGATCGCGGGCTATCTAAATGCTGGCACTGGTGACCAGCGGGTGTATCTCAAGATCGCGTAGGGGCGGGCTTGTTGGTTTCAAATCAAGGAAATCAACGACCGGGCATCCATATCTACCTCTTCAGTCTAGCCGCAGGCGGCCCAAATCCCGGCTTTCCCGGCCGGGTGGCACTTTGCCGCACTACTCCACGAGTTCGAAATGGACTTCCCGCGTCACGATATCCGAGGAGACCAGCCGGACCCGGACCTTGGTTCCGGACACCAGTTCCCCGGCGCAGCGGGCGGTCACAGCGGGGTCTGCAATCTGGATGACTCCCGAACTGCCGTTCCCGTTGCCGTTCTTACCGTTGCCGTTCTTCCCGTTGCCGCTGCCGTTTTTGCCGTTTTCCTTTTGCGGCTTGGACCCGGAAATCACGATTGCGTCGAAATCCTGCCCGATGTGGTTAACCAGCAAGGCAGCCTCCACGGTGTCCAGGGCCATGCGCTCCATCCGTGATGCCAGCTGGTCGGACCCGGCCATGATCTCGGGCAGCGACTGAAGTGCCTCCCGTGCCCAGGCCGGTACATTGCCGCCGTTACTCAACGCCTCGCAGATCACCAGGACAAAGCGGTCCACGAGGCGGCGCAGGGGAGCGGTGGTGTGGGCATAGGCGGCACCAATGGCGGACTGGACTGCGTCCTTGGGGACGGCACCGTCAAAAGCCGTATAGGCGGCGCCACGGAACAGCATGCCGGCCGAATGCAGAATGGCAAGCTGGCGGGGATCGGTGGAATCGAGGCTGCGCAGGTATTCGCCGTACCTGACCTCACCGTCCCAGGGCTTGCCAAGGGCCTCTGTCTGCAGCCGGAAATGATTCAGGGAGCGCTCGTCCGGGGACGGCATGGTGCGCAGGATGCCCACTTTTCCCGCCAGCATCAGGCCCGCCGCCGCCATTCCGGTCATGAGGGATATCTGCGCGTTCCAGTCCTCCACCGGAAGCTGGGGAGCGGCGGCAATCCGATAGCCGCCGTCGGGAAGCTGGACGATCTCCTGTTCCGGCATGTTCAGGCTGGCACCGCCGCGGGCCCGTTCCAGGTCCACGCGCTTGAGCCCAACTTCCTTAAGGAGCTGCAGCACCGGCGAGGCGGTACCGGCGTCGAGCTCCGCCTGCACCCCTTTATAGCTGAGCTTCGCGCGGCTGCGCATCCGGGCCCGCTTTACGGCCACGGACGTCACCTCGGCGGCGCTGTCCAGGCGGAAGTCCCAGACGAACGCAGAGCAGTCCTGCCCGGGAAGGAGGCTCCCGGCCTCTTCGCTGATGACTTCTGGATGCAGC
Source organism: Arthrobacter sp. Hb9-2 (assembly GCF_059091165.1). NCBI lineage: Bacteria > Bacillati > Actinomycetota > Actinomycetes > Micrococcales > Micrococcaceae > Arthrobacter > Arthrobacter sp. Hb9-2. The sequence goes on along the minus strand of NZ_JBNHGJ010000006.1, from coordinate 137,279 downwards.
GGGATTCGACCGTCGGGGGCATAGAACGTCTGGCCCCGGCGGCGTGTTTCCGCGTCCAGGGGCCCGCCGGGGGCCACAAATGCGGGCACATCGGCGATGGCGTACAGCACGTGGTAGCCGTCGCCGTCGGCTTCAATAAACAGCGCCTGGTCCAGGTCGGTGGACGACGCCGGATCGATGGTGATGAATTCGACGCCGGTGAGGTCGTAGGCAGGGAGCTGCAGGGATTCGACTGCCGCTTTCGCGTCAGCCACCGCCTCGTCGGGGTAGGCGCCCGGCAGCTCCAGCTCGGTCCTCAGGGCACTCAGCGCTTCCTCAAGCGCGTTGTTGTGCTCGTGGACGTTGGGGGCCAGCCGATGGTGTGACACGAAAATCAGCCTAGCCGGAATCGGCTGCATAGTGCAGGCATCCGGCCCGGAGCGGCGTTGTCAGGAGTTTGGGGCGTCCAGGGCGGCGTGCAGTGCAGCGGCGGCGGCTGCGGGATCGTCCGCTTCCGTAATGGCCCGCACCACCACAATCCTGCGTGCGCCTGCGTCCACCACCTGCTCCACGTTGCCGTGGTCGATGCCGCCGATCGCGAACCAGGGAACACCGCCGTCGGACTGTCCCTCCTGCTCCGCCGGCCGGGCAGCGTCGGCGGCATACTTCACCAGCTCCAGTCCCACCGCTGCCCGCCCCGGTTTGGTGGGCGTTGCCCACACCGGTCCGACGCAGAAGTAGTCCAGCCCGGCGGGGCGGGCGGCCGCACCGAGCGCCGCGTCCACCTGGGCAGGGGTGTGGCTGGACAGGCCGATGGCGGCGTTGCCGTTGAGCAGGGTGCGTGCAGCGTCCAGGGGCAGGTCCTTTTGGCCGATGTGGAAGACGGGTGCCCCGGACAGCACCGCAATGTCGGCGCGGTCGTTGACAGCCCAGAGCCGGCCGTGCCGCTCTGCCGCTTCCTTGAGCACCGCCAGGAGTTCCAGCTCCTCTCCTGCTTCGATGGCCTTGTCGCGCAGCTGGATGATGTCCACCCCGCCGGCGTACGCTGCGTCCACGAACTGGCCGAAGTCGCCGCGGTCCCGGCGGGCGTCGGTGCAGAGGTAGAGGCGGGCGGCGTTGACGCCGTTGCTGATCTTGGCGCTGCTGAGTACGTCGGTGCCGGCGGCAGGGGTGTGGGACACATTCATGGGGGAAAGCCTAGTTCCTCTACACTGGCCTCGTACTGCGGGAGCCCGCGGCAGCTGTCACAAAGCGCCGGGCTGAGAGGGCGTCAGAGCCGACCGCTTGACCTGATCCGGCTAATACCGGCGTAGGGAAGGAGACACATGCGCGCATCACCAGAGCCCCTGGCCGTGGATGCGGCCAACACCATCCACGCTGATGTGGCGGTGATCGGCGGTGGAGTGATCGGCCACGGCATTGCGTGGGAGGCGAAGCGTTCCGGCCGTTCCGTGGTGGTGATCGATGACGCACCGGGTTCGGGGGCCAGCTGGGCCGCCGCCGGGATGCTTGCCCCGGTGAGCGAGCTGCACTACCAGGAGGAGGATCTCCTGGAATTCATGCTGGATGCCTCGTCCCGCTGGCCGGCTTTTGCCGGCGGCCTCACCGCTGCGTCGGGAACAGATCCGGGATACATTACGACGCCGACCCTCGCCGTGGGTGCCGACGCCGCCGACCGCCGCGCCCTGATGGACCTGCGCACCGTCCAGCAGGCCAGCGGCCTTTCCGTTGAGCCGGTAACTGTCCGGGACGCGCGACAACGGGAACCCCTGCTCAGCCCGGGGATCGCCTGCGCGCTGGACACTCCGGCCGACCACCAGGTGGATCCGCGGCTGTTGGTGGCGTGCCTGCGGGCCGCCTTGGCTCATGGCATGGACGACGGCGGCGGGAACAGGGACAAAGTTGCGGCCCGCGGTACTGCAGCAGCCGGCGTCGTCGGCGGGTTTGCGGTAGCGGCCAAGGCAACCGGGCTGCTGTGGCACGGGGGAGCTGTTGCCGGCGTGCGCCTGGCGGACGGGGGAACGGTGCTGGCCGCCGAAACGGTGGTGGCGAACGGGCTGCACGCGGCAGCTCTTGAAGGGCTACCCCCAGGGCTGAACCTGCCAGTGCGGCCCGTCCACGGGGACATCCTCCGCCTGGCAGTGCCCCGGCACCTGCAGCCCCTGGTGACGTCCACGGTCCGCGGGCTGGTGCATGGCGTTCCCGTCTATATCGTTCCCCGCAGGGACGGCACGGTGGTGATCGGGGCAACCCAGCGTGAAGACGCGCTGTCCGCCATGGACGCCGTTTCCGCCGGGGGCGTGTACCAGCTCCTCCGCGACGCGCAGGTACTGGTTCCCGCCGTCGCCGAACTCGAACTGCTGGAATGCACTGCACGCGCCCGTCCCGGAACGCCCGACAACGCGCCGCTGCTGGGGCGGGTTCCCGCCCCGGAGTCAGCGGCGGACCGGGAGCACGGGTACGTTGCCGGCCTCATCATCGCCACCGGGTTCTTCCGGCACGGAGTCCTGCTGACGCCCGCCGCAGCCGCCGTCTGCCGGGACCTTTTGGACGGCCGCGAGGACCCCCGTTGGGCGGCCTTCAGCCCGGGCCGCTTTTCCACGAGGGCAGGCGCCCGCTTAACCACGGGCTCAGCCTCCAACCACTTCCGCCACACATCGCCCACGAAGGAAACAGCATGAACATCACCTTGAACGGAACCCGGCACCCTGTGCCTGAGGGCGCCTCCATCACCGTGCTCGTCAGCCAGGTCACCGGCCGCCCCCTGGCCGCCAACGGGCAGGCAACGGACGGCCAAAAGCTTGGTGTGGCCGTGGCCCACAATTCCGAGGTTGTACCGCGCAGCCAGTGGTTTACTACCGCGCTCGCGGAAGGCGACGAGGTCGAACTCGTCACGGCTGTGCAGGGAGGCTGAGACCATGACCGAAACCATCACTACTCCAAGCGTGGCGGGCCACGATGATCCGCTGGTCATTGACGGCGTAACCCTGACATCCCGGCTCATCATGGGCACCGGCGGCGCGCCCAGCCTGGACGGCCTGGGGGCTGCCCTCCTGGCCTCCGGCACGGGTCTGACGACGGTAGCAATGCGGCGGTATTCCACGGCCGAGACGGGCTCGCTCTTCCAGCTGCTCGTGGACCACGGCATCCGCGTGCTGCCCAATACGGCCGGTTGCTTCACCGCCCGGGATGCCGTGCTGACGGCGGAACTGGCCCGTGAGGCACTGGAAACCGACTGGGTGAAGCTGGAAGTCATAGCTGACGAACAGACCCTGCTGCCGGACGCCGTCGAACTGGTGGACGCCACGGAACAACTGGTCAACAGGGGCTTCAAGGTTTTTGCCTACACCAACGACGATCCCGTCCTCGCGCTCCGGCTTGAAAACCTTGGGGCCACCGCAGTCATGCCGCTCGGGGCGCCGATCGGCACCGGACTGGGCATCCTGAACCCGCACAACATCGAGCTGATCGTTTCCCGCGCCTCGGTTCCGGTGGTCCTGGATGCCGGCATCGGTACCGCCTCGGACGCGGCCCTTGCCATGGAGCTGGGGTGCGACGCCGTGCTGCTGGCTACGGCCGTAACCCGGGCGCAGAATCCTGCCCTGATGGGGGAGGCCTTCAAACATGCGGTGATCGCCGGTAGGCTGGCGAAAGCGGCGGGCAGGATCCCGCGCCGCGAACATGCACTGGCGTCGTCGGCCATGGAGGGCCGGGCAGAGTTCCTGTAGCCCGCTCCCGGTGCCGCTCCGCCAGCCATAAGGTGAGGAGCAGCCATGGCCGGCAAGGACATTCTTTCTCCCGAGCGGCTCGAGGACGCACTGGCCGTCCTGACGGACTGGCGGTACAGCCAAGGTGCGCTGGTGACGGTGTACAAGGTGCCGACGGCGGCTGCCGCACTTGAGCTGATTGCCGCCGTCGGGCGCCTTGCCGAGGAACAGAACCACCACCCGGACCTAGACTGGCGGTACAACCGGGTGTTCCTCCTTTACACCTCGCATGACGCCGGGGGAGAAGTCACCGCCCGCGACGTGGGCGCGGCCGAGGCAGTGAGTGAAGCCGCCGCCGCGGTCCATGCGGTAGCCGAACCGGCCAGGCACCCAGCAGCCGCTTAAACAACTGTGACCACCACCCCGGAGGGCAGTGGTCACAGGCGTGCTTGGTGTGCGGGGCGGGGTCTTTCCGGCTAAAGCTTCAGCGCCGCAGTAATCCGTTCCAGATCATGCCTGGCCCGCGTACGGCCCAGATACAGGACCACGGCAACTGCCGCTGCTGCGCCCAAAACCATGGGCAGGACCCACGGCAGCCAGGTCATGCCCGGCAGGTAGCCGAAGCCTGCAGCCATCAGGATGATCCAGGTGACAGCTCCCACACCCACGGCAACGCCGGCCGGCAGGACAACACCGTATTTTGTGTGCCGCTTGTCGTTGGCCCAGACGATGAAACCTGCGGCCGCTGTCACCAGCACCACAATGGTCAGCGAAAGCATGGCTCTCCTTGGAATGCTCGCCCCTCAGCGGGGAACGGGGCTAGAACTGGCCGAAACCTACGCGGCGCTGTTCCTCGGCACCGATTTCTACATAGGCCAGTGCCTTGCCGGGAACAATGATCAGGCGTCCCTTGTCATCCTTTAGGCGCAGTTCGCTGCCGCTGGTGATGGCTTCCTCTACAACCTTGGCTACGGAGTCCGGATCCTCGACCGATTCCAGCACAATTTCGCGGCCAACATTTTGAACGCCGATCTTAATTTCCACAGGGGGCCTCCCAGCCGGTTCACGTTACTCGGGTTATGTCTTATTTGTAGTCTAGGACTCTTTGGGGAAGCGAGAGATTCCGCGCCAAGCTAAACGGTAGATGAGGTCGCTGGCCACATCGAGGTCCAGGTTCCCGTCGGTTTCGAGCCAGTAGCGGGCGCTGACCTGAGCCATCCCGGCGAGCCCGCGGCCCAGGAGCTCTGCCTCCAGGTGGGGAAGCTTGGTGTCCTCGGCGATGACGTGTGCAATGGCGTCGGCAAATGTCCGGTTAAAGGTCTCCAGCCGTGAGCTGACATCCGGATCGTTGATGAGGTCGGATTCGAAAACGAGCCGGTGGGCCTGGTCATCGTTGGCGATGAACCGGAAATAGGCCCGCATCACGGCCTGCACGCGTTCGTCGTTGTCAGTGGTGGAGTTCAGCGCCCCCAGCATCAGGTCCGTCAAGGAGGCCAGGTGGCTTTCGAGCAGGGCCAGGTACAGCTCCCGCTTTGAGGGGAAGTGCTGGTACAGGACCGGTTTGCTGACGTGGGCTGTCTCTGCGATTTCGTCCATGGCGGCGCCGTGATAGCCGTTGGCAACGAAGACTTCCTGTGCTGCGGAAAGAAGTTGTGCGCGTCTCTCATCCCGGGGAAGCCGGGCGGACCGTTGCCCGGCGGGGCGGGAGGCGGTTTGCGGTTCGGCTGCGGACGGGCGGTCAGCCCGTGCTTCATGGACCACAGTTGTCCTTCTTTCCCTTGCAGTTACCCCCACTCTACGTCGGGGTAATATGACCGGGCGGTATCCCGGGGCATACATTGAAGTATGGCTTCGACATTCTCCGCAAATGTTTCGACTATTTCACTGCCTCCGCTGGTTGAACCGGCCGGTGAGCTCACTCCTGACGAGGTGGAGCGCTACTCGCGGCACCTCATCATTCCCGAGATCGGCGCACTGGGGCAGCGGAGGCTCAAGAATGCCAAAGTACTGGTGATCGGCGCCGGCGGGCTCGGGTCCCCGGCGCTGCTGTACCTTGCGGCCGCGGGGGTGGGGACGCTGGGGATCATCGACGACGACGCGGTTGACCTCAGCAATTTGCAGCGCCAGGTCATCCACGGTGTGGCTGACGTTGGCCGGCCGAAGATCGAGTCGGCGCGGGACGCCATTGCTGCCCTCAACCCGTTGGTGGACGTCCGGCTGCATAACGTCCGGTTGGACGCCTCCAATGCCCTGGAGCTGTTCGCGGACTACGACCTGATCCTGGACGGCGCCGACAACTTCGCCACCCGCTACCTGGTCAACGACGCCGCCGCCATCCTGGGCAAGCCCTACGTCTGGGGCTCCATCTTCCGCTTCGACGGGCAGGTGAGCGTCTTCTGGGAAAAGCACGGACCCACCTACCGTGACCTCTATCCTGAGGCGCCGCCGGCAGGGTCTGTCCCTTCATGCGGTGAGGGCGGGGTGTTCGGCATGCTTTGCGCTGCGGTGGGGTCGCTGATGGTGACTGAGGCAGTGAAGCTGATTACCGGCGTCGGACGCTCGCTGCTGGGCAGGGTGGCCCTGTTCGACGCCCTGGGCGGCAGCTGGCGCGAGATCCGCGTCTCCAAGGACCCGGCTGCCGAGCCGATCACGGAGCTGACGGACTATGAGGCGTTCTGCGGCATTACGCCGGCGGCGCAGGCGGACACTGAACACACCGTCACAGCTACCCAGCTGGCCACCATGCTCGCGTCCCGGAAGGCCGGCCTGAAGGACTTTGAGCTCGTGGACGTCCGGGAGCCCGGCGAATACGACATTGTCAGGATCGACGGCGCCGTGCTCATCCCGCAGGGACGGATCCTTGCCGGGGAAGCGTGGAAGGAGCTGCCGCAGGACAAAGACATTGTGTTCCTGTGCAAGGCCGGGACCCGCTCGGCGAACGTCCTGGCGGCGGCACAGAAGGCCGGCTATCAGCGGGTCAGCCATCTCGACGGCGGCATCCTCGCCTGGGTCCGCGAGGTGGAACCCAACAAGCCCGTCTACTAAGCCCGGGCTCGCCCACCCCAACGCGCCATCACTTCCGCACCCTTTTGAACGGACGCTCTCTCACTTGACGCGCCTTTTCCGAGGACGCTCTCTCACTTGACGCGCCTTTTCCGAGGACGCTCTCTCACTTTCCTTTGGGAGAGTGAGAGGGCGTGGGTGGAAAGGGCACATTAAGTGAGAGAGCGTTGCCCAGAAGCGGGCAGGTTGTGGTGGGGCGTTGGCTGGTCAGGCGCTTTCGAGGCCCTGGTGGTCCACCGGGCACTCGGCCTGGGGAACGGCGCGGGCTGCCGGCTGCTCCACAGTAATGCCGTAGAGGGCCTCCAGCGCGGCAACGTACTCGTCCTGCTGGCCGTTGGCCGCGAGCTCGCGGGCGCGCACGGTGGGAACGTGAAGCAGCTGCTTGACCATGCGCCGAAGTGCGAACTCCACCTCTTCAGCTGCCGCCGTGCAGCCGTGCCGGGCACGGACCTTCTCCATTTCCGCGTCCAGGACGTTCATGGTGTGCCGCCGCAGTGCAACGATCGCGGAATCCACGGACCGGGCCTCCCGCTCCTGCTCGAAGGCCTTGGCTGCGCCGCTGACGATGCCGCTTGCCTGGGCCAGTGACTCAGCCTGTTCCTGCGGTGCGGCGAGGCGCACGGATTCCAGGGTCAACAGCTCAACGCCTTCCAGCTCGCCCACGCCGGGGTCGAAATCATGGGTAAGGGCCAGATCGATGGCAATCAGTGGCTGTGGCGAATCTGCGCGCACGAGGGCGAGTTCATCGGCTTCCACCCGGGTGTCCGAGCCGCTGCAGCCGATCATCACGTCCGCCGCAGCCACGGCAGGACGCAGCGTTTCCTCGTCAAGGGCCGTGCCGCCGCGGGTGGCCACAAAGCCTTCGGCGCGGCCTGAGGAAGAGAAGACGGAGATGTCGGTACAGCCCCGCTCACGCAGCAGCGCCATCGTGGCGCCGGCGTAGGCTCCGGTGCCGAAGACCACCACCTTCTTGGTGGACCAGTCAGGGTTCTCGGAAAGGTCAGTTGCCAAATCCAAAGCCACGGAAACGATGGAAAGTCCCCGTGATCCCAGTGCGGTCTGGGCGCCGACGTCCTTGGCTGTCTTTGACGCGGCCTGGAACAGGCGCACGAGTCCGGAGCTGGCGGTTCCTTCGTGCTGGGCGGTGATGAGTGCCCGGCGTACCTGGCCCGCGATCTCGCGTTCACCGACGACGGCGGAATCCAGCCCGGCGCTGACGGCAAAGAGGTGCTGGCTTACTTCAGGGCCGGTGCGGGTGCTGAAGGAGCGGGAAACCAGCGGTTCGCTGAGTCCGCTGACGTCGCTGATCTGGGCGACAAGCGCTGCGCGGGCGGCTTCAACGTCGTCCGGGTGGGGAGCCTCACCATAGATTTCGTAGCGGTTGCAGGTGGCAAGGACAACCGCACCCGTCACCGCCGGCGATCCGGAGAGAGCGGATGTGGCGATCCCAGAGGCACCGTTGCTCAACTGAGCAACGGTCTCAAGATCGATGTCGGCGTGTGTAGCCACCAATGAAAAAAGAACCACAGCAGGTCAATCATAGCTTTTTCGTTCCTCGGTAGAACAACCGCCCGGCCCGGATGCGGCCGGCCGGCGCTGTGATTCCTGCCACGACGGGGGAAAGGGCCCCTGGCGTGACAGCCTGTCGTTATCTTTTGCTGCTGTTTTTGGGCACAATCAAAGGCATGACTTCCAGCCCTGCCATGTCCGCTGCCGGCGCCCTCGCTGCAGACCATCCACTGGTGGATGGACGCACCGCAGACTCGCCGCTGATCACGGCCTACCGCGGCGGAAAGCCATCGCGCCGCCCCGTATGGTTCATGCGGCAGGCGGGGCGTTCGCTCCCTGAGTATCTCAAAGTCCGCGAAGGCATTGCCATGCTGGACTCTTGCCTGCGCCCGGAGCTCGCCTCGGAGATCACCCTCCAGCCGGTCCGCCGCCACGATGTGGACGCCGGAATCTTCTTCTCCGACATTGTCATTCCGCTCAAGCTGGCGGGCGTGGGCGTGGACATCGTGCCCGGAGTGGGCCCGGTCCTGGACAGGCCCGTCCGGACTGCCGCGGACGTTGCCGCCCTGCCGGAGCTGACCTGGGAGGCGCTCGAACCTATCCGCCAGGCGGTCCGGCTTACGGTGGCCGAACTCGGTAAGACCCCGCTCATCGGCTTCGCCGGGGCGCCCTTCACCCTGGCGGCGTACATGGTGGAGGGCAAGCCGTCCCGCGACCACCTCGGACCCCGCACTATGATGCACGCAGACCCGGAAACTTGGCGCGCCCTCGCCAACTGGGCCGCCGATGCATCCGGCATGTTCCTGCAGGCCCAGCTGGAGGCTGGTGCCTCCGCCGGGCAGCTGTTCGACTCGTGGGCAGGCTCCCTGGGCCTGGCCGACTACACACAATTTGTGGCCCCGGCGTCCAGGCGCGCGCTGGATCATGTAAGGCACCTTGGCGCCCCGCTCATCCACTTCGGCACCGGTACCTCCGAGCTTCTCGTGGCAATGCGGGACGTAGGCGTGGATGTGGTGGGTGTTGATTACCGCCTGCCGCTGGACGAGGCCAACCGGAGGCTGGGCGGATCGGTCCCGCTGCAGGGAAACATAGACCCCGCGCTGCTGTCCGCGCCCTGGGAAATCCTGGAAGCGCACGTCCGCGCTGTTATTGCCGCCGGTGCTGCTGCGCCCGGCCACGTCCTCAATCTTGGCCACGGCGTTCCTCCCGAGACCGACCCCGCCGTCCTCACCCGGGTTGTAGAGCTCATCCACTCCATCTCGCCGGAGTAACCCGTGGCGATTCACCCGGCTGGTGCCCCGCCCGCGTTGGTGCTGGGCGGTGGGATCTCAGGTCTCCTGTCCGCCCGGGAGCTGGCCGTTGCCGGGCACGCGGTGACAGTCCTGGAAGCCGGCGGTGAGTGGGGTGGCTGCGTCGGCAGCCATGTTGTAGCGGGCCTCACCCTGGACAGCGGGGCAGAGTCCTTCGCTACGCGGTCCGACGCCGTTGCCAGCCTTGCCGGGGAACTGGGCCTTTCGGACAGGATCGTTGCGCCCCGGCCCGGCGGCGCCTGGGTCCAGCTCCCGGACGGCCCCCGCGAACTTCCCAAGACAGGCGTTCTGGGAATTCCCGCCAACCCGTGGGATCCCGAGGTTCGCAGGTCCCTGGGCCTGCTCGGCTCGCTCCGCGCCTCCCTCGATAGGATCCTGCCCGCGTCCATCGGCACGGCTGCGGACGTTGTCAGCGTGTCCGCCCTCGTCCGGGCGCGCATGGGACGCCGGGTCCTGGAGCGGCTGGTAGCGCCCGTTGTGGGTGGCGTGCACTCGGCCGACCCCGGACTCCTGGACGTCGACATGGTGGCTCCGGGACTCCGCGCAGGGCTGCGGCAGCATGGCTCCCTGGCCGCCGCTGTTGCATCCCAGCGGCGCAACAGCGCCGGACCCGCCAAGGCAGGTTCCGCCGTGGCCGGGCTCGAAGGCGGAATGCACACCCTCGTCACCGCGCTGGTCAACGATCTGCAGGACCGGGGCGTTACGCTCCTGTCCGGAAGGCGGGCAACAACCGTGGCCCGGACGTCCGAAGGGTGGCGCGTTGACGCCGCGGGGGAGACGTTCGACGCCGGCCTGCTGGTCGTCGCAGTGGACGGCCCGGCCGCCGTCGGACTGCTGGAAAAGGCAGTGCCGGCAATTGCTGGGCAGCAACCAGGTTCCGGGCCTGACGTGCAGCTCGTCACTCTGGTCCTGGACAAGCCTGAACTGGACCGCCGTCCCCGCGGCACCGGCATCCTCGTTGCACCACAAACTCCCGGCGTCCAGGCAAAGGCCCTGACGCACGCCACCGGCAAATGGGACTGGCTGGCCGCCGCCGCCGGCTCCGGCAGGCATGTCATCCGGCTCTCCTATGGACGTGTTGACAGCACCGGCAACCAGCCCGGCGGACCGGATACCGACGACGGGCTCCTGGCGGCGTCGCTTCACGACGCATCCGCCTTGCTCGGAGTTGGCATCGGCCGGCAGGACGTTGTGGCGTGGGACGTTGTACGGTGGCGCGGTGCCCTGCCTTTTGCGGCCGTCGGACACCGCGCCCGGGTAACCGCAATCCGGGAAGCCTGCAACGCGGTGGGCGGCGTGGCCGTAGTAGGCGGCTGGGTAGCCGGGAACGGACTCGCCGCAGTGGTGTCCGACACGAAGAACCAAATCCGGAACCTGGCCGGCTGAACGTCCTCGCTGGTCAGGCCCGTAGAGGCACGGAAGCAGGGCTCTCCCGGACCGCCTTTGGGTGCTTTGCTGGTTTTCACTTCGCCGCCAGACATGGTTAGTGTCGATGACTATGTTTTACAACAGGTCCGATTTTTCCATGCCCCGGACCGGTATCCATGGGGGACTCCGACGCGGCGCAGCAGCTGCGGCAGTCGGGGCGGTACTGGTTCTCACGACGGGCGTCCCGGCGTCCCAAGCAAAAGAGGGAGCGCCCGGCCCTGGTGACCCCGGAGCCCCGGCGGTTGACACCAAATCCCTCCCCGTGGTGTCCCCGCTGAAGGGCCAGTCAGCTGCCGCCCGGGAGAATGCGCCGGGCCAGGACCGCGAGGGGAAGAGCAACAATGGCAACGTTCCTGCGGACAACGGGAAGGGTGCGGATGCCAAGCAGCCTGCCAGCCCCAGCCCGGCTCCTACTCCTTCCGCCTCCGCAATCCCGTCTGCCCTCCGTCCCGCCGTGAAGGCCACCCAAAAGTCATCGGCACCAACACCTTCACCTTCAGCCACCGCTCCGGCGTCCCCGGTTCCGACAACCAGCGCGCCCGCAGCCAGCACTCCGACAGCCACCCGGACAGCGCCGGGTGCTGCGCCTTCGGTTCCCGCTGCCGTGCCGGAAGCCCCGGGCACCGGCACCCCGGCTGCCCCTGCTGCCCCTGAGACGCCCGCAGGGGCAGGCGGGACGACACCGGCCCAGCCAGCCCCGCCCGCATCCGTTGTGGCAGCGGATCCTGCCACGCCGACGGCAGGCGAGCCCACCGCCGATGCCGCCGCAGGCGAAGCTGCTACCGCAACTGGGACGGGTGAAGTGGGCGGACAGGGCGGATATGTACCGCTTTACGCCGTGCCACGTACCCAGGCGGGGTGGGCGCCGTATGCTTCAGTCCCGAACGGCAACAGCGTCCGGAGCAGCGCGGTGCTGGCTGCGCAGCCGGAGCCGAAGAGTGCCCTGGTGTGGCTTGGCTCGGGGCTGGTAGGGGTGGCTGGTGCCGCCGGACTGGTCTTCTTCCGCCTGCGAAATCCCTAGGCACGGACCTCCGGGGATCCGCAAACAACGGATGCTGCTGTGACATTGAGCACTTCTACGGGCCGTAGAACTCGCTGGTTTCGACTTGGCGGGTACGAAGGGGCAAACTTGTAACCATGAGCCACACTTCTGCCGAATCTGTCACTAAAACCGAAGAATCAGCCGAGCAGTTTTTCACCCTCTGGACGGTCTTCAAGCGTTCCGAGGCACTGGTGCGCAGCGCCGCTGCTGCCACCGACTTCGAGGCCCTGCTGGAACGGCTTGCCCAGGCCGGCGTGACTCACCGCGGCAGTTACGACGTTTCCGCCATGCGGGCCGATGCGGACGTAATGGTGTGGCTCCACGGGCCCAAGCCCGAAGCCCTGCAGCAGGCCATCCGGGACATCCGCCGCAGCACCCTCTTCGCCGGCACCGAGATTGTCTGGTCCGCCATGGGTGTGCACCGCGAGGCTGAGTTCGCCAAGAACCACACCCCTGCCTACTCCCGCGGCGTCGCACCGGCAGAATGGCTGTGCGTCTACCCGTTTGTCCGCTCCTACGAGTGGTATATCCTGCCCGAGGCTGAGCGCGGCAAGATGCTCCGCGACCACGGCCTGCTGGGCCGGGACTTCCCGCAGGTCATTTCCAATACTGTCTCCTCCTTCGCGCTGGGTGACTGGGAATGGATCCTGGGCCTTGAGGCACCTGAGCTCGTGGACCTGGTGGACCTCATGCGCCACCTTCGCGCCACGGAAGCGCGCAACCACGTCCGGGAAGAGATTCCGTTCTATACCGGACGCCGTATCTCGGCGGAAGAAGTTGCAGAGGTGCTGGCATGAGCCCCCTCGAAGCACGCGATCCCCATGGTGTGGCGGCCGTTAACCCCGTGACAGAGGCCGGCCGCATGGCCCCCAAGAATTACGACGCCGTCCTCCTTGCCTCCTTCGGCGGCCCGGAAGGCCAGGAAGACGTCATCCCGTTCCTCCGCAATGTGACCCGCGGGCGCGGAATCCCGGACGAGCGGCTTGAGGAAGTCTCCCACCACTACCGTGCAAACGGCGGCATCAGCCCCATCAACCAGCAGAACCGCGAGCTGAAGGCAGCACTCGAGGCCGAGCTCGGCGCCCGCGGCATTGACCTTCCCGTGCTGTGGGGCAACCGCAACTGGGCCCCGTACATCCCGCAGACCCTGCAGGATGCGTACGACGCCGGGCACCGCCGCCTGCTGATGATCACCACGAGTGCCTACTCCTGTTACTCCAGCTGCCGCCAGTACCGTGAAGACATTGGCATGGCGCTGACTGAGACCGGCCTGGACGGCCGGTTGGAAGTGGACAAGGTGCGCCAGTACTTCGACCACCCCGGCTTCGTGGAGCCCTTCGTCGAGGGCACCGCCGCGGGCCTCGCGGAGGTCCGGGAAAAACTGGCAGCCGCAGGCACACCCGACGCGCCCGTCCAGATCCTGTTTGCCACGCACTCCATCCCTACCCGCGACGCAGACGCGGCAGGCCGGTCCGAGGGCGAACCCCGCGAATTCGAAGAGGGCTCCGCGTACGTTGCCCAGCACCTGGCCACCGCAGCCGCCGTCATCCAGCGGGTGGAAGAGGAATCGGGCCTTACCGCCCCTTGGTCGCTGGTGTACCAGTCCCGTTCCGGGGCCCCGCACGTGCCGTGGCTCGAACCGGACATCAACGACGCCATTGAAGAGCTTGCCGGCCAGGGCGTCAAGGGAATCGTTATTGTGCCCCTCGGCTTCGTGAGCGACCACATGGAAGTTGTCTGGGACCTGGATACGGAAGCCCTGGAAACATGCGCCAACCTGGGACTCGCAGCTACCCGCGTTCCCACTCCCGGCACCCACCGCAGATTCGTCAACGGCCTGGTGGACCTGATTTCCGAGCGGACCGTGGCCAACAACGTCAGCGACCGCCCGGCAGTGACCGCCCTTGGCCCCTGGTACGACGTCTGCCGCCCGGGATGCTGCGCAAACTTCCGCGGCGAGAAGCCCACCATCGCAGGGGCGGACACCACCGTGGGCACTGGCCATGATCCTTATCCGGCCGACGCGGAGGCCAACCAGCCAGGCACGGCCGGGGGAGCGCCGCAGCAGTGACAGTCCGCATCGGAACCCGCGCCAGCAAGCTGGCACTCACCCAGACGCAGCAAACCGCTGACCAGCTGGCCGCCGTCGGAGGCTTCCCGGTGGAACTCGTCCACATCAGGACCGACGGTGACGTCCTCACGGGCTCGTTGTCCCAAATGGGCGGCACGGGCGTTTTTGTCGCCGCGCTGCGCGATGCGCTGCTCCGCAATGAGTGCGACGTGGCCATCCATTCGCTCAAGGACCTGCCCACCGGCGCGGCAGTGGGACTTAGCCTTGCCGCCACACCAAAGCGGGTGGACGTCCGCGATGTCCTCTGCGCCCGGGACGGGCTCAAACTTGCCGATCTCCCCTCAGGCGCCACCGTGGGGACCGGCTCGCCCCGCCGTGCGGCCCAACTGCGCACCGCCCGGCCCGACCTTGAAATCCTGGATATCCGCGGCAACGTGGACACCCGCCTGGGCAGGGTTCCCGGACTTCCGGGGAACGCAACGGACCAGGTGGTTGCGGGCAAGTCCTGCGACCTCGATGCCGTGGTTCTCGCGGCGGCAGGGCTGGAACGCATCGGCCGGCTGGATGCCGTCAGCGAGTTCCTCGAAACGGACGTTATGCTTCCCGCCGCCGGCCAGGGATCCCTCGCCATTGAGTGCCGCACAGCCGACGCCCCGCCCAGGCCGGGCTCCACTGAGGGTTCCAAGGATGTCCTTGCGCAGGCACTGGCCGCGCTGGACGATCCGGATACCCGGCTCGCTGTTACGGCTGAGCGGGCCCTGCTGGCCCGGCTCGAAGCCGGCTGCGCAGCACCGGTGGGCGCCTACGCCTTCCGGAAGGGCAGCATGCTCCATCTGGAAGCCGTGGTCTGTGCTGTGGACGGCACCGCTTCAGTCCGGGACAAACGGGCAACGGACGGACTCACGGAAGTAGGGGCCACCCTGCTGGGCATCGAACTCGCCGAAGTCCTCCTCGCCGCCGGTGCCGCCGATATCGCAGACCTGCAGGCTTCCTGAGCCGGCCATGGGACTGCCTTCCCGCCGTGTCCAGGACCGCCCTCTTGGGGAGGGGTAGGCGTGGCGGACCGCACCGCCAACGGAGCAGTCGGGTCCGGGAGCGGGAAGCTGCTTAATGGGGCCCGGGTACTGATCACCCGCAGCCCGGAACGCTCACTGCCCCTGGTAGCGGCACTTGAGGAGGCCGGCGCCGAGGCGCTCCTGCTGCCGCTGATCGACTTCGAACGTGCCGCGGACCAGCACTCCCTGGACGTGGCCTGCGATGCGCTCGGTGCCGGCGCATTTGAATGGTTGATCATCAGCAGCGCCACCACGGTCCATGTGCTCACCGCCAAGGCAACCGAACGGGGCCTCACGCTGCGCCAGTGGATACCTGCCGCCACCCGGATCGCTGCGATCGGACCGGCCTGCCGGCGTCTCCTCGAAGCCGCCGGCCTGCCGGTGGATCTGATGCCCAGGGACGAACAGTCCGCTTCGGGACTGCTCGAGGTATGGCCCGCCAGCACCGGTAAGGTACTTCTTCCCCAAGCGGACATCGCGCCTGCACGACTCGCCGAAGGGCTGGCGGCGGCAGGCAGCACGGTCACGGCAGTGACCGCGTACCGCACCGTCGACTATCCCGCGGCAGCGGAGCGCAGGCTGGCCATACCGCCGGAGGATGCGGAGCCGGGGCGGGGCACGCCGTCGTACTCCCTGCTTGCACCGGAAGCAGCCGCCGCCGAAATCGCGGCCGGGCGGATCCAGGCAGTAGTGGCCGCCTCGCCCAGCGCCGTCCGGCGAATCCATGCGCTCTCGCCGCTGCACGGCTGCCGCCTCGTGGCGATCGGAAGGTCGACGGCGGAACAGGCCGCCTCCCTTGGCTTGCCTGTGGCTGCAATCGCCGGCGAGCCCACGCCACAAGGACTGGTGACCGCCGTCGAAACGGCACTTGGCACCGGTGGGAATTCCGGCCGGCAACCGCCCTGACCTGCCGGAAAACCGCCAGCCAGGACTTCCGCCCACCCCTCGAACCATTCCCAAGGACAGGACCATGACTTTTCCGAGCCACCGCCCCCGCCGCCTCCGCACCACTCCGGCCATGCGCCGGCTGACCGCTGAAACCCGGCTGGCGCCGGCCGAGCTGATCCTCCCGGCCTTCATCCGGGAAGGCCTCACCGAGCCGAACCCGATCACGTCGATGCCCGGAGTTGCCCAGCACACCACGGAGACGCTCAAGCGGGCTGCGGCAGAAGCTGTTGAGCTCGGCCTTGGCGGCATCATGCTGTTCGGCATCCCGGAGGCCCGGGACGCCGAGGGCACCGCCTCCCTTGACCCCGACGGCGTCCTGAACAAGGCCATCCGGGATGTCCGCTCGGAGGTCGGCGACGACCTGGTGGTCATGAGCGACGTTTGCCTGGATGAGTTCACCGACCACGGGCACTGCGGCGTACTGGACGCCGAGGGCTACGTGGACAACGACCGCACCGTTGAGATCTACGCCCGGATGGCCGTGGCACAGGCCGACGCGGGTGCCCACATGCTGGGCCCCTCGGGCATGATGGACGGCCAGGTCGCCGCCATCCGCGCCGCCCTGGACCAGGCAGGGTACACCAATACCTCCGTTATTGCCTACGCGGCGAAGTACGCGTCGGCCTTCTACGGTCCGTTCCGGGAAGCCGTCGACTCCCAGCTCAAGGGGGACCGGCGCACGTACCAGATGGACGCGGGCAACCGCACCGAAGCCCTTCGCGAGGTTGAACTGGACCTCGCCGAAGGGGCAGACGTGGTGATGGTGAAGCCGGCCATGAGCTACCTGGACATCGTCGCCGACGTGGCGGCGATGAGCCCGGTCCCTGTGGCGGCCTACCAGATCTCGGGGGAGTACGCGATGATCGAGGCTGCTGCCGCCAACGGCTGGATTGACAGGCGTGCGGCTATCACCGAATCCGTGCTCGGCATCCGCCGCGCGGGCGCCCACATGGTGCTGACATACTGGGCAGCTGAACTGGCCGGCTGGTTGAAGGAGTCCCGATGAGCGAAATCCCGCCCCTTCCCACGGCCCCGGTGGGCGCGGACAGGATCCTGATCGGGCTGAACACGTTCGGCGACGTCGGCGAGAACCCGGACGGCAGCCCGCAGCCGCATGCCCAGGTGCTGCGCCAGCTGCTCGAACAGGCTGAGCTGGCGGACGCCGTCGGACTTCACGCCTTTGGCGTGGGCGAGCACCACCGCAAGGACTACGCGGTATCCGCGCCCGAGGTCTTCCTCGGGGCCGCTGCCGCCCGCACCACCAGGATCCGCCTTGGCTCCGCGGTCACTGTCCTGAGTTCGGATGACCCCATCCGGGTATTCCAGCGGTTCTCCACCGTGGACGCCCTATCGAACGGCCGCGCCGAAGTGATGCTGGGCCGGGGCTCCTTTATTGAATCCTTTCCGCTGTTCGGGCTGGACCTCGCAGACTATGAGGTCCTGTTTGAAGAGAAGCTGGAGCTGTTCGACAAGGTACGGGCGCAGAAGCCGGTGCACTGGGAAGGCCGCACCAGGCCGGCCCTTTCCGGCCTGAGCGTCTACCCGCCCCTGGAACGCCACCTGCTGCCCACCTGGATCGGCGTCGGGGGAACACCCGAATCGGTGCTTCGGTGCGCGCAGTATGGCTACCCCATCATCTTCGCGATTATCGGGGGGCAGCCGCGCTCGTTCCGGCGGCTCGTGGAGCTGTACCGGGAAGCCATGACCAAATACGGCCACCCCATGCAGCAGGTTGCCACGCACTCGCCCGGCCATGTGGCAGATACAGACGAACAGGCCCGGGAGGAACTCTTCCCGCACTGGCTGAAACTGCGGAACAAGCTTGGGGCCGAGCGCGGCTGGGGACCTGCCGGACGGGGGGAGTTCGACGCCCTGTGCGCTCCCGAGGGCGCCCTGTACGTAGGCTCGCCCGAAACGGTGGCACGGAAGATTGTCCTGCTCAAGCAGAACCTGGGCGTGGACCGCTTCGACCTCAAGTACAGCAACGGTCCCTTGCCGCACTCCGCCATGATGCGCTCCATCGAGCTCCTGGGGATGGCGGTGGCGCCGCGGGTCGCGGAATTGCTCGCAACTGAAGCGCCGGCTAACTGAGAGAATGGGAACCATGACTTCCAGCAATCCTCGCAACGAGGCACTTTTCGACCGCGCCCGCCAGCTCATGCCGGGCGGAGTCAACTCTCCTGTGAGGGCCTTCGGGTCCGTAGGCGGGACTCCGCGCTTTATGGTCTCCGCCCAAGGCCCGTACCTGACGGACGCCGACGGCAAGGAATACGTGGACCTGGTCTGCTCCTGGGGCCCGGCGTTGCTGGGCCACGCACACCCGGCCGTGCTGGAGGCAGTTCACGCTGCCGTGGACCGCGGCCTTTCCTTTGGCGCCTCCACACCTGACGAGGCGAACCTGGCGGCGATCGTCCAGGAACGTGTGCCGGCGGTGGAGCGGCTCCGGATGGTCTCCACCGGCACCGAAGCAACCATGACGGCCGTCCGCCTGGCCCGCGGCTTCACCGGCCGGAACCTGATCATTAAGTTCGCAGGCTGCTATCACGGGCATCTGGACAGCCTCCTGGCGTCGGCTGGTTCGGGCGTGGCAACGCTCGCCCTGCCAGGCTCGGCCGGTGTCACCGAGGCCACCACTGCCGAAACCCTGGTGCTGCCGTACAACGACCTCACCGCCGTGAAGGAAGCGTTTGCCGCCCACGGACCCAGCATCGCCGCCGTCATCACCGAAGCGGCGCCGGCCAACATGGGCGTGGTAACGCCCGAGGACGGCTTCAACCTTGGCCTGTCCCGCATCACCCGCGAACACGGGGCGCTGCTCATCGTGGACGAGGTGCTCACCGGGTTCCGCACCGGTTACTCGGGGTACTGGGGCCTCACCGGCGGCGCGCCGGACGCCGCTGAACCGTGGACGCCGGACCTGCTCACCTTCGGCAAGGTCATCGGCGGGGGAATGCCGACGGCGGCCCTCGGCGGACGTGCCGACATCATGGACCATCTTGCCCCCACCGGTCCGGTGTACCAGGCCGGGACGCTCTCCGGGAACCCGGTGGCGATGGCTGCGGGTGTTGCAACCCTGACGCATGCCACCCGGGACGTCTACTCCTTCATTGACGTCCGCTCGCTGGAGCTCTCCTCGGCCCTGTCCACTGCCCTGGACGCCGCAGGGGTGGACCATTCGATCCAGTTCGCGGGGAACCTTTTCTCGGTGGCGTTCGGCACCTCGACCAACGGTGTGCACAACTACGCCGACGCCCAGGCGCAGGAGAGCTTCCGCTACGCGCCGTTCTTCCACTCGATGCTGGAGTCGGGCGTCTACCTGCCGCCGTCGGTGTTCGAGGCCTGGTTCCTGTCCGCCGCGCACGACGACACAGCTATGAACCGCATCTTCGATGCGCTTCCGGCCGCAGCAAAGGCGGCAGCAGCCGCACAAGGCTAGTTCCGCCGTCGGGCGTGTTGTCTCTCGAAGGACATCCCGGCACCCACACACAAAGAAATCCCCGGCTGCTTTTGCAACCGGGGATTTCTTTGTGTGCCTGGGCCAGGAGCTACAGAACGTCCGAGAGGAAGTTCTTCAGGCGGTCCGTGGCGGGGTCACTGAAGATCTGCTGCGGAGGACCGGATTCCACCACAACGCCGGCGTCCATAAACGTCACCGTGTCCGAGACGTTGCGGGAGAAGCCCATCTCGTGGGTTACCACCACCATGGTCATACCGCCCTTCGCGAGGTCCGTCATGAGCGCCAGGACGCCCTTGACGAGCTCGGGATCCAGAGCGGACGTAGCCTCGTCAAAAAACATGACTTCCGGCTTCATGGCAAGTGCCCGCGCTATCGCCACGCGCTGCTGCTGGCCTCCGGAGAGGTTTGCCGGGCGGGCGTCGGCCTTGTGCTTCAGGCCCACCAGGTCCAGCTGCTCCAGGGCTTCGGCGCGGGCCTGTTCCTGCGGCAGCTTACGCAGCTTCCTCAGGGCCAGGGACACGTTGTCCACCACCGTTTTGTGCGGGAACAGGTTGAACTGCTGGAACACCATGCCGATCCGCTGCCGGAGCTCGTCAGGGTTGTCCTTCAGGACCGAACGGCCATCCAGGAGGATGTCGCCCTGATCGGGCTCGATCAGCCGGTTCATTACACGCAGCAGTGTGGACTTACCGGACCCCGAAGGGCCGATGACCGAGGCGGTGGTTCCCTTCTCCACGTGCAGGTCAATGCCGCGGAGAACGTGGTTGTGCCCGAACGATAGGTGCAGGTTCTTGCCGGTCAGGGTTCCGGACGCGAATTCCGTCATGCGTGTGCCCCCTTGCCGATAGGTGCTGCCAGCTCATCCGGTTCCTTCTTTTCCGGCTTCCCGGTACGGAGCCGGTTGTCGATGAAGTTCACGAAGTGGGTCAGCGGAACGGTCAGGATCAGGTACAGCACCCCTGCGGCCACCAGCGGAGAGAGGTTGCCGGTGTTGGCCATGGCGTCATTTCCGATCCGGAAAATCTCCCGGTCCGAGGCAGCCAGGCCAAGCATGAACACCAGCGAGGAATCCTTTAACAGCGAGATGAACTGGTTCACCAGTGCGGGAAGGACCCGGCGGATGCCCTGCGGCACCACCACCAGGCGCATGGAACTGCCGTAGCTGAAGCCCAGCGCCCGGGATGCCTCCAACTGCCCCTTCTCCACGCTCTGGATGCCCGATCGGAAGATTTCGCCGATGTAAGCTGCCGCTATGAGCGTCAAGGCCAGGATGCCCAGGGGGTAAGGGTTCCGGGACCCGGTGATTTCCCGGGCGATCGGACTGAGCCCGATACCGATGACCAGGATCACCAGGATGGCGGGGAGCCCACGGAAGATATCGGTGTAGATGCGCGCCACCCAGCGGGCCCCGGCGTTGCGGGAAATCCCCATCATGGCCAGCGCCAGCCCCAGCAGGGAACCTAAGACGCCGGAGGCCACAGCCAGTATCAGGGTGTTGGGCAAACCGACCATAAGCAGGGCGGGAATGACCTTAGCCATTTCCTCCCAGTTGAAGAAGGTGTCAGCCAGCTGATCCAAGAGATCCATGGACGTTGCGGCTCAATCAGCTCTGGGGAACCGTGGCGGCCTTGCTGCCCGGCTTCCAGTCGCTCGGCATCTCGCGGTCCGGGTACCACTCCTTGGTCAGCTTGGACCAGGTTCCGTCAGCGATAACGGCGTCCAGGCCGGAATTCAGCGCGTCGATCAGCGGCTGGTTGTCCTTGGCCACGGCGTAGGCAGTGAAGTTCTGGGTGTTGACGACGGACTCGGCGATGACGGTGCCGTCGCCTTCCTTCACCTGGCCGGTGGCCTGCTGGGACGGGGCGACCCAGGCGTCCACCTGGCCGTTGCGCACGTTGGCGTACACGGTGGCGTAATCCGGGAAACGGATGGGCTCAAGCTTCAACGTGTTGGTGACATAGTCGTCCTGGACGGTGCCCTGGACGACGCCGATGCGGAGGTCGCCGGTGAGGTCGGCGAAGCCCTTGACGTCGCTGTCGGTCTTCGCAACGACGGCCATGAAGCCGAAGTCGTAGCCGTTGGTGAAACCGACGTTCTGGCGGCGGGCGTCCGTGGTGGAGATGGAGGAGGAGCCGACGTCGAACTGCTTGGTCTGCACCTGGGAAAGGAGTGCCGAGAAGTCCGTGGCAACGAATTCGACCTCAAGGCCGAGCTTGCCGGCAATGGCGCGCAGCAGTTCGTTGTCGTAGCCGGTGAACTTGCCCGAGGGGTCAATGAAGATGTTCGGCGGGGCGTCCGAGAGGGTGCCCACCTCGAGCTTGCCTTCAGTGTTGAGGCCGAGCTTGGTCTTGTCGATCTGATCGATCGGCGTGACGTCGGCGGTGGTGTACTTGTCCAGCGTCTGCTGGTCACTGCCGGCGAGGGCATCCGTGGGCGTTCCGGTGGGCTCGGCAGATCCTGAGCCGCATGCTGCGAGGGAAACCGCGAGGGCGAGTGCCACGGGAGCGGTTGTGAGCCACTTCATCGCTTTGATTTTCATCAGGTTGTCACTTTCATTGAGTCATAAGTCAACCGGGCCGCAAGGCTGCGCTGGTGGCGCCTGGCACCTGCCCGGTGCTGGTCAAGCAAGCCAGGGCAGGGGTGACCGCAAAACTTTATTGTCTCACTTTGGCGATTCTGGTCCGGATTGTGAAGAAGCGCGGATGAGACGGGACCTCTGGCGAACAAAATTCGGCCTCGCGCTGATTCGCCTGCCCAGCTGGAGCTTGGTAGGGCCGTGACGGCGAATCCTCGCTGCCCAAAAGCAAGCTGCCTTATGAAGCGATATGACTGTGAAATATATCTCGGAGCGGCAGGGTGACCGGAGGGCTAGAAGCCGCCGGCACTGGCATCCTGCGGGGGCAGCACGGGCCAGTCGCCTTCGATCACGGCTGCTGGCTTCGTCTTGCGGAGGTAGCCCTGGAAGTCCGCAGCCTGGCTCACGGCCCAGTCCACCTGAAGCTGGTGCAGCTGGCTGGCAGGCATGCTCAGTTTCGGGAACTTTCCAGCCATGGCATCCAGGACCTTCAGGGTAGCCAGGGCGTCAGCGGCCGACGTATGGGCATTGTCCAGGACCACGCCGTACTCTTCGCACAATGCAGTCAGGGTTCGCTTGCCCTTGCGGTATCGGTCCACCTGCTTGTTCATGATGTAGGGGTCCAGGACCGGAAAGCGCGTCAGTTGCGGGACCCCATAGCGGGCCGACTCGGCTGCGAGCACGGTGAAATCGTAGCTCGCGTTGAACGCGATGACCGGCGTACCGTCATCGAAAAGCCCTTGCAGCACTGCCGCGAGCTCCTTCGTCACCTCGTGGGCGGGCCTGCCCTCGCGCCTGGCTTGTTCAGTGGTGATGCCGTGCACATCACTGGCTTCGGTGGGTATTTCAACCCCTGGATCGGCCAGCCACTCATGCTCGCTGATGACCTCACCCTTGTGGTCCACCACAGTGACTGACGCCGTGACTATCCGGGCGGCACGCGAGTTGCGGCCGGTGGTTTCGAGGTCGAAGGCTGCTCGGGGAAGGGTGTTCCAGGTGCTCATACGTCCACGCTAACGGCGGCCACCGACAATTCCCGGGAGCGCCACTGCAGCTAATATTGGATCAATGCGGATTGAGTATGTGGAGGCGGTACTGGCCATCGTGAGGCTGGTTCCGGCCGGGGCCGCAGTGTCGTACGGGGACGTCGCCGAACTGCTGGGATCAGGCGGGCCCAGACAGATCGGTTCAGTCATGAGCCACTACGGCAGCGGCGTTCCCTGGTGGCGGATCCTCAAGGCAAGCGGACACGCTCCGGAGGGACACGAAGTGAAAGCCCTCGGCCACTACCTAAAGGAAGGAACGCCCCTCACAGGCGACCACGAAACCTACCTGCGGACGGGGGAGGGCTCCTGGCGGGTGGACCTTTCCGCAGCACGCTGGGCGCCGACACCTGAAGATTTTGGGCAGATCGACGCTGTCTCCGGGGAGTTGGAGCGTCGGCTCCATAAATTGTCGGTGGCTGATGATGGAATGTCCGGGTGACAGTAACAGTTCCCTTCACAGGTCCCCGCGACGAGTACCGGCAGGTATCAGCAGCTGGTCTCGAAGCCGAATTCGGTACAGCAGCCGGAGCATTGCACGATGGCGGGAGCGGGCACCCAGGCCAGACCGGCTCTCCGGGCCTCAAACTGCTGCCGCCGCGGCGGATCCATGCCGAAGCCCCGTCGCTGACCTCCGATCAGCAGGCCGCTGTGGACGTGCCCCAAGGGGCCGGGCCTGTCCTGGTACCGGGGGCGCCGGGCACGGGAAAAACCACTGTCTTGATCGAAGCCGCGGTCACGCGGGTGCTGCGGGACGGAATTGACCCCGAGCGGATGCTCATCCTGGCCCCGACCCGCCTCGCGGCCGATTCCCTCCGCGACCGGTTTACGGCCCGGCTGGACAGAAGCCTCAGCACGACGCCAGCCCGGACCTGGGCCTCCTACGCCTTTGATGTTCTTCGGCGCGCCAAGGCCGAAGGGGTGCTGCCCCTCTCAAGGCCGCCGCGCCTCCTGTCCGGGCCGGAGCAGGACCTCATCATCAAGGAACTCCTCGAAGGCCACCGCCTGCCAGGGCTGGAGCTGCCCTGGCCTGACGATCTTGCGGGAGCCTTGGAGACGCGCGGCTTCCGGCAGGAAGTACGGCAGCTGTTCGACCGTGTTATCGAGTCCGGCCTGACCGCCGCGGACCTCGCCCACCTGGGCCGCCAGTGCGACCGGCCTGACTGGATTGCCGCCGCCGGGTTGTACGCAGAGTACCGTGACGTCCTGGACCTCAGGATGCCAGAGGCCTTTGATCCCGCGGGGATCATTACCGCGGCACGCCAGATTTTCCAGGACGTCCCGGAATTCCTGGCTGCCGAACGCGAGCGCTTGCAGGTGGTTGTTGTTGATGACGTGCAGGAGGCAAACCCTGCCGTCTTTGAGCTTCTGGCGGACATCGCCCGCGGGACGGACTGCTTCATTGCCTTCTCCCCGGACACCGTCGTCCAGGGCTTCCGGGGAGCGCGCCCGGATCTGGTGGCCGAACTGCCGCGCCTGCTGTCGCCGCACGCCCCCGCCCTGGAGCGGCCCCTGCGATACGCACACCGGCACACGCAGGCGCTGGCAGACGCATGGCTGGGGGTTGCCGCACGTATATCGCAGCGTGCCGGCGGGCAGTTGGCAAGGCAACTCGAGCAGCCGGCAGGGCACCGGGCGCAGGGAGTGGTGGAAGCCCATCTCGTGCCGTCAGCCGTGCATGAACTTCGGTATGTGGCCCAGCGCATCCTGGACCAGCACATCAACCACGGGCGGGACCTGGCCGAGATCGCGGTGATCGTGCGCAACGGAGGGCAGGTCAGCGAGCTGCAGCGTTACCTGTCCGGCCAGGGGATCCCGGTCCGCGTGCCTGTGGCCGAGTCGGCTGTCCGGGACGAGGTGGCGGTACGGCCCCTGCTCGACGCATTCGCCGTCGCCCTTGACCCCAGCCAGCTGACACCTGAAACAGCTGTATCCCTTTTGACCTCACGCATCGGCGGTGCCACGTCCATCGAGCTGCGCCGGCTTCGGCAGTCGCTGAGGCGCGAGGAACTCCTGGGCGGCGGAGGCCGCACCAGTGATGCCTTGCTCGTCGAGGCCCTGCTCGAACCCGGGGCCCTATCCTCCCTCGGCATGGAGGGCCGTGCGGCGCGGCGCACGGCAGGCATGATCCAGGCAGGACGGAAAGCTGCCTTCGAACCGGGTGCCAACGCCGAGTCCGTGTTGTGGGCCCTTTGGAATTCCACTGGTCTTTCCACTGCCTGGACGGAGACCGCTTTGTCCGGCGGGCCGCACGGTGCCCGCGCGGACCGCGACCTCGACGCCATGATGGCGCTTTTCCACACGGCCGAACGGTACGTAGACCAGATGCCCGGTGCCGGTCCGGAGCAGTTCCTTGAGTACCTGCTGAACCAGGAGCTCCCCATGGACACGCTGGCCGCCCGCGCCCAGTTGGACGACGCCGTCGAACTGATGACTCCCGCCAGCGCAGCAGGGCGGGAATGGCCTGTGGTCCTGGTGGCCGGGCTCCAGGAAGGCGTATGGCCGAACACGCGGCTGCGCGGTGAACTCCTGGGCAGCACCCTCTACGCCGATGCTGTTGAGCATGGAGCGCCTTACGCGCTGCAGCGGGATCCGCTGAGCCGTTTGCGGGACATCCGGTATGACGAACTACGGAGCTTCTCCACGGCGGTGTCAAGGGCACGGGAGCTCCTAATTTGTACTGCCGTCTCCTCAGAGGACGATCAGCCGTCCTCCTTCCTGGATTATGTCTCACCTCCCAGCCCGGGCCAGGCGGGCCGGGAATTCACCCCGGTGGAGCGTCCCATGACCCTGCGTGCCCTGGTTGCCGAACTGCGGCAATATGCCCAGCTGGATGGAAGGCATGAGGCTGAGGCGGAGGAAGCGGTTAGGGTCCTTGCCCGGCTCGCGGCTGCCGAGCCTCCCGTGGCCGGCGCGCATCCCGGAAGCTGGTGGGGGCTGCCACAGCTGACCTCGTCCGATCCCGTGGTTCCCCCCGGCGGAACAGTGTTTGTGTCGCCGTCGAAAGTTGAGACGGTCCAGAAGTCGCCGCTCGACTGGTTCGTACAGGCCGCAGGCGGCGAGGCGGCCACCGATTTCGCGAGGAGCCTGGGCACGCTGGTCCACGCCATCGCGCAGGAACTGCCGGATGCGTCAGGAGCAGAGTACGTCGCGGAACTGGTGCGCCGCTGGCCCGCGCTGGGGATGAAGGACAACTGGGAGGGGAGACTGGATTTCCAGCGCGCGGAGGCCATGGTCCGCAAGCTTGCCCAGTATGTGCTGGTCATGAGGAGCGAAGGCCGGAGCCTGCTGGGGGTCGAGCAGGACTTCGAGGTGGCGCTCCCGGACGTGGCTGTGGACGACGGTACGGCCCGCGCGGCAGTCCTCCGCGGCCAGGTGGACCGCCTGGAAATCGACAGTGAGGGCAGGCTGGTCATCGTGGACCTCAAGACAGGAAAACGCCAGCCGGGTAAAGCGGAACTCTCCGCGCATCCGCAGCTCGGCGCCTACCAGGCCGCAGTGCTCGCCGGCGGATTCAGCGAAAGTCCCGGCGGGGGTAACCCTGCCGTTCCCGGCGGTGCAGTACTTGCCCAACTTGGAACTGGAACAAAAAATCCAGGCATCCAGCAGCAGGATCCGCTTGACCCCCAGGAGAACTGGGCTTTGGACATGGTGAAGGAGGCCGCCACTGTGATGGCCGGCAGCGAATTCCTGGCACGGCATGATCCAGCGAAGGGAAGCCATGGCGGACACGGCTGCAGGCTCCCCGAAGTATGTCCGTTGTGCGTACGGGGAAGGCAGGTCACCGAATGAGCGTGGAAGCAGCGGTGGCCGCACTCAACGTCCCCGAAGCCCGGTTCACGCCGGAAGAACTCTCCCTGCTGCTGGGCGAAAAGAACGTGCCCACGCGGGAGCAGTCGGACATCATCAGTTCGCCGCTGACTCCGCGGCTGGTCATTGCAGGCGCCGGATCGGGCAAGACCGCCACCATGGCGGATCGCGTCGTCTGGCTGGTGGCCAACGGCTGGGTCCGGCCGGAGGAAGTCCTCGGGGTGACGTTCACCCGCAAGGCAGCAGGGGAGCTTGCATCCCGGATCCGGGTGAAGCTGGCCGCCCTGCAACGGCTGGCCGGCCAGGACACGGCGCAGCGGCTGTTCCCGGCACAGCTGGTCAGCAGCGATTCCCTCGAGCCCAAGGTGTCCACTTACCACTCCTTTGCCAGCGGCATCGTGTCGGACTATGGACTGCGGCTTGGCGTGGAGCGGGACGTGGTCCTCCTCGGTGGAGCGCAGGCGTGGCAGCTGGCCAGTGAAGTGGTGGAGGCCTACGACGGCGAGTACGCCCACTTCAAGTCTGCAAAGTCCACCCTGGTGAAGGCGGTTATCCAGCTGGCCGGGGAATGCGCGGAGCACCTCCAGGAGCCCGAGGACGTGGAAGCCTGGCTGATGGCAAGGCTGTCCGAATTCGAATCCCTGCCGTACCAGGCGGGCAAAAAGAAGAACCCACCCCAGGCTGCGGCCGAGCTTGCCGGGATGCTGCGGACCAGGGCCAGCGTGGCGGACATGGTGGGCCGGTACGCAGCGGCGAAGCGGTCACGGGGTGCCCTTGACTTCGGAGACCTTGTGGCGCTCGCCGCCAAGGTGGCGCAGGAAGTTCCGTTGGCCGCACACATGGAACGGCAGCGGTACAAAGTGGTGCTGCTCGACGAATTCCAGGACACCTCCTATGCCCAGTTGGTGCTGTTCTCCCGGCTCTTCGGAGGCGGACATGCGGTGACCGCAGTGGGCGACCCCAACCAGTCCATCTACGGTTTCCGCGGAGCCTCGGCCGGGCAGCTTTTCCACTTTGTCCGGGAATTCCCAGTCACCGGCGGTCCTGCCGACGACGGAAAATGGGCTCCTGCCCCCACCTCCTACCTGACAACGGCCTGGCGGAACGGCCGGGCAATCCTCTCGGCAGCCAACGTAATGTCCGAGTCCCTGGGCAAGGCAGCAGCCCAGCGGGGACCGGCCGGCGGGGGAGGGGCGGCACCCGGGGACGTGCCTCCGCTGCAGCCCAGCCCGGGTGCAGTTGAGGGAACGGTGGTGCTGGGGCGCTTCGGCACAGATGTCGATGAAGCGTCCGCAATCGCAGAGGACGTTTTGAAGTACCGGGTGACGGACTTTGAGCTCAAACCCGACGGAACCCCCGTACCGCCTGCCCTTGCCGTCCTCTGCCGCCGCCGCGCGCAGATGGAGACCATCCGGCGCCAGTTTGAAGCCAGGGGAATCCCGTATGAGATTGTCGGACTTGGCGGGCTCCTGGATACCCCCGAGATCGTGGACCTCGTGGCTACGCTGCGTGTGCTTGCCGACCCCGGACGCTCCGACTCGCTGATGCGCCTCCTGGCAGGTGCCCGCTGGCGCATCGGCCCGGCCGACCTGATGGCGCTGCGCGACTGGTCCAGTCAGCTCGCGCGCCGGCGCGGACACGTCGCCGAACGGTCCCTTGACGGGCAGCCGGACGACCCCACCAATGGCACGGTCCTCGAGAGCGATCTGACTGACGGTGCCAGCCTGGTGGAAGCCCTGGACTGGCTGCCCCGGGAGGGCTGGACGTCCGCCAACGGCAGGTCGCTCACCCCCGGTGCCCGCAGCCGGCTTGCCCGGCTGTCGTCTGAACTGCGGCAACTCCGAAGCTACCTCGGGGATGACCTCACCACCTTGCTGGGCGAGGTTGAGCGGGCCATGCTGCTGGATATCGAAGTGGCCGCGCGGCCAGGCATCAGCATCCATCAAGCCCGCCGCAACCTTGACGCCTTCCAGGACGCCGCCGCAGGGTTCCTGCGCACCTCCCAGCGTGTGGACATCCTCGCGTTCCTGTCCTGGTTGGAAGCTGCCGCTGCTGAGGAAAACGGGTTGGAAGCGCCGGCCAGTGACGTGAACCGGGAGGCTGTGCAACTGCTGACAGTCCATGCATCGAAGGGCCTTGAATGGGATGTGGTTTTTGTCCCCGGGCTCAATGCGGGAGCCTTCCCCAGCGACAGGGACTCCCGGTGGAGCAGTGGCTCGGCTGCCCTGCCCTGGCCGCTCCGGGGTGACCGTGCCGACCTTCCCCAGTGGGACCTCGACCAGCCGGACCAGAAGGGCTGGCTGGACGCCGAAAAGGACTTCAAGTCCGCTGTCCAGGCCCACGGGGAGTCAGAGGAACGCCGCCTCGCCTACGTGGCCTACACCAGGGCCAAGCACGTCCTCTGGGCGTCCAGTCCTGCGTGGGTCGGGTCCCGGGCGGGGCGTGCTGAGATGTCACCGTTCCTTTCCGGGCTCGAGGCACTCACCAAAGTGTCCGGGGGTGGGCCGCGGCCTCCTGCGACAGTCCATCCGGGGTCACTGGAGGAAGAGGTTCTTCCCGAAAAGAGCCCGCTCACCCTTGAAGCAGAAGTTGCCAACTGGCCGTACGACCCCCTTGAGGGGCCCGTGGATCCGCGCACCGGGAAACGCCTGCGCCTTTCGCGCGGACGGCGGCAGGCAATGGAGACAGCTGCTGCCAGGGTTCTTGCTGCGCTGGGAATCCAGGACAGCGAAGCCCTTCCGGTTCTGCAACCACTCGAAGAACCTCCAGGGCAGGCTGGTCCGGGCAGGGAACTGACCGGGGTGGCACGGGGATGGGCCCGGGAAGCGGCGCTGCTGCTGGAACGACGCACCAGGAGGAGCGCCGGCCGGGAAGTGCACCTGCCCGGCCACATCTCCGCATCCACCCTGGTGGAACTGCGGGAGGACCCCGCCGCGGTGCTTGGCAGGCTCCGTAGGCCCGTGCCACGGGAACCGGGCATGTCAGCCCGGAAGGGAACCGCGTTCCACGAATGGGTGGAGGAGTACTTCGGTGCCGCCGGAATGCTCGACCTCGGTGAAGCTCCGGGCTCGGATGACCATATTGATGCTGCCTACGACCTTGATGCCATGGTGGCAACTTTCAAGGCCTCTCCCTGGGCGGAACGGTCGCCCGCGTTCGTTGAGGTTCCGGTAGAGACCCGGGTGGGCGACGTCGTGGTGCGTGGGCGCATTGACGCGGTCTTCCGGGACGCCGACGGCCGGTGGGACCTGGTGGACTGGAAGACCGGACGGCGGCCGTCCGCGGCCCAGCTCAGGACCAGGTCCGTGCAGCTTGCGGTGTACCGCCTTGCCTGGGCGCGGCTGAAGGAGGTGCCTCTGGAGGAAGTGCGGGCAGCCTTTTTCTACGTCGCGGACAACGAGGTTGTGCGTCCCCACGACCTCGGTACAGCCGGCGAGCTGGAGGAGATTGTGGCGGCTGCCCTCAGTTCTTCTTGACGTCCACGATGGAGATCGCGGCTGTGGAGGTGTCGTCCAATTCCTTTTTATCCTCCGCCTTGGGCTGCCCACCGTCCGCCGTCGGCCCGTTGCCCCCCGCGGGGTCCTCTGCACCAGCCTTAGCCGGGGGCTCCACCGGGATGGGAGTGATGTGGACCGCCGGCTGGACCGGGGCCGGAACCGGCAGCGGGACTACCGTAACGGGCGGCCCCGAACCCAAAGGACCGGCGTCGGCCGCCATGATCGCTGACACCTTCCCTGTGGCTGCATGGGCACCCGAGCCACCGGCCGCGGATAAGCCCGTAGCCGGCGCGCCCGCCGCTGGCTGCGGCTCCACGCTGATCGGCTGCCCGCCGTGCTCTTCGATGTCCCGGGCAAGGGTTCCGAGCATCTCTTCTGCTTCTGAAATCATGCCGGGGTCATCCGAGGCGATTCCCTTCACCAGGTACTGGGCCAGGGCGAATTCGGCGGAAAGTGCTGCCCGGCGCAGGAGGTGGTTGTCCGGGGTGTCCCTGCGGCTGGCCGTGTAGGCGCCCAGTACCGCGTCCACGAAGTCCTGCTCATTGGAGGCAACAAGCCAGGCGAAATCGTCGGCGGGATCACCGATCCTCAAGTCGGTCCAGCCGGTGACCGCCGTCACGCGCTGGCCCTCCAACAGGAGGTTGTCCTCGTGAAGGTCGCCGTGCACTACGCTCGGGTTGAAGCGCCACAGGGACACGTCTTCCATGGCATGCTCCCAGCGGAGCAGCAGGGCGGGCGGGATTTTTCCCGTGGTGGCCGCCTGGTCAAGTTCATTCAGCCGCCGCTGCCGGAACTCATTGGGGGTGTAGCTGGGCAGGTCGGCATTGCTGACCAGTGAATGGGGCAAGTCATGGATGGCGGCAAGGGCGACGCCGATCTCCCGGGCGAGGGCGTCCGGGCCTGCGGTCAGTTCCTCGACGCTGCGCGTGCTGCCGGCCAGATGCGAGTAGACGAACGTGCTTAAGGTACCCAGCCGCACGCTGCCTGCAACGGTGGGCATCAGGAAGGGCAGCTCGGCCCTGATGGCCGGGGCGAAGGCACGCAGCACGAGGAATTCCGTCTCAAGCCGGGCGCTTGCCTCGGCGTGCCGTGGTGAGCGCACGCGCCACCGCTTGCCCTCGGAATCGAGCAGCAGGGCGGAGTCGAAGTCCGCAGGGTCATCCGGGGCAGAGCTAACGGCCGTCGGGGTCAGTCCGGGGACTGCCGCGGTTGCAACGGCTGCCAGTTCAATCGGTTTTCTTCTCACCGTTCCACGGTAGATTGCGTGCAGTCCAAGACACCGGTCCAAGGACGGCGAGTCTTCAGATATAGTCCAAATCAGGGTAGGCAGGGGAGCCCGGCCACGGGGACGTGTACCCCAAATATCAATTGTCGGCCCCAGTCAGTACGGTGGACACATGAGCCACACGGAGTCTGCAACACCGGTCCACCTGGGCAAGGCGGCCCGGCTGCCGGCGAACCACCTCATGGACACGGTACTCCCGGTGCCCCCCGCGCTGGTTGACCGCGGATCCGTCGCCCGGGCGCAACCGGGAATGGTGGAGGAACTCCTCGCCAAACCAGACACGGTGGCGGTCGTCCTCTCCGGCAGGCAGGGGCTGATCCATGCCGGCGGGCTGTTCACGTCGGCGGCCCGGCCACTCCTTACGGAACTGGCCGCCGCAGGTACGGCGCCACAGCTGACGGTCTACCTTGGTTCCGCCCTGCCCGATTCGGACCTTGCGCCGGGTACCCAACTGTTGCTTTTCGTCCTGGCGGAAGCGGTGGAGCCTGGAACTGCCGGGATACCCTCTGATGCTTCGTGGGCAGGATTCCGTGACGTTGCCGCCGGGCTGAGTCCAACACATACTGCCCTTTTTGTTGAAGCCAGTGCCATTGCCAACTGGCATGCCACGCACACGCATTGTCCGCGCTGCGGTTCTCCCACGGACGTGGAAGCCGGGGGATGGGTGCGGCGCTGCCCGGCCGATTCGTCTGAACACTACCCGCGGACCGATCCCGCAATCATCGTTACCGTCGTGGGCCCGGACGGCCGGCTGCTCCTGGGCGGCGGCGGGGCCCGTGATGCCAGGAACTATTCAACCCTGGCGGGGTTCGTGGAACCGGGGGAATCCTTGGAGCAGGCAGTGGTACGGGAGATCCATGAGGAAGTGGGAGTGAGGGTTGCTGCCTGCCAATACCTTGGCTCGCAGTCCTGGCCCTTCCCGGCCTCCCTTATGCTTGGATTTACCGCCGTCACCGAAGACGCCGAGGCAACGCCCGACGGCGTGGAGGTCACCAGGGCGCGCTGGTTCAGCCGGGAGGAACTCCAGGAGGCTGTGCTCAGCGGTGAAATCACCATCTCCAGCCGGCTGTCGATTGCCCGCTCCCTGATTGAGCACTGGTACGGCGGACGGATTCAGGACCGGGTTGGCGCCTGAAGCCCTACTTATCCATCAGACTCCAGCACGCGGTAGTCGAGACGAAAAAGCAGCAAAGTGACTACAGAAAATTTTGACGGCGCAGCGTCCCTGGAGGACCGGATCCTGGGCGGCCTGGACGCCGAGCAGCGCGAGGTTGCCAGCACGCTCAACGGACCGCTGTGCGTTCTAGCCGGCGCCGGCACGGGAAAAACCCGGGCCATCACACACCGCATCGCCTATGGCGTGCACTCAGGTGTTTACACTCCCCAGCGGCTCCTGGCCGTGACCTTTACTGCCCGCGCGGCGGCAGAAATGCGCAGCCGGCTGCGGGACCTTGGCGCAGGCAACGTCCAGGCCCGGACCTTCCATGCAGCAGCCCTGCGCCAGCTGCAGTTTTTCTGGCCGCAGGCTGTCGGCGGGACGCTGCCCAACCTGCTGGACCACAAAGCCCAGATGCTCGCCGAGGCAGCCCGCCGGCTTCGATTGAGCACTGACAGGGCCTCGATCCGCGACCTCGCTTCGGAAATTGAGTGGGCCAAAGTCTCCATGCTGACGCCCGCCAACTACCTGGAAAACGCGCAGGACCGGGGAGCGCCGGGCGGTTTCGACCTCACCGCCGTCGCCCGGGTCTTCCAGTCCTACGAGGATGTTAAGACGGACCGCAATGTCATCGACTTCGAGGACGTCCTCCTGATCACGGTAGGCATCCTGCAGGAGGACGAGAAGGTTGCCGCCACCGTCCGCGAGCAGTACCGGCACTTTGTGGTGGACGAGTACCAGGACGTTTCCCCGCTGCAGCAAAGGCTCCTTGAACTATGGCTGGGAGGCAGGGACGAACTGTGCGTCGTGGGGGATGCCAGCCAGACCATCTATTCGTTCACCGGGGCCTCTCCGAAGCACCTCCTGGAATTCAAGGCCCGCTATCCGCAAGCCAACGTGGTGAAACTGATCAGGGACTACCGCTCCACGCCCCAGGTGGTAAAGCTCGCCAACGATCTCCTCGCCGGCAGGCGGAGCAGCGGAGCCGCCGCTGATGCCGCCTGGGCCGCTCCGCTCCAGCTCGTGGCCCAGCGGCCGGCCGGGCCTGCCCCCCAGTTCACCGAGTGCTCGGACGATGAAGCGGAAGCCGCCACAGTGGCGCAAAAGATCAAGGCATTGCTCGACGCCGGCACTCCAGCCAGCGAGGTGGCTGTCCTGTTCCGCACTAACGGGCAGTCCGAGGCCTATGAACAGGCTCTTGCTGCCGCCGGCATCGGCTACCAGTTGCGTGGCGGAGAGCGCTTCTTTGCCCGCAAGGAAGTACGCGATGCCATCCTCCAGCTGCGGGCAGCCACCCGGGCAGTCTCGACGGAGTCGCCGGAACCGCTGGGCCAGCTGGTCAGGGACATCGTCGCTTCCCTTGGCTATACCGAGGCAGCACCCCACAACGGCGGTGCGCTCCGTGAACGTTGGGAGTCCCTCGCGGCGCTGGTAGCCCTCGCGGACGAACTCGTCCAGACCCGGGGACCGGAGTTTGGCCTGGCCGACTTTGTGAACGAGCTCCAGGAGCGTTCGCTGGCCCAGCATGCACCCACAGTGCAGGGCGTGACCCTCGCCTCGCTGCACGCGGCCAAGGGCCTGGAATGGGACGCGGTGTTCCTGGTGGGACTAAGCGAAGGCTTGATGCCCATTTCCTTTGCAGACTCTCCGGAATCCGTGGACGAGGAGCGGCGGCTCCTCTACGTGGGGATTACCCGCGCGCGCGAACACCTCTCACTGTCCTGGTCTACGGCCAGGACTCCCGGCGGCCGGGCCAACCGCAAGCCCTCCAGGTTCCTGGACGGCCTGCGCCCGGATTCCGTTGCCGGCTCAAATATCAGGGGCAAGGGGCCCGCGCCCCGCCGCAAGGCAGCCGCCCCGGCTGTCTGCAGGGTCTGCGGCAGCATGCTGGCCACCGGTGCGGAACGCAAGGTGGGGCGGTGCAACGCCTGCCCGCCGAGCTACGAGGAACAGACCTTTGACGCCCTGCGGACCTGGCGGCGCGAGGTGGCCCTCGCCGCCGACGTTCCCGCCTTCGTGGTGTTCACCGACGCAACGCTCACGGCCATTGCCGAAGCCCGGCCGGCCTCCCTGGAAGAACTTGCGGCGCTTGCCGGAGTGGGACCGTCAAAGCTGGAACGCTACGGGGAAGACGTTCTGCGGGTCCTGGTGGAAAGCACCTCGCTGTGATCACCACCGAGGGCGGCGCCCCGGTCGAGGTGCGGCGCTCCGCCCGCCGGACCCGGACTGTCGCCGCCTTCTGGGAGAACGGGACCGCCGTGGTAGCCATTCCGGCGCGGTTCACAGCAGCCCAGGAAAAGGAATGGGTCCAGCGGATGCTGGCCAAGCTGCACCGGCAGGGGGAACGGCGGTCAGCTTCCGGCAGGAAGCGCCCTGCTTCGGACGCCGCCCTGGCTGCCCAGGCAGTCCGGCTCTCCGAGCAGTACCTCAGCGGAAAGGCCGTGCCGGCGTCGGTACGCTGGGTCAGCAACCAGAACTCACGGTGGGGTTCGGCCACCCCGGCGGACGGCACTATCCGTCTCTCGGACAAGCTCCGCCCCATGCCCCAGTGGGTCATCGATTATGTACTGCTCCATGAACTCGCCCACCTCCTGGTGGCCAGCCATAATGCGGCGTTCTGGAAGCTGCTGGCGGCCTACCCGGAGACCGGGCGGGCGAAAGCATTCCTGGAAGGGGTTTCCTTCGCAATGGCCCGCGGCCTTCCGGGCAGCGAAACGAGGGGCGGAACCGGTGCCGTCCGCCCAGGCGGGGAGCGCTGGACGGACGACGCCGACTAGACCGGCTTAGCTTTTAGGCCCGCCGTCCTGCCCATCGGCATCCGGATCCTCGGCCGGCTTCCCGTCCTGGCCGCCGTCGGCGTCTTCGTTTCCGCTGGAGGGGGAGTCGTCAAACCCGCCGCTCAGCAACTTCTGCAGGGCGTCGTCCACCTCGGTGTCGCTGGCTTCCGCCAGCTTCCGGCGTCCGCTGAACCCGCGGGGATCGTCCAAGTCCTCGGCGGTGGGCAGCAGGTCGGGGTGGTGCCAGATTGCGTCACGGCCTTCAATGCCACGTTCTTCTTTCAGCGTGGCCCACAGTGTGGCAGCATCCCGCAGCCGGCGGGGGCGCAACTCCAAACCAACCAGCGAAGCGAAGGCGTGCTCGGCCGGGCCGCCGGTGGCACGGCGGCGGCGAACGGTTTCGCGAAGAGCGCCCGCTGACGGAAGAACATTCTCGGTGGCCGCAGCAGTAAGTTCGTCCACCCATCCCTCCACCAGGGCGAGCGCCGTTTCCAGTTTCTCGAGCGCCTGGTCCTGGGCGGGCGTCCGCTGAGGCATAAATACGCCCTGCGACAAGGCTTCCTGGATGCCCTCCGGATTGCCGGGATCAAGTTCCCGCGCCAGTTCCTCAATGCGGGAGGTATCAATATGGATTCCCCGTGCGTAGGCCTCGATGGCGCCAAGCAGGTGGCCCCGCAGCCACGGAACCTGGACAAAGAGCCGGGCGTGGGCCGCTTCCCGAACAGCGAGGAAGAGCCGGATGTCGTTCTCGGGCAGGGAAAGCCCTTCGCCGAAAGCGGCGACGTTCAGGGGCAGCAGGGCCATCTCAAGATCGGCGAGGGGAACTCCAATGTCGGTGGAGCTGACCACATCCGTGGAGAGGGCGCCGATGGCCTGCCCCAGCTGCATGCCGAAAATGGCGCCGCCCATGTTCTGGAGCATGGACGAGGCTCCGCCCATCATGGACTTCATCTCCTCCGGCATCTGCTCGGTCATTGCGGAGGAGAGCGCATTGGCGATGCTGTTGGCGACCGGCTCGGTCAGCCTCTTCCAGGTGCCAAGGGTCGCCTCCACCCACTCCGCCCTGGACCAAGCGCGGCCAATCAGGCCGGTGGCAGGAAGATCCGTGACGGGGTCGAGCCACAGTTCAGCGAGCCGCAGGGCCTCGTCCACTTCGCGGGACTGCTGTGAGGTGACCGATGGATCCGCGCTGCCGGCCGCGACCCGCCGCGCATTCTCGTGGGCCAGCTTCCAGTTCACCGGGCCCTCGGACGGCGCGCTCATCATGGCCTGGACCTGGGAGAACATCTGGGCCAGGAGGTTGGGGTCGTTGGGAAGGCCGGCAGCCTTTGCGAGCTCGGCAGGGTCGAAATTCTCCATCCCCTTGCCGCCCATCAGGTTTTGCAGCATCTCTGTCAACGGGTCCTTGGGGGTGTCGTCGCCGTTGGACGGATTAAGTGGGTTGGAGGTCATGATCCCGCCGATCGTCGGTGTGACTGTTGATCAACCTTCACGGTACCCCGGTGGTGGACGGCTGTCTGCCGGAGTGCGTTACCGTTCGCTGTAGGCAAAGAACTCCGCCTGCCGGCACCGCGTAGTGTTGGTTCAGTGACTACAACCCGTGGCGGCCACCCCTCCGAGGACCACGCTGCCGAGCTCCCTTCCGATCCCTGGCACGGGGAATCAGGCGGCCCTGAAGCCGGCGCGCCAACAGGTGCCGCAGGCTCTTCGCCAGCGGCCGGCACCCCGCCGTTCCCCGGCGGTCCGCCGCGCCGGGACAGGAAAGTCTCGGCCATGATGGTGGCCGGAGTAACGGCCCTGGGACTCGGAATCGCGGTGGGCACCCTGCCGGTCCCGTACGTCGTCGAAACACCCGGCCCCACCTACAACACGCTGGGCCAGAGCCAGGGAAGCCCGGTCATCAAAGTCAGCGGCCGGGAAACCTATCCGGCAGCGGGCAACCTCGACCTGACCACCGTTTACGTGAGCGGCGGCCCGAACGGCCCAGTGAGTGTCCTGGGCGCTTTCTCCGCCTGGCTAGACCCATCAAAAGCCGTGTACCCCGAGGAATTGATCTACCCCAGCGGCACAACCAGGGAGGAGGCCGCGGAACAGAGCTCGGTGGCCATGACAACGTCCCAGGAGAATGCGGTGGCCTCGGCCCTCAACGAGCTGGACATTCCCTTTGCGCAGCAGCTTCAGGCAGCAGACCTCTCCGAGGACTCTGCTGCCGCGGGAAAAATCGAGCCGGGGGATATCCTCAAGACAATCAACGGCAAGGAGATTACCTCCCTCGCCGTCATCCAGGGGGAACTGGCAGCAGGCAAGGGCGCGGCTGCCACAGTGGTGGTGCAACGCGATGGCCAAGAGGTCACGCAGGTGATTACCCCTAAAGACAACGGTACGGGCCGCTTCATCCTGGGCGTCATGCTCAAGTACCTGTTCACGTTCCCCTTCGACGTGGAGATTTCGCTCGAAAAAGTCGGGGGCCCCAGCGCGGGACTGATGTTCTCGCTCGGCATCATCGACACAGTCACTCCGGGGGACCTCACAGGAGGAAAACACGTGGCCGGCACCGGAACCATAACCCCGGACGGTGTGGTGGGGCCCATAGGCGGCATCGGGCAGAAAATGCAGGGTGCAAGGTCCGGGGGAGCCACGCTCTTCCTCGCTCCCGCTGCCAATTGCGGGGAAGTGGTGGGCAATATTCCCGACGGTCTCCAAGTGGTCAAGGTCGAGAACCTCGCGGAGGCCCGCCGCGCCGTTGAGCTTGCCGGTTCCGGCGGGGACACATCCGGCCTGCCGGCGTGCACAAGCAACTAGACTGGGCAGGAACTAAGCATTACTGCCACTCGTGGCAATTAAGACGGACGAAACCAGCGTTTGACCGGTAAGTACGTCGCTCGCACGCACGCTTCGAATATTCTGACGACCAGCTATGAGGTACCGAGTTTGTCCCGTCCAGCCAGCACCATGTCCACAGGTAAACCCCCTTCAAGACGCGGCGCGCTGACGCCCACCCTGATCGTTGTTGCCCTGGTAGTTGTGGGCTTCATTTTCTTTGCCAACGTCTGGACCGATGTCCTCTGGTACCGGCAGCTCGGCTTTATTGAAGTGTTCGTCACCGAGAACCTGGCGCGGATCGGGATCTTCGCTGCAGGGTTCGCCATCATGTTTCTTGCGGTCTTCTACGCTATCCGCATCGCCTACCAGTCCCGGCCGGTCTACGCCCCGGACTCGGAAATCCGCGACAACCTCAACCGCTACCAGGCACAGCTGGAACCTGTCCGCCGCGTGGTTATGGTGGGCCTGCCGGTCCTGTTCGGCCTCTTCGCCGGAAGCGCCGCATCCAGCCAGTGGCAGAGGGTCCTTCTCTTCTTCAACCAGGAACCCTTCGGAAAGTCGGATCCGGAATTCAACCTGGACATCAGCTTCTACCTGATGACGCTGCCGTTCCTCGGCTTCGTGACCGGGTTCCTGATCAGCGTGGTGGTGATTGCCGGCATCGCGGGCATCCTGACCCATTACCTCTACGGCAGTATTCGGCTGATGGAACGGGGCGTCTTCACCAGCCGCGCGGCCCAGATCCACATCGCCGTAACGGGTGCCGTCTTCCTGGTCCTCCTGGGCATCAACTTCTGGCTTGACCGCTATTCGGCTGTCCAGAGCAACAGCGGACGCTGGGCCGGCGCCCTGTACACGGACGTGAACGCCGTGATTCCCACCAAGTCCATCCTGGCGGTGGCTGCAGCACTCGTCGCCATCCTGTTCATCGTGGCCGCCGTCATCGGCCGGTGGCGCCTGCCTGTGATCGGCACGGCGATGCTCGTCATCACGTCCATCCTTGCCGGCGGCGTTTACCCCTGGGTGATCCAGCAGTTCCAGGTACGCCCCTCGGAAGAGACGCTGGAAAAGGAGTTCATCCAGCGCAACATCGACAACACGCGCGCCGCCTACGGACTGGATGCCATCCAGGTGGACCGTTACGATGCCACCAACACCGCGAGCACCGGCGCGCTGGCGCCGGATGCCCAGACCACGGCAAACATCAGGCTGCTGGACCCGAACCTGATCTCGGACGCGTTCTCGCAGCTGGAACAGTACCGCCCGTACTATCGGTTCCCGGAGTCCCTCAACGTTGACCGCTATGAGGTGGACGGGCAGATCCAGGACACCGTTATCGCCGTCCGCGAGCTGAACCCCACCAACGTGCAAACAAACCAGCAGGGCTGGCTCAACCAGCACGTTGTGTACACCCACGGTTACGGCGTGGTGGCAGCCAAGGGCAACAAGTTCACCGTTGACGGCAAGCCGGAGTTCCTGCAATCAGGCATTCCCTCCACGGGTGTGCTGGGCGATGACTCCAGCTACGAACCGCGGATCTACTTCGGCGAATACTCGCCGGACTACTCAATCGTGGGTGCACCGGACGGTGCTCCGCCCCGCGAGCAGGACAGGCCGTCAGGTGAGGGCGAGACCCAGTACACCTTCGAAGGCAACGGCGGACCGAACGTAGGCACCTTCTTCAACAGGGTGCTGTACTCCATCAAGTTCCAGTCCTCGGACCTGCTGCTCTCGGACGGCGTCAACCCGGAATCGCAGATCCTGTACGAACGCAACCCACGTGAGCGCGTAGAGAAGGTGGCCCCCTACCTGACCGTGGACGGCAACGCCTACCCTGCAGTGGTTGACGGCCGGGTGAAGTGGATCGTGGACGGCTACACCACCAGCCAGTACTACCCGTACTCCCAGCAGGAGCAGCTCTCGGACGCCACCGCCGATTCGCAGACCACTTCCGGCCGTGCAGTCGCCCTGCCGAACAGCACCGTCAACTACATCCGGAACTCTGTGAAGGCCACAGTCGACGCCTACGACGGCTCGGTCACGCTGTACGCCTGGGACGATCAGGACCCGCTGCTGAAGTCCTGGCAGAAAGTGTTCCCCACGTCGCTGAAGCCTTATTCGGAAATGTCCGGCGATGTCATGAGCCACGTCCGGTACCCGGAGGACCTCTTTAAGGTCCAGCGCCAGCTGCTGGGCGAGTACCACGTGACGGACCCGTCCAGCTTCTACCAGACGAAGGACGCCTGGAGCGTGCCGAACGACCCCACGGTTGATTCGACGAACGACGTCAAGCAGCCGCCGTTCTACATGTCGCTGCAGATGCCGGACCAGGATAAGCCTGCTTTCCAGCTGACGTCGTCGTTCATTCCGCAGATCGTCAACGGGAACGCGCGTAACGTCCTCTACGGCTTCCTGGCCGCCGATTCCGATGCCGGCAACCAGGCGGGTGTGAAGGCTGAGAGTTACGGCAAGCTGCGGTTGCTGCAGATCCCGCCGGAGATCCAGGTCCCCGGCCCGGGCCAGGCGCAGAACAAGTTCAACTCTGATCCCACGGTTTCGCAGGCCCTTAACCTGCTCCGCCAGGGGGCCTCTGACGTCCTGAACGGTAATCTGCTTACGCTCCCTGTCGGTGGAGGCATCCTCTACGTCCAGCCGGTGTACCTGAAGTCCACCGGTGAGACGTCCTACCCCACGCTGCAGCGCGTCCTGGTGGCCTTCGGCGACAAGGTTGGGTTCGCCCCGACGCTTGACGAGGCGCTGAAGCAGCTCTTCGGCGGCGACTCCGGGGCGTCTGCGGGCGACTCCGGTAACAACGGCCAGACACCCACAGATCCGGCTGCTCCGACTGCACCGGGCGGAGCGGATGCCAAGGCTGAACTGCGGGCGGCGCTGGATGAGGCAAACGCTGCAATCCAGGCGGGGCAGGCGGCACTGGCTGCCGGCGACTTTGCAGCCTATGGTGAGGCGCAGAAGCGTATCTCCGCGGCCCTCCAGCGGGCCCTGGAGGCGGAGAACAAGATCCCAGTCGCCGTTCCCGAGGCAACTCCGGCTCCGGCCTCTACGGCGACACCTGAAGCCACGCCTTCGCCGTCACCCAGCAGCTGATCACCTTTTAGTCGATCACGACGGCGGCACCCGGCACCCGTTCCACCTGGAGCGGGTGCCGGTCCGGCGAGACGGAGATCACGCCTTCCCGATTTGGCCTGCTGTTCACCGGCCGGTAAAGTAGTTCTTGCGACGCGGGGTGGAGCAGTTCGGTAGCTCGCTGGGCTCATAACCCAGAGGTCACAGGTTCAAATCCTGTCCCCGCAACTGACGGAAGTCCCGGATGCTGGCAACAGTGTCCGGGACTTTTTGGTTTCATCGTCGAGCCCGGGTTCGGGACGAAAAGGGGCCCTGAAGCAGTGTGTAAAAACCCGCCGCGGAAATAGGGTAGTGTTGTTTCAGCGACGCGGGGTGGAGCAGTTCGGTAGCTCGCTGGGCTCATAACCCAGAGGTCACAGGTTCAAATCCTGTCCCCGCAACCATGAGAAGGCCCCGACCGGCAGACAAGCCGGACGGGGCCTTCTTTTTTCCTTGAATGCCGGTAGTTCCTAGTATTCTCTTTCGCAGAGACTCACGCATTGTGAGCACTTCGCCAGTCATTCTCGAGAGGAATGTTGCTCGATGTCCACACCCACGAAAAAGCCCGGCACTGCCGCGGGCAAGCGGTCCCGACTCTATTGGGGTGTGCCCGCGGTCCTTGCGGCGCTGGTCCTCGTGGTGTTGATAGCCAAGTGGCTGATGGGTTTGCCCGCCGTCGCCTCCTTCGTGGCGGACTATCCCGGGCATTCGGAGCTGCCGGCTGGGGCGCCCGAGGGTTTCCCTGCCTGGCTCGCCTGGCAGCACTTCCTGAACGCGTTCTTCCTCCTGCTGATCATCCGGACTGGATGGCAGGTGCGGACCACCACGCGCCCCAGCGGACACTGGACCCGCAACAACAAGGGCCTGATCAAGACGAAGAACCCGCCCACCAAGATCAGCCTTGAGCTCTGGTTCCACCTCACGCTGGACGCCCTGTGGATCCTCAACGGCCTGGTGTTCGCGGTCCTGCTGTTTGCCACCGGGCAGTGGATGCGGATTGTTCCCACCAGCTGGGACGTCTTCCCCAATGCGCTCTCCGCCGCCCTGCAGTACGCCTCCCTGAGCTGGCCCACAGAGAACGGCTGGGTGAACTACAACGCGCTTCAGCTGCTCTCCTACTTCGTGACGGTCTTCATCGCGGCGCCCCTGGCCTTCATCACGGGCCTCCGGATGTCGTCTGCGTGGCCGAAGAAGGCAACCGGCCTCAACAAGTCCTACCCGATTGAATGGGCCCGGGCCGTCCACTTCCCGGTGATGATCTACTTCGTTGCCTTCATTGTGGTGCACGTCTTCCTGGTGCTCGCTACAGGAGCGCTGCGCAACCTCAACCACATGTACGGAGTACGGGACGACGACGGCTGGTTCGGGTTCTGGGTTTTCCTCGCCTCGGTTGTGGTCATGGTGGCGGCCTGGTTCCTGGCCCGCCCCATCTTCCTGCGGCCGATAGCGTCCCTGATGGGCAAGGTCAGCCGGTAATCCGCGGCGGGGGCCCGCGCATCAGCCCTTAGTCCTTGAGCCTGCTGTAGGTCTCCAGTGCCCTCTCCCGGGACTCCGGCAACCCAACGAGCGGCGCCGGGTACCCGGGCGCGTCGGCGGCTTTCCATGGCTCGTGGATGGCTTTACCGTCAAGGCCGGCAAGTTCCGGGATGTATTGGCGCAGGTAGCTGCCTGCGGGATCGAATTTCCTGCTCTGCGTCACCGGGTTGAAGATGCGGAAGTAGGGGGACGCGTCGGCTCCGGAGCCAGCCACCCATTGCCAGTTGGCGGGGTTGCTGGCAGCATCCGCGTCCACGAGGGTGTCCCAGAACCACTGCTCGCCGATGCGCCAGTCCGCCAGGAGATTTTTGACCAGGAATGAAGCGGCCGCCATCCGCACGCGGTTATGCATCCAGCCTGTCTGCCACAGCTGCCGCATCCCGGCGTCAACGAGGGGATAACCCGTGCGGCCCTGTTGCCACGCCTTCAGCTCGCCACGGCTGAGCTGCTGCCACTCAAAGCGGTCAAACTCCGGCCGGTAGTTGCGGGTGGCGAGTTCGGGGTTCGTGTAAAGAAGGTGCCAGCAGAACTCCCGCCAGCCCAGCTCTGAACGGAATATTCCGACGTCGGCCGGTATCTTGCGCGGGTACCGTTCCCGGATCTCGCGCCACACCCTGAACGGGCTGACCTCGCCGAAGCGCAGGTGCGGGGACAGACGGCTGGTACCTTCCACACCCGGCACGTTGCGCCCGGTTCCGTAGTCTTCCGCCGGTCCGTCCAAAAAATCCGCCAGGCGGCGCAGGGCGCCCTTTTCGCCCGGCTCCCAGGTGTCTGCCAGGCCGCTGCTCCAGTCGGGGGAGCGGGGCAGGAGGTTCCAGCTGTCCAGCTCTTCACCGGCAGGAAGTGCTCCTCCTCTTTCCAGGGCGGGGGAGGGAAGCTGGAGCGGTACCTCATGCGGGTCCCGCACGTCGCCGTGGGCGAGGCATGCACGCCAGAAGGGCGTGAACACCTTGTAGGGTCCACCGGCGCCGGTGCGAATGGTCCAGGGCTCGAACAGGAGGTTTGCCTGGTGGCTGGATGCGTCAACGCCGTTGCCGCCGGCCCAGGCCTTCACATCGGCATCCACGGTGCGCTCCGCCAGTCCGTAACGCCGGTTCCAGAAGAGGTGCGTGGCAGACATTTCGGCGGCCAGTTCCTTGATCACAGCTGCCGCCGGCCCGCGGCGAAGAAGGAGGCGCGAACCTTTGTTTTCCAAGGAAGCGGCCAGCGCCGCAAGGGAATGGTGAAGCCACCACCGGGTTGCTCCACCCAGCGGCCGGATCCCCGCCGACTCCTCGTCCAAGATGAAGACGACGGTCAAGGGCAGGCCCAGCGCTGCCGCCTCGGTCAGCGCAGGGTTATCGTCCAGGCGGAGGTCATCACGCAGCCAGACGAGGGACGTTGCGTCAGGGGAAGCCATGCCACCACGCTACACACCCCGGCACCAGGAAGGCCGGGGCAACGGTCCCGGCCTTCCTATTGTGCTAGTGGGGAGGCTGCTCCCCGCCCGGCGGTCAGAGCTTGTCGTAGTCGATTTCAGTCGCAGTGGA
Organism: Arthrobacter sp. Hb9-2; assembly: GCF_059091165.1. Taxonomy (NCBI): domain Bacteria; kingdom Bacillati; phylum Actinomycetota; class Actinomycetes; order Micrococcales; family Micrococcaceae; genus Arthrobacter; species Arthrobacter sp. Hb9-2. The sequence goes on along the minus strand of NZ_JBNHGJ010000006.1, from coordinate 92,556 downwards.
CTCGTCGGAGGCGGCAGAGCCCGCGGCGCCGATGGCAGGCTTTGATGTGCCACCCGACTTCAGGGCAGCCAGGCGTGCCTCGATCTCCACCTGCTCACCGAGGTCCTCAAGCTGGTTGAACTGCGCGTCAAGGCTCGACGAGGCGAGTTCCTGCTGCCCGCGGACCTTGGCTTCTTCCCGGCGGATCTTCTCTTCGAAGCGGCCCACTTCACTGGTGGGGTCCATGATGTCGATGCTCTTGATGGCGTCGTGGACCTGTGCCTGGGCAGCTGCGGTCTTGGAACGGGCAACCAGTTCGTTGCGCTTGCTGGTCAGCTGGTTAAGCTTGCCCTTCATCTGGTCCAGGCCGGTCTTCAGCTTGTCCACCACTTCGCGCTGCGACATGATGCTGGGTTCTGCACCCTTGGCCTCATTCTCAGCGGCCATTTGGCGCTGCAGGGCCACCTTGGCAAGGTTGTCGAACTTTTCGGCGTCAGACACGTTACCGCTGGCGCGGTACTCATCAGCCTTGCGGGATGCGGCAAGGGCCTTGTTTCCCCAGTCGCGCGAGTTTTTGACGTCCTCGTTGTAGTCGTCCTCGAGCATACGGAGGTTGCCGATGGTCTGCGCGACGGCTGACTCCGCCTCAGCGATGTTGTTGGTGTAGTCCCGGACCATCTGGTCCAGCATCTTCTGCGGATCCTCAGCGTTATCCAGCAAGGAGTTGATGTTCGCCTTTGCCAGCTGCGCGACTCGACCGAAAATGGACTGTTTAACCATGGTGTTACCTTTCGTCCTGCTCTGTGTTGACCACTGAAATCAGTGAACGTTTATGTACTGCGCCCCGGGCGCCAGGCCAAGGGGTTCAAGTGCCGTTCCGGCCAGGGATGGTGCCTAACGGATCAGAAGTCTCCACCGCCGCCGGAGTCTCCGCCCCAGCCGCCCATGTCTCCTCCGCCGCCGAAATCGCCGCCGCCCCATCCTCCACCGTCGCTGTGGCCGCCGCCCCAGCCGCCGCCACCACCTCCATTGAGGATTGAGTTGATCAGGATGCCGCCGAGGATGGCGCCTCCCAGTCCGCCGCCGCCGCCTCCGCCGAACATGCCGCCGCGGCCGTAGCCCTGGTTGGCGTAGCCGTCGAAGTGGTCAACATCGGCCTGTGCCAGCTGGGCTGCCTGCGCCGCCAGTGCGTGTGCCTGCTGGGCGTAGGTAAGGGCCGTCACCGGATCAGTGCGTGCTATGGACAGCGCGTAATCCAGGTTGCGCTGCGACTCCGCCAGCCGGGTGCGTGCTTCTGTTCCCACTCCGCCGCGGCGGGCAGTGATGTAGTCGGAGGTGGCACTGATCTGGGCTTGGGCGGACATGATGGTCTGCTGAAGTGATGCCTGGGCCCGGCGCGCCTGTTCCTGCTGGTCCCTGATGCCGCTGAGTGACTGGTCGAGCGACTGGTGTGCCGTTTCGACGCGCTGCAAGGTGGCGATGGGGTCAATCTTCCCGCCCTGGATCTCTGACTTGACCTGGGCCAGTGCAGCTTCAACGGCCGCCACCGGTCCGGCGAGATCGGGATGGGCGCCGGACTGGATCATGGCCCGTGCCTGCGCGAGGTCCTGGGACGTGTCAACTACTGCCGCATCAAGGCCGCTTCGGGCCTCATCCAGGCTGGACGAGACTTTGGCGATTGCATCGATGAGGACGTTTGTCTGGTGCAGGCTCTCTTCTGCGGCGCGGACAGCAACGGCGGCCAGGCTTCCTTCGCCCTCAGCCAGCTTCTGCTCCGCAGTGGCTGAGGCGTTCTGGACGAAGGCGAGCCGTTCCTTGGCCTGCAGGATATTGTCCGAAACCTGCGCCAGTGCGCTCTCCGCGTACTTGGCCCTCAGCGCGGTGAGGGACTGCTCAGCGCTGGCGATCTTCGAATCCGCTTCGCGGGCCCCGGCGTTGACTGCTGCCAGTGCCCGTGGGGCGTTCTTCTCAAGTTCGCGGAGGGAATCGAAGTCTGCCTTCTGCTCCTGGAGCGAGGCGAGTGCGGCTTCCGAACGGCGGATAATCTCACCCAGCCACGTACGCTGCTGCTCTTCGGTGTCGGGGATGTGGTCGTCCAGCTGCTGCTGCAGCTTGAACGATTCCGTCATGTGGCCTTTGGCTTCCTCCAGCGCCTTGGTGAAGTTGCCGACGGCAGAATCACCGTACTGTGCCTGGGCGAACATCAGTTCCTGCTCGCTGGACTTGATCGCGTCATCGGCCTCGATAAGGAGGGATCCGCTCTTGCGGCGAAGCTCCTCTACGCTCAGGGAAGCCAGTGGATCAACTTCGGCACCCTGCGGGCCGTAGCTCGCGCTGGACGCCTGGGCAGCAGCCTTCTTGCGCTTGTTCCGGAAGTACAGGTATGCGCCCGCACCGCCTGCGGCAACCACGCCGGTTCCCACCAGTACGGCTGCCCCGGCACCGTCACCTGAAGGGACGTTGCCACTGCCGCCTCCGGCAGCATCGCCGATTGCCGCAGCAGCGTTGATTGCTGCCTGGGCGTAGTTGTCATTAGCCAGCTGCGGACCAATGGCCTTGCTCTTGATGTTCTCGAGTTGGGCCGCGGTGATCTTGCTGCCGCCCTTATTCAGGACGTACTGCCGGGTATCGGTGGCGACCGCGAAAATCAAGGCGTTAGGCCCGAGGCTTGCTTTTTCGGCTACGGCGTCCGTCCATGCTTCCCGATCAGCCGGGTTTTCGAACCTCTTGACCGTAACGACGTGGAGCACGGTCGCGTGGTCAGTGCCGAGCTTCTTGATGGCTTCCTGTACTTCGCCCTTTTGGGAACCCAGGACACCGGCGGAATCGACTATCTTTGATGCCGGATCCAAGGTGACCGGATCCTCTGCCCACGCGGCCGCGGCGGGAACCGCCAGCAGGCCGGTAAGGCCGATCACGGCGAGAATACGTTTGAACTTTGACCGCATGTGCAACCCTTCAGCACGCCTGACACCGATTCGGGACGAACCGGTCGTCTCAGAATGCAGCAGCGCCCCCACGCATGTGTGTAGCCGCAGGTCGCTGTGGCAATCATCTTGATTCTATGGTGCACCCCACAGGCCGTCCATCGGGTCGAATATGCCACCAGCGAAACGTCGCGGGGAGGGCGAAATCAGTCTCCGGAAAAGTCCACAGCAAGCTCTCAGCAAACATCCGCGCTTGTTACAGGGAGGGAGTCCATAGTTAATTCAGACGAGGATGAAAGGAAGTCCCATGACTGAGAACCAAACCCCCGGTGCCGCTCCGGAGAGCCGCGGCACGGGGCGGCAGGATTCCTGGCAGCAGCACTCAACCCAGCCGGGGAACAATCCTGGCGAGGTTCAGGATGCGGATGGCACGGCCGCCCCGCGTTCCACGGGACACGCGCCCAATGAGGCTCCCGGTCCGCGCCAGTATCCGACTGAACAGCTGGACCGGACGAACCCGGGGGATAACCCCACCCAGGAGCTTCCGGGAGCGCGGCCGGCGTACCCGCAGCGCCAGCCCTATCCGCAGCGCCAGCCGTTCTACGGGCAGGCTGCTTCCGGCCAGCACCCAGGCCAGCCTGCACACAATGAACCCCACGGCTCCCAGCCCCACGACGGCTCCTACGGCCAGAGCCAGCACCATGCCCCCGGTGGTCATCCGGGACTGGCTCCGAATCCGAAGGATGCCCCACGCAAGAAGGCTTCATTTGGCGTCGGGACCCTGGTGGCCAGCATCCTCGCGGCCGGCCTGGTGGGCGGCGGCGTAGCGACCGTTGCGGGCGGCGAGGCCTTTGACAGCCCGGGCTCCGCTTCAGCTACCAGCAGCAACAGCCAGCCCGGAACGGTCATCGTCAACAACCAGGATGATGTCAACGCCATAACGGCTGCCGCCCTGAAGGCATCACCGAGCGTGGTGACCATTAGCGCTTCAAGCAACGGCGCCGGCGGTACAGGTTCAGGCATCGTCCTGGACGACCAGGGCCATATCCTCACCAACACGCACGTGGTCACGCTGGACGGCCAGACGGCCAACGCCGCCCTCGAAGTCCGCACCAGCGATGGCAGGGTGGTCACCGCCAAACTGGTTGGTACCGACCCGCTGTCAGATCTTGCCGTCATCAAGGTGGACAACGCCTCTGGCCTTACGCCTGCCACCCTGGGCGACTCCGGCAAGCTCAACGTCGGGGACACCGCCATTGCGATCGGCTCGCCGCTGGGCCTGACCGGAACGGTGACGGATGGCATCGTTTCCACGCTCAACAGGACCATCAGCGTCGCCTCAGCCGCAGCCCCTGAAGAGGGCGACAACGCCGAGGGCGACGACGAGGGCGGGTTCCAGTTTGCGCCTCCGGACGGCGGCCAGAGCCAGCAATCGGCGGCACAGGGCCAGATCTCCATCAACGTGATCCAGACAGACGCCGCCATCAACCCCGGCAATTCGGGTGGCGCCCTGGTGAACAGCAGCGGCGAGATCATCGGCGTCAACGTGGCCATCGCATCGGCCGGATCCGGCTCGCTGTCCTCCTCGAGCGGCAACATCGGAGTGGGCTTCAGCATCCCCATCAATCACGCCAAGCGCGTGGCCAACGAGATCATCGAGACCGGCAAGGCCTCGCACGGACAGCTGGGTGTCAGCGTCAAGCCGAAGGGCACAAGCGCGTCCTCAGAGTTCTCTGTGGGCGCAGACGTCGCCACCGTGGAACCGGACTCGGCAGCCTCTAAGGCGGGAATCAGGGTGGGTGACGTGATCACAAGGTTCAACGACCTTGCAGTCGGTGAACCGGAGCAACTGACCGCAGCTGTCCGTGAGCAGCCCGGCGGTTCCAAAGTGAAGATCACCGTATTGCGCAACGGCCAGGAACAGACGCTCGACGTCACGCTGGGCACCGCAGCGAGCTAAGCGCCGTACGCGGCGCCAACCGCGCAGCAGCAGTACGACGGCGGCGTGCCCACCTTCGGGAGGGGGCGTCGCCGTCGTTGTTTCCGCGCTTGCGGGGGAAGGCGGCACCGGCGTCAAGGGAGTGCTGACACAGGCGTTAACGGAAGACGGCGCACAGGTGCGCCTATATGGTTAGCTAGGAGCTACCCGTACGCCGGGCATTCCGCGGCCATGACCCTACCCGGCTGGCTGTCCACAAGCATGGAAGGCTGCTGTCGATACAGTGGAAAAGACATTGAAAATCATCGTCCTGGTCAAGCATGTACCGGACGCCCAGTTCGACCGTCACCTCAACGGGGAGGGCTACACGACGGACCGTGATGAAAGCATCCTGTCCGAGCTGGACGAATATGCCCTCGAGGCGGCACTGCAGCTGGCAGAGGCGCGCGGCGGCAGCAAGGCGGGCAACCAGGTCATCGCACTGAGCATGGGCCCCGCCGGTGCGGTCAACTCGGTCAAGAAGTCCCTTCAGATGGGCGCCACCGAGGGCGTGCACCTGACGGACGATGCCCTGGCAGGCTCCGACGCGGCGGCCACGTCACTGGCACTTTCGGCAGCTGTCCGGTACCTGGGCCAGGATGCGCCTGTGGACCTGATCATTACCGGTATGGCCTCCACCGACGGCGAGACCTCCCTGGTCCCCGCGCAGCTGGCCGAACGCCTTGGCCTTCCCCAGGTCACGTTCGCTTCCTCACTGGAGGTGGACGGCGGACGGCTCGTGGCGCGGCGCGACGCGGACACGAGCTCGGAAACCGTCGAGGCAGCCCTCCCGGCGCTGGTGTCGGTGACGGATCAGATCAACGAGCCGCGGTACCCCAACTTCAAGGGCATCATCGCCGCCAAGCGCAAGTCCATCACCACCCTGTCCCTCGCCGACATTGGAGTGGATCCCGCCCAGGTGGGGCACGCAGGTTCGTGGACCACAGTGACCAATGCCGAGGAACGGCCGCCGCGCACCGCCGGCACCATCATCACCGACGAAGGCGACGCCGGCATCAAGCTGGTTGACTTCCTGGCCGCCCAGAAGCTGCTCTAAGAGGGAACATCGACATGGCAAAAGTACTTGTTTTTATTGACAACCCCGGCAACTCGCTCAAGAAGAGCAGCCTTGAGCTGCTGACGCTGGCACGTTCCCTAGGGGAAAGCGTTGTTGCCCTGAACGGGGAACTGCACAACGACGTAGCAGCTGCTTTCGGCGAGTACGGCGTCAGCGCTGTCCTTCGCCCCTCCGCGCAGGACCTGGACGACTACCTTGTGGCACCCAAGGCCGCTTACCTTGCGGCCGCAGCGCAAAGCACCGGGGCCGCCACCGTGCTGCTCGACAACTCTCCGGAGGGCAAGGAAATTGCCGCCCGCCTCGGAATCCGCCTTAGCGCCGGTGTTATTACCGACGTTGTCGCCGTGGACCCTGACGGAACAGCCCACAAGTCGGTTCTCGCCGGTTCCTATAACACCGCGTGCAAAACCACCACGCCCGTGTCCGTGCTGACCCTCAAGGCCAACAACGTGGTCCCGGAGCCGGCTGCCGCACCGAGCACGCCGGAAACCGTCACGGTTGACGTTCCGGTGGGCAGCACTGAAGCCGCGGCCCGGATCACCGCCCGCGAGCAGAAGGTTGCCAGCGGCCGCCCGGACCTGACCGACGCCCGGATCGTGGTGGCCGGCGGACGCGGCCTCGACGGCGACTTTGGTCCCGTCGAGGAACTCGCAGACGCACTGGGAGCGGCCGTGGGAGCCTCACGTGCAGCCACCGACGCCGGCTGGATCAGCCATGACGCCCAGGTGGGGCAGACCGGCAAGACCGTTTCCCCGCAGCTGTATATTTCCGCAGGTATCTCCGGTGCCATCCAGCAGAAGGCCGGCATGCAGACAGCAAAGGTCATTGTCGCGGTGAACAAGGACGCCGAGTCCCCCGTGTTCGAGATCGCGGACTTCGGCATAGTCGGGGACCTCTTCGATGTCCTCCCGCAGGCCACTGCAGAAATCAAGAAGCGTAAAGGCTGATTATTGGCTGCCTTCACTGCGCAGGCGGAGAGCCCGTTCAACCCGGCCACGGACCGGATTGGGCGGGTGCTCTGTTTTGCGGCCCACCCTGACGACATTGATTTCGGTGCTGCCGGCACCATCGCGGCCTGGACGGCGGCAGGTGTGCAGGTCAGCTACTGCATCATGACCGACGGCGACGCGGGCGGCTTCGACCCGGCGCACCGGGCGGACATCATTGCCATGCGCGACGCCGAACAGCGCCGCGCTGCTGAACTGGTCGGGGTGACCGACATCCACTACCTCCATCAGCGTGACGGCTACCTCGAACCTTCGCACGAGGTGATGCGTGGAGTGGTGAAGCTCATCCGCGAAATTCGTCCCGACGTCGTACTTGCCATGCATCCGGAACGGAACTGGCGGCGGATCCAGAAAAGCCATCCGGACCACCTTGCCGTGGGGGAGGCCGTGACACGCGCGGTTTATCCGGCGCTGGAAAATCCGTTCGCCTACCCCGAACTCGCCGAGGCCGGGCTGGAGGCGTACAAGCTTCCGTGGCTCTGGCTGTACGCGGGGCCGGACGAACGGGAAAACCACTTCGTTGATGTCACCGAGCACGTGGACGCCAAACTCGACGCCATCCATGTACACGTCAGTCAGCACCCGGACGTCGAGGCCATGGAATCAGCAGTACGCCAGGGCATGCACGCCAATGCTGCCCGTGCCGGGCTTCCCGCCGGGCACAGCGCTGAAGCGTTCCATGTAGTAGCGGTCAACGGGCCCGGAACCATAGCTGGTTTCTAGGGGACCGGTGTTCTGAATACACAAAAGGCGCCCCGCGGCTTTCATTCCGGATTTCCGCTGGGCGCCTTTGTGATGCTTTGCTGGCCGGTGCTACGCGTCCAAGGGGGCGGCGGCGACGGTGGGCAGGGTGGGGGACTCGGAGCCGCCGACGGGCTCGACGGTGATCCCGAGCGCTGCGGCAGAGGAGATTCCCTCCACTACTGCGGGTTTGGAGAGTGCTTCCGCGTCCATCAGCCCCTGCGAGACAGGTGCTGACCCGTCCTTGGGAATCAGCCACATCTGGTAAACCTTGCCCTCGGGCGGAGCAGGAACATCTTTCATCCTGACAACGGCTGCGTCTTGGGACGAGGAAATCTGGACGGTGGCAGTACCGCCGCCGGCAACGTCCACCGAGGCCTCCCGGAGGTCCCCTGCACGGACCACCTGGTTCAGGGGGTCGTTCTGGTCCGCAATGTAGGAGCCGACGCCAACTCCGCCCAGGGCTATCGCTGCTGCCGCTGCGATTCCGACGAGCCAGCGGCGGGCGCCACCCGGACGGCGCTGTTCCTCACGGCGCTGCCGGGCCCGGGCCAGTTCGTCATTGGAATCTTCCCCGACGCCAGGGAAGGAGGCGGAGCCGGCGGAAGGAGCGGGCGCGACGGTGTCCCGGCGCGCGTCCTGAGCGGGCAAATGGGCGGGCAGCTGCGCCGGCAATTGGGCTGTGATCCGGTCGAAAAGGTCAGCCGGCGGTTCTTCCTCCGCCTTGAACGTGCGCGTCAGCGTTTCCCTGGCTTGGCGGACGCGTTCGTCGAAGGAGTCCCGTTCCGCCGGCGGTGCCGTTGAAATATACTGCTCGATGGTACGGCGTTCCTCGTCCGTCACTGCATCCATAGCGTACAGTTCGGCCAGGTCAACAGCACGGCCGGAGGCGAGGTCAGCAGAGACGGTATCGCCGAAGGCGCCAGAGCGGCTGCGTCCGTTATTCATTTCGGTCATTTCAACTCACCCCCAGGCAGGTCTTCAAGCGGATTAGTCCGTCGCGGATGCGGGACTTGATGGTGGGAACTGCGGCGTTCAGGCGTTCTGCGACTTCGCGGTAGGTGAGCCCGCCGTAATAGGCGAGGCGAACCGATTCCTGCTGCGTCTCGGTCAGCGTGCCAAGACACCGGACCACGGCCTCTGCTTCGAGCCTGCTTCCCACTTCGTCGGACACGCTGTCATGGTCGATGTCCTGGGTGCTGGCACCGTACCGGGCTTCACGGTCGGTGGCCGACTGGGACGACCGGACCTTGTCCACAGCACGCCGGTGCGAAATGGTCATGAGCCACGCCAGCGGGCTGCCGGCGGCCGGATCGAACTTGGCCGCGTTCTGCCAGACCTGCAGGAATACCTCCTGCGTCGTGTCCTCGCTGAGCTCAGCGTCTACGAGGACCCTGCGCGCCATACCGTAAACACGCCGGGACGTCAGTTGGTAAAACTCCGCGAATGCCGTACGGTCGCCGTCGGCTATCTGCTGCAGCAGGGCAACAAGTCGCTGGTTGACGTCGGCCGGCGTTTCCGCCACCGTGGCCGGAGCCTCGGAATGAGGCGCGTTGGGAGTTTCCATCACTACCAAGCATAAGTCTCCAGGAGATGAATCCTTAGCAGTGCCGCCGGGGATGCGGTGGCCTGACCTGGAACCTTCCCGGAGAAGTGTCACCTGCCGCTCCTTAATCGCTGTGGAATGTTCTCAGGAGTTATTCGGCGCAGCTGCGGAGGCGGATTGGCCGGGGCCCAATATTGTTTGGCGGCGCATTCCGGCAGCATCCTGCCGGGCGGAGTGAAGCGGACCCGCGGCCCTAGATCCGTGCGCCGGCGAATCCCTGCTGGCGCCAGGCTTCGTAGACGGCGATGGAAGCGGCGTTGGCGAGGTTGAGCGAGCGCAGGGCGGGCAGCATGGGCAGCCGAACGGTGGCAGTGACGTGGGAATCCGTTTTCAATTCCGGTGGCAGGCCCACGGATTCCCGGCCAAACATCAGGACATCTCCCGGCTGGTAAGCGATGTCTGCGTAGCTGGCGGTTCCGTCCGACGTAAAGGCATAAACGCGTTCCGGTTGGAGGTGCTGCCAGGCGGCTTCCATGCTCCGGTGCACTGTGACGACGGCGAGGTCGTGGTAATCGAGGCCGGCCCGGCGGAGCTTCGCGTCCGAGAAGTCGAATCCCAGGGGCTCCACCAGATGCAGTTCAGCGCCGGTGATGGCTGCCAGGCGGATGGCGTTGCCGGTATTGCCGGGGATCTCGGGGGCGTGGAAGAGGATGCGGAACACCATCCCATCCTAGTCAACGCCGTCAGTGCATGCCGCGCAGCAACCTGGCCAGTACAGGAACGTTGACAGTGTTCGGAGCCGGACCGGACGCGAGGAACTCTTTCAGACCCCGGACCATGCCCGCGGCATTCACAATGCGGACGGTCTCCAGTGCGCCGGCCGAGCGGCGATGCTGGTCGATTACCGGCTCGTGAAGATTCCCGCCAGGGCTATGCACCACCGTCCAGCCGGTGACATTCAACTCCGGAAAAATGTCCTGCATGGCACGGACTACGTGCGCCAGCTGCGGCGGGGCAACAGAGCGTCCGCCGTGGTTCAGGGTCCTGCCGTCCCAGGCATAGGCGCCCTTGGGCAAAAGCATGGAGCCGATCAGCGCCAGCCGGTAGCCGGACAGCACGGCGTGGTCGATGTGGCTGTTGTCCGCCGGTGACTGGAGCCCGTTGATGAGCCTCGCCGCCGGTATGGCGGGGAGTACCTGGCGGGTCAGGAGCTGGACGGTGCGCATCTCGCGCTGGATCCGCGCTTCGGCCCCGAAGATCCCGCGCTTCCGCGGCATGCCGTGAATCTGCTGACTAGCCTCAGCCAGCGGGATCAGGGGAACTATCTCACCGTCCGCGGGATCGTAGGGCGGAACGTAGACCGGAGGGTCTCCGGCAGTGTTGCGGCTGCCGCCGGTCCTGTGCACGGTGGCCGAAGCCCGGCTGCCCGCCGGCGGTGCATCAAAGTGCGGCTCCGAATCCTGGTTTACCCCGGCAGTGCCGGCTGCATAGGAGCGGTCGTAGGCTTTCCGGCGTTGTGGATCAATCAGGGTTTCGTAGGCGCTGGTGACCCGGCGGAAAGCGGCCGCGTCCCCGCCATGGTCGGGGTGGGCAACGCGGGCGGCGCGCCGATAGGCCACCTTAATTTCCTTCTCGGTGGCGGTGACTGCCACACGAAGCACCTGGTAATGCGAGCTGCTCTCGGTCAAGCACTCATCCTTCTGTCGGTATGGCCAGTCCGCGGGGGCAGCCCTGTCGGCCCAGCTTATCGGCCCTTGCCCTGACAACGATCGTGTCGGCGTTCCGGGTTCCCGGCCGCCTGTTGCCCATTCGGACAGGCGGGGACGGCGTTTAGACTCTTGGGGATGACGGCCGCGGGGGCCGGGCAGGGAGTGTACTGGGGAGCGCATGCAAAAGCCGACGACGGCGGGCCGGGCCCGCAGGGTTCGTGCGGGAAGAGTGCCGCTGGCCGCTGCCGTGCTGAGTGCCGTGTTTACCGGGGGCTGCAGTGTTGGCGTTCCTGACCCTGCGGCGCCGGAACCCGTGGAAAGCGTGGCGGTGGTTGCCACGCCCACCATCACTCCGGGCCATGACGCCGAGGCAGTGGCGGGGCAGGACCTGCCCTTCTCCGCGGGCGGCATCCTGGCCCCTGGAGTACCGGTGGGGATCTCGGACGGTCTGAAGGACGCGCCCGGCTGGACGATGGTGAAGGACGATGTTGCCGGCGAAAGCCAGTATCGAAAGGCTGATGGCTGCCTGGTGGCCGCAAAGGTCCGGACCAACCAGTCTGTGCTGGCCCGGGACGGCGACCACGAGTCCACTGTGGCTCTGTTTCAGTACCTGGATCCCACGATCCTGCCGGACTACCTCAAAGCCGGGACGCTGCGGTGGGGAGGGGATGACTCCTCCCCGGGGCGCTCGGTTGAAGTGCTGGTTCTGGAACAGGCTGCCTCGGCGGGAGGCAGGGCCACAGCGGTGCTGGCCAGGCTTTTTGGAACTGCGGAATCATCGGTCTACGTTTCCGTGTCATGCCCGGACCCAGCATCCCTGGGCGCGGCACGCGATGACGTGGCCAGGTTCCTGCCGGTGCTGCCGCCTTCGGCCTAGCTGCGGGAGGGCTTGTCGGTCCGCCGGGACAACCGGTAGAGGGCCAGGGCGCCGACGAGTAGTCCAAAGTCACGAAGTGCCACGTCGAAGAAGGCTCCGAGCAGCAGCAGGTTGAGGATGATTCCGCCCAGCCAGGCGGCCACGAGGAGCGACCCGAACTGCGGACGGACGGCTACGGCGATACCGGCAACAATTTCCACCACCCCGACGACGTACATCAGGGTTGGGGCGGGCAACGGCACCAGGGCCGTGGCTTGCGGTGCGAGGTAGGTGGTCCAGTCCGCGAGGATATTCGTGAACTTATCCAGTCCGAAGACGATGGGTGCAACGGTAAAAACGGTCCGCAGCAACAGGAAGGCCTGCCGGGCCGGCTCCACGGTTGCGGTGGCGTTGGCGCGCAGTGCTGATGTGGTTTTCACAGCTGACTCCTTCTAAAAATGGGTAATGCTATTTTAGAATCCGGACGGGTCTATAATCAATACATCTTGACTTTGGATTGGTGGGCAATGAGCAAACTTTCCTGGGCCGGCCGGATGGCCGCACTCGCCTCCCTTGGTGATGAAAAGCGCCGCCAGCTCTTTGAGCTCGTTGCGGCTTCCCCGGGAGCCGTAGGCCGGGACGAAGTGGCCGGTGCCACCGGAATTCCCCGCAGCACTGTCTCCTTCCACTTGGACCGGCTGGTGCAGGACGGCCTGCTGGCGGTTGAGTTCCACAAGCCGCCGGGGAAGTCGGGGCCGGGCTCGGGCCGCCCGGCCAAGATGTACCGTCCGGTTGCAGGTGAAATCGGGGCGTCAGTGCCGGACCGGAACTACGACCTCGCCGGCGAGCTGATGGCAGCTGCGATCGAACGGTCCACCACCGGAGGTGAGCCAGTCGGCGATTCCCTGCCTGCCGAGTCATTCCGGAAGGGCCGCTCCCTCGCTGAAACGTCGGAGACCCTGGAGGACTTCCTGGTGCAGTCCGGCTACCGCCCGGAGCCGGATGGCGACGGCGGTTTCCGCCTGCCAAACTGTCCTTTCCACCGCCTTTCCGATGGGCATCCGGGGGTGGTGTGCACCATGAACGGTGCTTTCCTGAGGGGCGCCGCAAGCCACTTCGACGCCTCCTCGGACCGCGTCGCACCTGTAGACCTGCCCGGCCACTGCTGTGTCAGGATCATGCCGCCTGCCTAAATTCGCCAAAAGCTGCGGCCCCGGACCGGTGGGGCAGGACGGCTAGAATTACAGGGTGCCCGTTTACCTCGACCATGCAGCCACCACCCCTCTTTCTCCTGAGGCGTTGGCTGCCCTGACGCGTGAACTTGCCCGCACCGGAAATCCGTCCTCCCTTCACGGCTCCGGCCGCAGGGCACGCCGCACCGTGGAAGATGCACGGGAAGCCCTCGCCGCAGCGGCAGGCGCCCATCCCTCCGAGGTGATCTTCACGTCCGGTGGCACCGAATCGGACAACCTTGCCGTCAAGGGCCTGTACTGGTCCCGGGTCGGCGAAAACCCCGCGCGGCGGCGCATCCTGTGCTCCGCCGTCGAACACCATGCAGTGATGGACACGGTGGAGTGGCTGGAGCGGCACGAGGGCGCCGAGGTCACCTGGCTTCCGGTCGACGGCGACGGGTTGGTGGACCTGGCGTTCCTGGAGGCTGAGCTTTCCCGTGACCCGGACACCATCGCCCTGGTGACGGTGATGTGGGCGAACAATGAGGTAGGAACCATCCAGCCCGTCGAACGCGTGGTGGAACTGGCGCACGCCGTGGATGTTCCCGTCCACTCCGACGCGGTCCAGGCGTTCGGATCACTGCAGGTTGATTTCAAGGCATCAGGCCTGGATGCCATGTCCGTCTCCGGGCACAAGATTGGCGGACCTGTAGGAGTGGGCGCCCTGCTGCTCGGAAGGTCGGTGAAACTCACCCCGGTCCAGCACGGCGGAGGCCAGGAACGGGACGTCCGCTCAGGCACCCTGGACACCGCCTCCATCGCAGCCTTCGCCGCGGCGGCCGAAACCGCCGTCGCGAACCTTGGTACTGAATCGAAGCGCATCACCGCACTCCGCGACCGGCTGATCGAAGGCGTCCGCGAGCAGGTGCCGGAAGCAGTCCTGCGCGGTGCACCCGCCGCCGGCAGGCTCCCCGGCAATGCCCACTTCACCTTCCCGGGCTGCGAAGGGGACTCCCTGCTGTTCCTCCTGGACCTGGCTGGTGTGGAGTCGTCCACCGGGTCAGCCTGCACTGCGGGCGTGCCGAGGCCCTCGCACGTGCTGCTCGCGATGGGACTGAACGAGGAAACAGCGCGCGGCGCCCAGCGGTTCACTCTGGGGCACTCCTCGAAGGCAGAGGACGTCGATGCGCTGCTGGCCGCCCTTCCCGATGCCTACGTGCGGGCGCGGCAGGCAGGGATGGCCGGCCACGAGTCCTCCATCCAGACGGCCGGTACCGTTGCCCGGCAGGGTTTGGGCGCTCGCTGACCGTGCATTTGCCAGAGGCCGTAGAATAGATAGGCCAAGATCGTTTCCCGTGAGCCTGCCTGAGTTTTCGGCAGCAGGTCCAGCCAGCACCGTCCGGCACCACACGGACAAGAGCCGGAAACACCCCCAACAGAAAGCCAGTATGCGAGTCCTAGCAGCCATGAGCGGCGGAGTTGATTCCGCCGTCGCCGCCGCCCGCGCCGTCGAGGCGGGGCACGACGTCGTCGGGGTCCACCTGGCGCTCTCCCGCATGCCCGGCACGCTGCGGACCGGAAGCCGCGGCTGCTGCACCATCGAGGACTCCCGGGACGCCTGGCGCGCCTGCGACGTCCTGGGCATTCCCTACTACGTGTGGGACTTCTCCGAGCGCTTCAAGGAGGACGTTGTCCAGGACTTCATCGATGAATACGCCGCGGGCCGCACCCCCAACCCGTGCATGCGCTGCAATGAGCGTATTAAGTTCGCGGCGCTGCTGGAAAAGGCGATCGCCCTGGGCTTCGATGCCGTCTGCACCGGACACTATGCCAAGGTCATCGAGGACGCGGACGGCAACCGCGAACTGCACCGCGCCGCTGACTGGGCAAAGGACCAGAGCTACGTCCTGGGCGTCCTGACCCACGAGCAACTCAAGCACTCCATGTTCCCGCTGGCCGACACACCCTCCAAGGCTGAAGTGCGTGCGGAGGCTGAACGCCGCGGACTCTCCGTGGCCAACAAGCCCGACAGCCACGACATCTGCTTCATCCCCGACGGCGACACCGCCGGCTGGCTCGCCGAAAAGATCGACATGACCACCGGCGACATCGTGGACGAAACAGGTACCAAGGTGGGGGAGCACCCCGGCGCCAACGCCTTCACAGTGGGCCAGCGCCGCGGCCTGAAACTGGGCACACCCGCCGCCGACGGCAAGCCCCGGTTTGTCCTTGAGATCCGGCCCAAGGAAAACAAGGTGGTGGTGGGTCCCGAAGCCCTGCTGGCCATTGACGAAATCAGGGGCATCAAGGTGTCCTGGGCGGGCTTGCCCATTGCGGAAGTGGAAACGGGCGGGAACTTTGCCTGCTACGCCCAGGTCCGGGCGCACGGCGACCCGGTCCCCGCTACGGCCCGCATGGAAGCTCAGGAAGAAGGTGCCGGCGCTGAACTGGTGGTTCGGCTGACTACGCCGCTGCGGGGCGTGGCCCCCGGGCAAACCGTGGTCCTTTACCAGGGCAGCCGGGTACTGGGCCAGGCCACTATCGACGCCGCACGCTCACTCCAGCGCGCCGCGCTCTAGAACCATTCATTCCACACGCCGCCCCGGTTCAACCGGGGCGGCGTTCTTCGTTGCGCCGCCGGCAAATGAGAGCACCGCATCATTCAGGTAAATTTTGTGTCTCAACTCACAAAATGGCCCGTGTTGGGGGTTGACTCTCTGATTGAATCTAGGCATCAGCACAGCGCGCTCCCGCCGAAGCAAAGGCACCCTGCAGCGACCGGCGGGCCGCGTATTCATCGAACAGAAAGTTCACAGATGACGAAGAGCAACAAGGCACTGCACGGCGCGATCGCGCTGGCAGGCATCTCCGCACTCGCATTGACTGCCTGCACGGGCCCCTCAGGCGGCGGCGGAACCTCCACCGGTGATGCCGGCGGCGGGGCCATCACCTACGGAACCACTGACAAAGTCGTCACGCTGGACCCCGCCGGTTCCTACGATGGCGGCTCGTTTATGGTGATGAACCAGATCTATCCCTTCCTGCTCAACTACAAGCCTGGCACCGCCGATGCCACCCCGGACATCGCTGAGTCTGCTTCCTTCACCAGCCCCACCGAATTCACTGTGAAGCTTAAACCGGACCTGAAGTTCGCCAACGGCCACACCCTTGACTCCTCCGACGTCGTTTTCTCATTCAACCGCGTGAAGGCCATCGACGATCCCAACGGCCCCGCTTCGCTCCTGGCCAATATGGAGAAAATCGAAGCGACGGACCCCAACACGGTGGTGTTCACCCTCGCCGCAGGAAACGACCAGGTGTTCCCTGGCGTCCTCGCCTCCAACCCGGGACCCATTGTGGACGAGGAAGTCTTCCCCGCGGACAAGATTATGGATGATGACGCCATCATCGCCGCTAAGCCCTTTGCCGGCCAGTACACGATTGAAAGCTACAAGAAGAACGAGCTGGTCAGCTTCAAGCCCAACCCGGACTACCAAGGGATGCTGGGCGCAGCCGCCAATGACGGCGCCACGCTCAAGCACTACGCGGACCCGAACAACCTGAAACTCGACGTCCAGCAGGGCAACATCGATGTCGCAGGCCGCATCCTCACGGCAACCGACGTGGCCGACCTGGAAAAGGACTCCAAGGTCAAGGTCCACAAGGGCCCCGGCGGGGAATTGCGCTACATGGTCTTCAACTTCGACACCATGCCGTTCGGCGCGAAGACTCCCGAAGCCGATCCCGCGAAGTCGCTGGCCGTGCGCCAGGCCATCGCGCACCTCGTTGACCGCGACGTCATCGCCTCCCAGGTTTTCAAGAACACCTACACTCCCGTCTATTCCTACGTCCCCAAGGAATTCGAGGGAGCTGCGGAACCGCTGAAGAGCCTTTACGGTGACGGCAGCGGCAAGCCCAGCCTGGACAAGGCAAAGAAGGTCCTGGCCGACGCCGGCATCACCTCCCCGGTTGACCTCAAGCTGCAGTACACCGACCGATACGGCACGTCCGCCGCAGACGAGTATGCCCTCGTGAAGGAACAACTCGAGAAGTCCGGCCTCTTTACCGTGGACCTCAAGTCCACGGAGTGGACCACCTACACGAAGGAGCGCCGCGCGGATGCCTACCCGGTGTACCAGCTCGGCTGGTTCCCGGACTACTCGGATGCGGACAACTACCTGACCCCGTTCTTCATCCCCGGCAACTTCCTCGGCAACCACTACGAGAACCCTGCCGTAACGGACATCGTCAAGAAGCAGCTGGTAACCACGGACAAGGCGGAGCGGAGCGAACTGCTCGGCCAGGCCCAGGAAGCAATCGCCAAGGATCTCTCCACGCTGCCGCTGCTGCAGGGTGCCCAGGTGATGGTGGCCGGAACGGATGTCCAGGGAGTCGAAAAGACCCTGGACGCGTCGTTCAAGACCCGTCTTGGCGTGATGTCCAAGTAGGTCCGTCGACCATCCGGTTCTGACCGCACACGGGGCGGGACGTGATGCGCCTGCAGCCAGGTGCACGTGTCCCGCCCCGTCTGCTGGTCACGGTTGCTGCTCTCCTGCTGGAGCTGCAGCGCCGGCAACGACAACTTTAGGTACCCATGACAACACTCATTGACGCGCCCCCGAGCGACGCGGACGGCCTCCTCCCGGCCACCAAAAAATCTTCCGGCGGGGGACTGGGCCAGTACATCCTGATCCGTTTCCTGCTGATCTTCCCCACGATCTTCATCCTGGTGACCATGGTTTTCTTCCTGATGAGGATTACCGGTGACCCCATTACTGCGGCCATGGGCGGGCGGCTGCCTGCCGACCAGCTTCAGGAGCGCATCCAGGCGGCCGGCTACGACCGGCCCCTCCTGGTCCAGTACTTCGAATACCTCGGCCAGCTGGCCACGGGCAACTTCGGCCGCACACTCACGGACAACCGGGCCGTCGTCGAAATGCTCTCAACCTATGGCTCAGCAACACTGGAGCTAACCATCAACGCACTGCTCGTCGCCCTCCTGGTAGGCATCCCGCTCGGCATGGTCGCGGCGCACCGCCGGGACAAGGCGCCTGACGCCGTCCTGCGGGTCTTCGCCATTCTTTGCTACGCCACCCCCGTATTCTTCGCGGGCATGCTGCTGAAGCTGACCTTCTCGGTGTGGCTGGGCTGGCTGCCGGTTGCCGGCAGGGCCAAAACATCCAGCGAACTGGCCCTGACATCCCTGGAGGCCCCCACCGGGATCTACTGGCTGGACGCGCTCCGAAGCGGAAACATGGCAGCGCTCAGCGACGTCATGGCCCACGCTGTTCTGCCTGCGGTGGCGCTGGGGCTCCTGACAGCCGGAATCTTCCTCCGACTTGTCCGGACCAACGTCATCGGGACCTTGGGCAGGGATTACGTGGAGGCCGGCCGGTCCAGGGGAGTGAGCGAATACCGCCTGGTCACCAAGCACGCCTACAAGCCCGCCCTGATCCCGATCATCACCGTGATGGGGCTGCAGATCGCCGTGATGCTCGGCGGCGCCGTACTCACGGAGAAGACCTTCGAGTGGAAGGGCCTGGGATTCCAGCTGGCGAACTACCTCACAGCGCGTGACTTCGTCGCCGTCCAGGGCATCGTGGTGCTGCTCGCCATCATCGTGGCCATGACCAACTTCATCGTGGACATCATCGCCGCGCTGATCGATCCCCGGGTGAGGTACTGACATGAGCATTCCAACCGTTCCCATCCCCATGGAAAGCCCCCGGGCGCCCTGGTACCGGCGCCTGCCGGTCGTCTCGCACTTCAGCAAAAGCGTGGGCCTCCAGCGCGGCATGCTGGTGGCAGGCCTGATCCTGACCGGAGCTTTTGTCCTGACGGCGCTCTTCGCCCCGCTGCTGGCGCCCTACGGCTTCTCCCAGCTGTCCGACGCCGATGGCAACTTCCCCACCCAGCAGGCCCCGGGCGGCAAGCACCTTTTGGGTACAACCGTAGGAGGCTACGACGTCCTGTCGCGGGTGATCTGGGGTGCGCAGACCGCCATCCTGGTGATTGTCGTCGCCGTGGCCATGTCCATCGTCGTCGGCGTCGTCCTTGGCTTGGTCAGCGGCTACCTGGGCGGGTGGCTCGACCGCATCCTGGTGGTTATCGCCGACGCCGTCTACGCCTTTCCGTCGCTGCTGGTGGCCATCGTGATGGCCATCGTTATCAGCGGGGGCCAGTCCAGCCTCGTCGGCGGCATCTTCGCCGCCGGCACTGCCATCACGCTGGTATTCATTCCGCAGTATTTCCGGGTCATCAGGGCTGAGACCGTGAGGTTGAAGGCTGAGCCGTTCGTAGAGTCCGCCAAAGTGGTGGGCGCCTCCAACATCCGCATCATGAGCCGCCACATCTACCGCAACGCAACCCGTACCCTGCCGCTGATCTTCACCCTCAACGCCTCCGAAGCCATCCTCACCCTTGCCGGACTGGGGTTCCTTGGTTTTGGCATCGAACCCAGCTCGGCCGCGGAATGGGGCTTCGACCTCAATAAGGCGCTTGCCGACACTACCTCCGGGATCTGGTGGACCGGCATGTTCCCGGGCCTGGCCATCGTGCTCACCGTGGTGGGCCTGACCCTGGTGGGCGAGAGCATCAATGACCTCAACGATCCGCGCCTGCGCGGACGCAAGAGCACAGGCGGCAGCTCCCCGGCGCCGGTGGACAACGCCGCCATGGCAATCGAAGGCAGGACATTATGACGATCAACATTGATCCACTGTCCGGACGGCACGCAGGCGAAGGCCAGTCCGACGGCGGCCTCCCGGTTCTCGACATCGACCACCTCCAGGTCACTTTCGCTACCGACGGCGGTCCCGTCCATGCAGTCAAAGACGTCAGCCTGGAGGTGCGGAAAGGCGAAGTCCTCGCCATCGTGGGGGAGTCCGGGTCCGGCAAGACAGTCACCGCCAAGACCATCCTGGGCCTGCTCCCGGAAACGGCCAGCAGTTCAGGGGCAGTGGTGATCAACGGAGCCGACGTGATCAGTGTCAGCGCCGCGCGCCTCCGCCAGATCCGCGGCCGTGACGTGGCAATGGTTTTCCAGGAACCCTCCACGGCGCTGAACCCGGTGTTCACCGTGGGCTGGCAGATCGCCGAAGGTATCCGGGCCCACGCGGGCAGCGGAGGAAAACGGGTTTCGGCCAGGGAAGCCAAGTCCCGGGCTGTTGAAGCGCTGCGCAAGGTGGGCATCCCGGATCCGGAAACCCGCGTCAACTACTATCCGCACCAGTTCTCCGGAGGACAGAAGCAGCGGGTGGTGATCGCCGCGGCCCTGGCACTGAATCCCGGCCTGATTGTTGCCGACGAGCCCACCACCGCGCTGGACGTCACGGTCCAGGCAGAGATCCTGGAACTGCTCCGGGACCTGCGGGACAAGTACGGCACGTCCATTGTGCTCATCACGCACAACATGGGTGTGGTAGCGGACCTCGCCGACCGCGTGGTGGTGATGTACCAGGGGGACGTCGTCGAGGAGGCGCCCGCCAGCACCCTCTTTGCGGAACCGCGGCAGGACTACACCCGAAAGCTGCTCGCCGCGGTACCGCACCTCGGGCATAACTCCGCGTCGCAAGGACTGACCGCCCGGGCGCACCAGGAAGAGGAAGTCCTGGTCGAAGCCAACAACCTGACCATCGAGTACCCGGGCAGGCTCGGAACACCGGCGTTCAAGGCCGTGGACCGGGTCAGCTTCACCCTTTCCCGGGGCGAAGTGTTCGGACTGGTGGGGGAGTCCGGTTCCGGCAAAACCACCATCGGGCGGGCCATCGCGGGCCTGAACAGGACCACCGGAGGCAGCCTCCGCGTGCTGGGCTACGAGATGCTGAACCTTCGGGAGCGAACCTTCAAACCGCTCCGGAAGGACATCGGCTTTGTGTTCCAGGACCCTGCTGCTTCCTTCAACCCGCAGCTGAGCATCGGGGACTGCATCGCCGAACCCATGGTCATTCACACGAAGCCAAGCCCGGCGCAGGCGCGCAAACGCGTCGGCGAGCTGCTCGAATCAGTCCAGCTGCCGGCGTCGTACGCAGGACGGTACCCGCACGAGCTGTCCGGAGGGCAGCGCCAGCGGGCATCCCTGGCGCGGGCCCTCAGCCTCAACCCGCGGCTGCTGATAGCTGACGAGCCGACGTCGGCCCTGGACGTTTCAGTGCAGGCCAAGGTCCTGGAGTTGTTCAAGGACATCCAGGAGGAGTTCGGCTTCGCCTGCCTCTTCATCAGCCACGACCTCGCCGTTGTGGACATCCTGTCCTCCTGGGTGGGCGTCCTGTACAAGGGCAGGCTGGTGGAGCAGGGGATCGGAAGCCAGGTGATGGGAAACCCGCAGCATGACTACACGCGGCGGCTCATCGCATCCCTTCCCGTACCGGATCCGCAGGAACAGGCGAGGCGGCGGGAAGAACACCGGGCGCTGCTCGGCATCTGATGCGCTGACCCTGAGCCTGCACTAAGCGCCGGTGCCGGATACCGGCACCGGCGCTTAACACCCGGTTGAAACAGGAGCCCTCCCATAGACTTGAACCATGACGCAGCACAACCTCCACGCTCCTGACTCCGATGACTACGACCCCTCCGCCAGTTCATTGGCCGGCCAGGTGGACAACTCGGTGATGGCTGAGCTGCTGTCCATCCGCTCCAGCATCGACAATATCGACGCCACCCTGGTCTATCTCCTGGCTGAGCGCTTCAAGGCAACCCAGAAAGTCGGGTTCCTCAAGGCCACGCATCGGCTGCCCGCAGGCGATCCGGGGCGTGAGGCCGCCCAAATTGCCCGGCTGCGCAGGCTGGCCGAAGACGCCCACCTGGATCCTGCCTTTGCAGAGAAGTTCCTGAATTTCATCATCGGCGAGGTCATCCGGCATCACGAGGCGATCGCCGAAGACCATGAGGCCGCCTCGGGGCAGCACCCGCAGGCATCAGCACTCGCGTGAGGACCGGAGAACGGCACGAAGCCGGGTCCGGCGCAACACGCGGGAACGAGGCGCCGCCGCGGGAGGTAACGGCTACCGGACTTGGGCCCTGGCCCGGCGAGGACCCGGTGGAGGCGGCAAAAATCATCCGGGGCGAGCTGGGCAGCCCCCATCTGCCATTCCTCGCCGAACTGCCGGACCGGGGCGTGGGGTCAGATGCCCTGGGCCGCACCGCTTGCCTTCTCGAGGAGTTGGCCGTGGACGTCCAGCCTTATGGTTGGCGGCTCGTGGACCGTCCCGGCAAGGACTTCCGCCGCGCTGCCTCGGCCCTTGCCACTGACATCAACGTCCTGGCCGATGTGGCCGGTGCCGAGGAGAAACCTGCTGCGGAGGTCAAGGTCCAGCTGGTGGGTCCGCTAAGCCTTGCGGCCGGCCTCCACCTGCACAACGGCGAGCGCGCCCTCATGGACTACGGCGCCCGGCGGGACCTCGCAGCTTCCCTGGCTGCCGGCGTCGGCGCTTATCTTTCCCGGGTCTCGGCAGCAGTTCCGGGTGCCCGGCTGGTGGTCCAGGTGGATGAGCCTGACATCGCAGCCGTCCTGGCCGGCAGCATTCCCACGTCCAGCGGCTACCGCACGCTGCGTGCCGTTGCGGCCTCCGAAGCGCGGGAGTCCTGGCGTGTTGTTTTGGACGCTTTACGGGCCGCCGGCGCCGCCGAGATCGTTATTGCCGTTCCTGAAATTGAAGCGCCTTTCGAACAGGTCCTCGCGGCCGGAGCCGACGGCATTGCTGTTCCACTGAAGGCGCTGACTGCCCGGCAATGGGAGCAGCTGGCCGGAGCCGTGGAAGCGGATAAACGCCTGTGGATCGGGGCGCTGGACTTAGCGGCGAACTCACTGCCCAGGGTGGCTGACTGCGTCGAGGCGGTATGGCGCCCGTGGCGGCAGCTCGGCCTGCCGGCAACGGCCCTCAGCACGGTACGCGTCACGCCCTCTGCAGGACTTGCCGGCCGCAGCCCGGCTGAGGCTACGGCGGTCCTGGGCCGGATCACGCAGCTCGCCGATGGGCTGAACCAGCTGGCGCAGGGCTAAGAGCGTCAGACCCGGTTTTCCCAGCGGTCCGGCTGCGCGTACCGCGGCAGGAAGCTCTGGGCGGCGCTCCCGCCAGTGTATGCACGCAGCCTGTAGTCGAAGCTGCCGGCATACACCAGCACCAGGCCGATCTGGGGCTG
This sequence comes from Arthrobacter sp. Hb9-2, assembly GCF_059091165.1. Taxonomy (NCBI): domain Bacteria; kingdom Bacillati; phylum Actinomycetota; class Actinomycetes; order Micrococcales; family Micrococcaceae; genus Arthrobacter; species Arthrobacter sp. Hb9-2. The sequence continues at coordinate 69,423 of NZ_JBNHGJ010000006.1, read as the reverse complement.
GATCACCTTGACCTGGATGTGGTGCTTCCCGTTGCCGCCTTCGGCCGGGTCCCACCACTGTTCGGCGTAGGCTTTGGCGTCCAGGGCGGCGGGGAGGGGGATGCGGAGGGGGCCAAGGAAAAGCCTTGAGGCTTCGGAAACGCCGCGGAGCCGCCCCTGCGCTGTCACGCTCAGGTTCAGGTCCGTCACCAGCCGCCGGTACCTCCCCACGTAGTCCACCAGCCGGGGTGCCCCGTTGTGGCGGGCCACGCTGGTGGTGTCCTGGAAAATCCGGGTACGCCCCGGGAAGCGGATTTCCCGCCGCGCCGTGAGGCTGGAACGGCCAAAGGGATCCTGGTGCGCGTGGTTTTCGATCCGGAACGGAATGTTCTCCCCGTACTCGGGAAAAAACGCTTCCTCCCCGCCGGTCAGCCGCAGCAGCGGACGCAGCCAGTCCTGGCGGCAGCCTACGACGTCGAACGTGCCCTCGCCCACGCCATACTGGCCGCTGCCCGGCACCAGGGCAAAGTACTCCTGCAGTTCGGGCTGCAGCCGGCTGAAGTCCGAACCCAGGGCCTGCTGGTAGATCGGTAAGTTCATGGGGGACCTCCTCGTGAGCGGGGCACGGACAGCGATAGGGACTTCACAATCTACCTGCAGCCTTGAGCCTGATGTACATATCCGCCAGCTGTGGCGGGAGTTCCTGCGGCTCGGCATCCACCACTTCCACGCCATGATGCCGGAGCTCGGCGGTGACTGCTGCGCGCTGCAAAAGCGCGCGTTCGGCGGCGGCAGCGCGGAAGACACCGGCGGCACTGTCACGTTCCCGCAGCATCATTCCGAGCTGGGGGTCCCGGACGGCCGCCACCACCACCACGTGCTGGCGGGCCAGTTGCACCGTAGTGGGAATGAGGCCCTCCTCCGGCGCGCCGCCTTCCAGGGAGGTCAGCAGCACCACCAGGGACCGGTGGGCGGACACAGCCCGCACCTGCCCCGGGATTGCCGACCAGTCCAGTTCGATGAGTTCGGCTTCCAGCGGGGCCATCGCCTGGACCAGCTGGCCCAGGAGATTGCCCTGCCCGGCAGATCCCGCCCTCGCCCGGGTCCGGCGGTCAAAGGCCAGGAAATCCACCCGGTCGCCGCCCCTTTCGGCAAGGACTCCCAGCAGGAGGGCCGCTTCCATGCCGGTATCCAAGCGGGGCTCGTCGTCGATCCTTGCTGCCGAGGTCCTGGAAGTGTCCAAGACCATCACAACGCGCCGGTCGCGTTCCGGCCGCCAGGTGCGAACCACAACGGAAGACCGGCGGGCCGTTGCCCGCCAGTCGATGGACCGGACGTCGTCGCCGCGGACGTAGTCACGCAAGGAATCAAACTCCGTGCCGGCACCCCTGATCTGGACGGCGGCCTTGCCGTCGAGCTCGCGAAGCTTGCGCAGTTTGGACGGCAGGTGCCGCCGGGAATTAAAAGGAGGCAGGACCCGCAGTACGCCGGGGCAGTCGATGGTCCGCTGCCGGGCTGCCAGCAGCAATGGTCCGTAGGAGCGGACGGTGACGTGGGGGGCCTTGAGGTCTCCGCGTCTGGCAGGCTGCAGCCGCACACTGCTACGCCGGCCTTCGCCTGCCGGAACGTTGATGTCCTGAACCGGATTTTGGGCCCCTGCCGAGGGTTGCCAGGCATCACGCAGGGTTCCGCGCAACCGGCGCCGTCCATCGTTCCGGACAGTAAGCACAGAGTCCGCGGTCCCGTGCAGGGTCACGTTGCCGGGCTCCCGGCGCACCACCCGGACGTGGCGGAGCGAACCGGCGAGGGCCAGATCCACGGCTGCCAGGGCAAGCAGGCAGCCGGCCACGAGGCAGACCGTTCCCCATCCGGGCAACAGCAGGACCGGCACCAGGCCCAGCAGCACCAGCACCACAAAACGCCCGGAAATGGCCATCAGCGTGGAACGGGTACGGAAGCGAGGATGCTGGCCAGGACATCGTCCACCCGCACCCCGTCCATCTGCGCTTCAGGCTGAAGCGTCACCCGGTGCCGCAGGCAGGGCAGGGCCAGCGCTTTGACGTCATCGGGTGTGACGAAACCCCGTCCCGACAGCCAGGCCCAGGACCTTGAGGTGTTCAGCAACGCCGTGGCACCGCGGGGCGAGACGCCCAACTGGAAGGATGGTGCCGACCGCGTGGCCCGGGCAAGGTCCACAATGTAGCCGATAATTTCGGGCTCGACCGCAACGGTGGCCACCGCCTGCCGGGCCCGCTCAAGGTCCGCCGCACCTGCCACCGGCCGGACGCCGGCCGCTGCAAGGTCCCGCGGATCGAAACCGGCGGCGTGGCGGCGGATGACTTCCATCTCGTCCCGGCGCTCCGGCAAGGGCATGGTGAGCTTCAGCAGGAAACGGTCCAGCTGTGCCTCGGGGAGGGGATAGGTGCCCTCGTACTCCACCGGGTTCTGGGTGGCGGCTACAAGGAATGGCGAGGGCAGCGGCCGCGATACGCCGTCCACTGAGACCTGCCGCTCCTCCATGGCCTCGAGCAGCGACGCCTGGGTCTTGGGCGGGGTCCGGTTAATTTCGTCGGCGAGCAGGAGGTTTGTGAACACCGGGCCCTCCCGAAACGAGAACTCGGAGCTGTGGGAGTCGTACACCAGGGAACCGGTGACGTCACCCGGCATCAGGTCCGGGGTGAACTGCACCCGTTTGGTGTCAAGGCTCAGGGCCGCGGACAACGCCCGCACCAACAGGGTCTTGGCCACACCCGGCACGCCTTCCAGCAGCACATGCCCCTGTGACAGCAGGGCAATCAGCAGGCCGGTGACGGTTGCATCCTGCCCCACCACCGCCTTTGCCACCTCATGGCGCACGTCCAGCAGCGCCTGACGGGCGGAATCATGGGTATTGTCAAGGACCCGGGGGCCGCTGCCTTGTTCGCTCATCGGCTACTGACCTCTTTCTCTAGGGTGTCCAGTTCCTGCGCCCAGGCAACAAGCCGCGGCTCGCTGCGGGGACGTTCGTTAACCAGTTGTTTGATGTCCCGGGAGGGCCGGTCCAGGAACCGTGCCGTCGCTTCCGCAGTGTCGTCCGCGGTGGTACCTGGCCCCAGCCGCAGCTTCCGGGCCAGCCGCACCAGCGTACCGGCCCGAAGGTTGTCCCGTGCCTGGTCGATCGCATGCGAGTCGTGGTAGAGCCGGGCCCTTCCCTCTGCCGTCTCCACAGCCTTGACCACCACGGGCAGCGGCTCGAAAACCAGGGGTCCGTGGCGCCGGCCCCGCCAGAGGATTGCCGCCAGGGCCACCAGGGCGAGCCAGAGGCCAAGGAAACGGGCCCAGTCCGGTGCGAGCTCGTCCAGCGTTTGCGGGGAACCGGATGTCTCCAGGTCCTCCACGGACGGCAAGTACCAGACCAGGTCCGCTGAACCGCCCAGGGTCCGGATCGCGAGGGCGGCGTTGCCCAGTTCGTCGAGCCGTTCGTTACTGAGGATAGCCGTGCTGCCCAGGACTGAAACGTGCCCGTCGCCGCTTACGGTCAGCAGCCCGGCGGCGGAGCCCGTGGGCCGGTAGCAGGACGTCCCGCCGTCGTACACGAAGCCGGACTCGCCGGAGACGGCACCGGCGGCTTCCGCATCGGCGAGCGCGCAGCCGGGCTCCAGGACTGTTGATGCCTCAGGCACCACACCGGCCTGGCTGATGCCGCTGTCCAGTGCGGCGAGCGTCTGCAGCCGGGGCGATACAACTACCACGCGATTCGCGGCGCCGGACAATTCGCGCAGCCGGGAGTCATCCAGGAACCCGTCCCGGTCGTACAGCAGGAGCGTGGGGGAGTCGCCGTCGGCAAGGGCGGCCATTGCGTCTTCGAACGTGTCGGCGTCCCGGACGTCAACCCCGTGGCGGCCTAATATTTGGGTGACAGCCCGTGCCCCCTCTGGTCCGGGGTTATGGACGGACAAGGAAACACCGTCGCCCTTGGGGGCGAGTTGTCCCCAGATGACCAGTCCCAAGGCCACGGCCACGACTGCTGCCACGGCAGCAAGGGCGCGGTGCCTGCGTAGCCACCGAAGCGGATTCCTGCCGGCAACCCCGGTTTCGGCGCTGTGGTTCTCCCTGACCGTAGCCTCGGAAACCATCCCGGTCATGGCAGCGCCGCCGGATCCTGCTGCAGGGCGCCCTTTTGCTGGTCCAAATTCTTGGCAGGCTTGGTTGCCTCGAGATGTTGGTCCAGGCCGGCTATCGCCTGGTAGTCAGAGTTGCCCGCCGTCCAGCTTCCGTAGCGCACTGCGTCGAAAGTCCTGGCTGCCTGGTGGAGGCGTGCCGCTTCAGCCGGGAACGGGACGGACAGGGCGAGGACCACTTCATCAGCGGTCCGGCCCGGCTGCGGATCGAGGACCGTACGGTCTTCCGCGGAACGGACCAGCGCGCGGAACCGGTCGACGACGGCGTCCCCCCAGTTGCCTGCTGCGGCCGAGGCTTCCGCGCGCAGCCGGTAGTCGGAAGCTGTCAGTTCAGTATCCGGCTCGAAGACTTCCTTACGCTGCCGCGTCTTCGGGTTCAGGCGGGGCCGGGCCAGGATCACGGCGACGGCGATGATTACCGCGATGACGATTCCGATCACCGGGCTCGGCACCGGTCCCGGTTCGCCGGCGGGCCCGTCCAGGGACAGCAGCCAGTCCAGGAAACTTCGCCACAACGATTCCAGCCAACCCGGCTCGGCGTCCCGGTATTCGGATTTGGCGAGTTCCTCAGTTGCCCACCGCCGGGCTTCCTCGGCCCCCGGGAGCACCGGAGGTTCAGCGGACATTCGGCCAGTCTCCGCCGGGGCCCGTCCCGGGGAGAGGGCCCGGCCCCGATGCAGTCATCCCGCGTCCGGGGATTCCTTCCGGATCGGCGCCGGTTTCCATCAGGCGGAGCAGCGCGATGTCCAGCCCGTCCTTCCGCATTCGAAGATCCATATAGATCAACGCCATCACAGACGTTTGGAAGGCATAGCCGACTGCGCCGATCAGTGCGCCCAGGACGGCAGTGGCCACACCGACTCCCACGGCGATGGCGACGTCCTGCTCGGTGCCGCCGTGGGGCGAGATGAAATCGCCCAGGAAGGTGGGCAGCAGGCTCACCGGGATCATCACCACCTGCCCGATGATGCCCACCAAGATGCCCACCACCAAGGTGATTCCGAAGATCCGCCACCAGTTGGCGCGGGTGAGTGCCCAGGAGCGGCGCAGGCCATCAACGGCGCCAAGTTCTTCAATGACGACGGCGGCGGGGGCCACCATCAGCTTGATGTAGATCCATACGAACACGGCAATAAAAGCCGGCACCAGGGGAATGAGCAGCAGGGCTCCCATGCCTTCCAGGCCGGCGACCAGCCCCACGGCGACCGCTGCAATGACCAGAAACCCGAGCAAGCCCGCAACCATCATCAGCGCGGCCAAGCGGACCAGCGCCCAGGCCCGCGAACGTGCCAGGCCCCACATTTGCCGGAAGCCGGTGGGGCGGTTGAGGATGGACCGCGCCACGGGCACCACCATTGCGCCCTGGAGCACGGCCGAGATAAAGAGCGTCAGGACTACTACCAGCAGGATGGCGGCCAGAAATCCCAGGCCGAGGGAGGCAAGGTCGGCAGGACTGGCGTTCTCCGCCCAGGTTTCGACGGAGACCAAGGAGGTGGCTGTCACGGCCGTGATCACTGCGGCGAGGATGGCTGCGAGCGATTGCGCGAGGACGGCGGCGCCCAGCATGGCCTTTGCGTTGCGCCGGATCGTCTGGAAGGAGCCGTCCAGGATCTCACCGAACATCAGGGGGCGCAGCGGAACAATGCCGGGTTTGGGCGGGGCTACGTAACGGGGCTGGCCATAGGGTTGCTGGCCATAGCCCGGGTACTGGTGCGGGGACTGCGGTGCGCCCCACTGCTGCTGCCCTGGCCCGGGGCCCCAAACAGGCTGGCCGCCCCATTCAGGCTGTTTGTTCCACGCGGGTACCGCACCCCAACCGGCCTGGCCGTAAGTGGGCGGTTGGCTGTCAGCGCCGGGGCCTTGGCTACCGGCGCCGCCGCCTTTAGCGGACCGGTCCCAGCCCTGGGGCTGTTGCGCGCCCGGATCTTCTTGTGACACCCTTGTTCCTTCCCCCGTAGCTGTGCCCCGGCTGTCGGCGCCCGGGCTGCAGCACACGGTGGGCACCGGGAACGTCCGGCTTCGTCCCAGCCTATAGTTCCGCAGGCGGGCCACCTAGCGTTCCGCCATGCCGCAGCGCCCTGAACAGGACAAAGCCTGCCTGATAAGGGAATATATAACTATGAAGGCACGCATTCTGGTGGTAGACGATGACGAAGCGCTGGCCGAAATGATCGGAATTGTTCTTCGCAATGACGGCTTCGAGCCGGTCTTCTGCGCCGACGGCGCCAAGGCGCTTGACGTTTTCCGCTCATCCCGGCCGGACCTTGTCCTTTTGGACCTTATGCTTCCCGGCGTGGACGGCATTGAGGTCTGCCGGCAGATCCGCGCGGAGTCTGACGTGCCCATCGTGATGCTCACCGCCAAGGCAGACACCTCCGACGTCGTCCGCGGCCTGGAGTCCGGTGCCGATGACTACGTGCCCAAGCCGTTCAAGCCGGCCGAACTCGTGGCCCGTGTCCGCGCCCGGCTCCGGCCAGGTGACCAGAAGGCCCCGGAAACCCTGAAGATCGCGGACATCACCATCGACGTAGCCGGCCACACGGTCAGTAGGGGCAATGAGCGGATCTCCCTCACGCCGCTGGAGTTCGACCTCCTGGTAGCCCTTGCCCGCAAGCCGTGGCAGGTGTTTACCCGCGAACTGCTGCTCGAGCAGGTCTGGGGCTACCGCCACGCCGCCGACACGCGGCTGGTCAATGTCCATGTCCAGCGCCTCCGGTCAAAAATCGAGCAGGATCCGGAAGCCCCGGAAGTTGTATTAACGGTGCGTGGTGTCGGCTACAAAGCAGGGGCCTGACCCCGCAGTTCCCACGGGGGGACCTGCCAACGCGCCCGCTGCGGGAAATTCTCCGGAATCCCACGGCGGGCCTGACCGGCCTGAGCCCCACAAGGCGCCGGAGCACACCGACGCCGTAACTGCCGGCTTCCAGAAGCTGTCCTTCCGCGCCAGGATCTGGCGGCGGCGCACCCTGATCGTCTGCCTGCGCGTTGCCCGGCTGGTTCTAACAGGGATCCGGCGGTTCCTTCCGGCGGTCCGCTATATAGGGCGGGCCCTGCACCGGCGATGGCGCCGGTCGCTGCAGTTCCGCACCGTCCTCACCACCCTGATGCTCGCGATCACCTCGTTTGCAGTGGTAGGTGCATACCTGTCCAACCAGATCGCCAACAACCTGTTCCAGGAGCGGCTGACCCAGGCCGAGTCGGAAACCCGCTACAACGTCAAGCAAGTCCAGGACACCTTCGACGGCGCCCAGGTCACCGATCAGTCCAGCGTGATCACCCTGGTATACGACACCCTCAACGCGGTGGAGGGCCGGGGTTCCGTCATCCAGCGGCGGTATGTCTTCGAGGCCATGCCCGAACAGACCAAACCCCGCAACCGGTGGGTGGAGTCACGGGCATCGGACCAGCTAACAGTCAGTGTGATCCCGCCTGAGCTGCGTAAGGCCGTGCAGGAGTCGGGAAAGGACCAGTACTGGGCGTCCACCGTGATCCCGGTCGGCACTGAGGACCGTCCCGGCATTGCCGTGGGCAACAAGGTGACTTTCAATGGCACCGTCTACGAGCTGTACCTTATTTACGATCTGAACACCGCGCAGCAGACCCTCGACGAGATCCAAAGCGTGCTGTGGGCAGGCGGCGCCGTGCTGGTCCTGATGATCGGCGCCATCGCCTGGTACGTCACGCGCAACGTCGTCAGCCCGGTCAGCCACGCCGCCATGGTGTCCGAAAAGCTGGCGGCCGGCCAGTTGCAGGAACGGATGGTGGTCCGGGGCGAGGACGAGGTTGCCCGCCTTGGCGCCTCCTTCAACCATATGGCAGCAAGCCTTCAGGAGCAGATCACGCAGCTGGCCACGCTGTCCCAGATGCAGCAGCGCTTTGTATCCGATGTTTCCCACGAACTGCGGACTCCATTGACCACCGTCCGAATGGCAGCGGAAGTGCTGTACGACGCGCGGGAAGAATTCGATCCCATCAACAAACGCTCCGCCGAGCTCCTGTACAACCAAGTGGAGCGTTTCCAGTCCCTTCTTTCGGACCTGCTGGAGATCTCCCGCTTCGATGCCGGCGTGGCCATGCTGGACGCCGAGCCGGAGGACATCCTTCAGGTGGTGGCCCACGTTATTGAAGGGGCGGCGCCGGTAGCAGCCGAGTACGGCTCCGAAATCATCCTCAGCGCCCCCGGCGGCGCCATCATCGTGGAAATGGATGCCCGCAGGATTGACAGGATCCTTCGGAACCTCATCCTCAACGCCGTGGAGCACGGCGAAGGAAAGCCGGTAAGGGTCACCGTGGCAGCCAGCCGGACCGCCGTCGGAATAGCAGTCCGGGACCACGGCATTGGCATGGCACCGGCGGAAGCCGCCCGCGTCTTTGACAGGTTCTGGCGGGCAGACCCTGCCCGCGCCCGTACCACCGGGGGCAGTGGCCTTGGCCTGTCCATAGCGATGGAGGACACCAAACTCCACAACGGCTGGCTCCAGGCGTGGGGGAAGAAGGGCCACGGGGCAAACTTCCGGCTGACACTGCCTCTTCGCCAGGGCGAAGACATCGACAAGTCGCCGGTTCAGCTGGAACCCAGTGACATCACGCTCCCCGACGAGGCGGACAACAAAAACATGCTCGTGCTGGAAGCCGGCGGAGCGCCGCTTGTTCCGGCGTCCACGCCGAAGGAGACCACATGACGGGCGACACCTCAGGCCGGGCAAAACCCGTGGCTTTACTGCTGGTCCTGCTGGCCGTCCTGCTGGCCGGCTGCGCCCGCATCCCCACGTCCGGACCGGTAGGCAAAAGCAGTGAGGGAAGCGCCGGCAACCTCAGCGCACCCGTGTTCCTGCCGGCTGCGCCGCAGGACGGCGCTACGCCCGAAACGATCATCGACTACTTCTACCGGGCAGGCAGCGGCTATGAGGACGACTACGCGGTCGCACGCCAATATCTGACCCAGGCGTCATCCGTCTCCTGGAAGCCGGACCAGCGCGCCCTTGTGTACCGTGAAGCACGGGTTGTGCCGGGCGAGGCGGAGAATGTCTACAACTATGAGCTCGACGTCGCCTACACGGTTGACGCCGACGGAATAGCCACCCAGTCCCCAGAGGGCACCGTTGAGAAGATCCCGGTGACGGTTACCCAAGTGGACGGGGAATGGCGGATTTCCGCCCTTCCGGATGGCACAGCCATCGCCGAAGAAACCTTCAAGGTCATCTACGGTGCATACCCCATCTACTTCTATGACCCCAGCTTCACGTACGCGGTTCCTGATGTCCGCTGGTTCATCAAGAACAAGACCGTCAAGGCGATGACCAGTGCGCTGCTGGCCGGGCCTGCCCCGTATCTGCGTGGTGCCGTGGTGAGCGCCTTCCCCTCGGGCATCAAGCTGGCCCGGGAATCGGTGCCTGTTGTCTCAGGCGCTGCACAGGTGGACCTGACAGCCAAGGAACTCACTGAAACCTCACCCGAAGACCGCCTGCGTATGCAGATGCAGCTGACCCTGACCTTCCGCAGCCAGCCGGATGTGGTCAATGTCGAGCTGCGCGCAAACCAGGACCTGGTCCGCGTCGAGGACAACGGCTCGGTCCTCCCGCCGGTGCTGGACAAAAGCGTGCCCTCACGCCAGATTGCTGTCAGCGGCAATGATCTGGTGCGCTACGAGAACAACAGGGTGTCACCACTGCCGGATATGCAGCCGGTGTCTTCCCTCAACCCGCGGTTTCCCGCAGAATCCCCGGTGTCACAGACAGCGGCCTTCCTCAACGACAGCCGCACCACCCTGTACAGCATCAATCCCGGCCAGCCGGCGAGGGCATTGACTACACGGAGCACCCTGACCCGGCCGTCCTTCGGCCTGAATGAATGGGTGTGGTCGGCAGGGCCGGGAGCTTCGGGGGGAACCGAAGTTGTTGCATACCGCCCCACGGGCGTGGCCGAGGGAGCCAACGTACCGTCGGTAACCCTGGCGCCCGCCTGGCTGGCGGGACGCACCGTCAAGGACTTCCGGATCTCGCGGGAAGGAGTCCGGGCGCTGGTGATTTCCGAACAAAACGGGAAGACCCGCGTGCAGGTGACCGGCATTATCCGCGGCACGGACGGAACACCGCGGGAGCTGACGCCGCCGGTTTCCCTGGCCACCAACAGCGAACCGGACCAGGGCGTCTGGGTCAGTGACACCACCGTTGCCGTGATGAAGGGCGCCGCGGCGTCGAACGTTACGCCGGAGCTGCTGTCCCTCACCTCGGGGCAGCCACAACAACTGGCCCCGTGGCCCGGACTGGTGGCACTCAGCGCCGGGAACGGGGCTGAGGAAATCTATGCGCAGTCCGCGGAAGGCGTCTTCCAGCGGCTCGGAAATGGCTGGTCCCCCCAGATCAAGGGACCCATCGAGCCGTCGTTCCCTGGCTGATGCTGTTGCCCCGCCCGGCGTTGTCCACATAGGCGTGGAGCGTCGTTTCCTCGGAGTACGTGCGGGCAGATCCTTATGCGGTGAGCAACAAATGCACTACGGAGGCCGGGGCGGGGAGGAGGGTTCGGCTGGACCCGGACCTTGCACCGGCACCCGAACGGTCCGCCGGCCACCGCTCCGAATATCAGAGTGCACTCCTGCGGCTGCTGGACCAGGCAGCGGGGGCTGCGGCAGACCTCCTTGCGCTTGCTGTTCCGGTGGACTGCGTCTGCTGCGGCGCCGAAGACCGGGCCCTCTGCGGTCAGTGCGACCGCCGTATCCGGCGGCTGACGTGCGACCCATTCCGTGCCGAGAGCGGAGCACCTGCCCTGATGGATGTTGGCGGCAGGGTTCTTCTGCCCGTCGTGGCTGCCGGTGTTTACCGGGAGGAGCTCGCCCAGGCACTGTTGTCCTTCAAACGCCACGGCCAGTATCAGCTTAAAAGCAGCCTCGGGCGGGTGCTCGCCGGTGCTGTCCGTTCCGCATCACCCGGAACGGGAGTGAGCTGTCTGGTCCCGGTGCCGAGCAGCAATGCGGCCTTCCTTAAACGCGGTTTCAGCCCCGTCCACCTGCTCCTGGAGGAGGTGTCACGCCAGGTGCCCGGGCTTGCGGTGCAGGATGTGCTGGGAAAGACCGGGTCGGGCGGCCTGCAGCTGCCGGGCGGGCAAAAAGGCCTCGACCGTGGCGGCCGCGCAAAGCGGGTCCGGGGTACCATGCAGGTCCGCCAAAGTGGCCGGAACCAAGTAGCCGGACAGCGCTGCATCATTGTCGACGACGTCCTCACTACAGGCGCGACACTCGCGGAAGCAGCCCGGGCACTACACGTGTCCGGTGCGTTGGTGACGGGCGCAATCGTGCTGGCTGCGACACGCCCGCCCGACTCTTCAGGCCCCGGCGCCGCATCCCCGGAAGGCCGCGGAAGGGAGCATGTCTTAGAAAAAAATAAACCAGGAAAGGATGAATAAAGGATGGCTATGAACTAACGTCGGTGGTGGGTACCAAGAACAGAATGTACCTGTCGATGGCGGCTCGGAGAGGGGCTTGACTGTCAAACAGATCGGCCCAGGGAAGTGCTGCCGTCGTGTCACCGAAGTCATTTGGAGGGCACCATGGAGTTTATGATCAGCGGACGAAATCTGACAGTTTCAGACCGGTTCCGCGAATATGCCGGGGAGAAGATCTCAAAGATCGAGTCGCTGGGGGACAAAGTCCAGCGTGTTGATGCGAAGGTTTCCAAGGAGACCAGTTCCCGGCAGACCGGCGACCAGCTGACCGTTGAGGTGACAGTTCTGGGCAGGGGACCGGTGATCCGTGCCGAAGCAAGCGCCGCTGACAAGTTCGCGGCATTCGACCTCGCGTACAACAAGTTGCTTGAGCGTCTCCGCCGCGCCAAGGACCGCAAGAAGGTCCATCATGGACGGCACACACCCAAGGCTGTCCGCGAAGCAACCGCCACGCTGGAGCCCGCCAGCGCCCACGAACCGATCTACGTCGAGGCGAGCCACCGGAACGAAACGGCGGAGGCTCCCACAGAGAAGTCTCCCTATGATGTTGACAACGACATCCCTGCCGGCGATTCCCCGGTCCTAATCCGGCGCAAGGTCTTCCCGGCCGCCTCGCTTTCCCTCGATGATGCCGTGGACAACATGGAACTCGTCGGGCATGACTTCTACCTTTTCGTGGACAAGGCTACGAATACGCCGTCCGTCGTGTACCGGCGCCGCGGCTGGACCTATGGGGTTATCACCCTGGACCACGAATGCGAACCTGGTGACACCGTGGTCGAAGAAAAAATCATTGCGTACCGTTCGGACGATGCAGCAGCAAAGGCCTAGGGTGGTGAACACCATCCACAGAGAGGACTGATGTGCCAGCGACGCTGAGCCTGGACCAGGCCCGGCGGATCGCTCTGGCAGCACAGGGACTCGACAAAGGACGGCCCACCGGCCCCGTGACATCACGGACGGTGGGCCGCACCTTTGCCCGGCTCCAGCTCGTCCAGATAGATTCCGTCAATGTTCTCGCCCGGAGCCACTTCCTCCCCTTTTTCTCCCGGCTGGGAAACTACGACCGCAGCATCCTCCAGCGGATGTCCGGCACCCATCCGCGGCGGATGGTGGAGTACTGGGCTCATGAGGCCAGCTATATCCGCCCGGAGCATTTTGCCGACCTCCGCCTCTGGCAGAAAAGGGCATGGGTGGGCGCCGCCGGCATGGACCCCGGTGTGCGGGCTACCATCTCTGCCAGGATCCTCGAAACGCTCGCGTCCGCACGCCCGATGACCGCTGCCGAGATCGCGGCGAGGATCGGCCACGTCGAGGAAAAGCAGGCAGTCAATTGGGGTTGGAACTGGAGTGCGGTCAAGCGTGTACTGGAACACCTGTTTGAGGAGGGCCTGGTTTCGGCGGCTTCCAGGACTGAGCAGTTTGAGCGCAAGTACACCCTGACCTCCAGGGTGCTGCCGGGCGTTCCCCTTCCAGGGCAGCGGGAACTCGATCGCACGCCTGCGCTGTACCGCCTTATCGATGCCGCGGCCCAGGCCCACGGCATCGGAACCGTGCGGTGCTTTGCTGACTACTTCCGCACCCCGCTCAAGGCCGCGGCGGCCTCCGTGGAGCATTTGGTGGATTGCGGGAGGCTGGAGCGGGTGACGGTGGCGGGCTGGAACCGCGACGTGTTCCGGCACGTGGAGGCCACGCTTCCACGCAAAGCCGCCGGCCGGGCCCTGTTGAGTCCCTTTGATTCCTTGGTTTTTGAACGCCGCCGGCTGGAAGAACTGTTCGGCTTCCACTACCGGATCGAGATCTACACTCCGGAGCACAAAAGGCGTTATGGGTATTACGTGCTTCCCTTCCTCCTAAGGGACCGGATTGTCGCGCGGGTGGACCTCAAAGCTGACCGCTCAGGCGGGAAACTCCTGGCCAGGTCCGCGTTCGCCGAGCCCGGCGCCCCGGGGGACACCGCCGTCGAACTCGCCGCCGAGCTCCGCTTGATGGCGGACTGGCTGGGACTTCCCGACGTGGAGGTGGGTTGCCGCGGCGACCTGTCCGGGGCGCTCGCGAAGGCCGTTGCCGGCTTGTAGCCCGTATCCGCTCTGAGGGAACAAACGGGCCCCGGGGCGGTGTCTCTCCCGTAGACTAAAAACGCCAGAATCGGCGGCATAAGACTGGGAGCATCTTCACGTGGCATCACTTATCGAAAAACTTCTCCGCACCGGTGACAAGAAAACGCTCCGGCAACTGCGGAACTATGCCGACTCCATCAACGCCCTGGAAGATTCGTTCAAGACTTTCACGGATGCCGAACTCCGTGAGGAAACGGACCGGCTGCGCGAACGCCACCAGGATGGGGAGAAGCTTGATGACCTGCTTCCCGAGGCCTTTGCCGCGGTCCGGGAAGCGGCCTCACGGACCTTGGGCATGCGCCACTTCGACGTTCAGCTGATGGGCGGCGCAGCCCTGCACCTGGGCAACATCGCGGAAATGAAGACCGGTGAAGGCAAGACCCTGGTGGCAACTGCTCCTGCCTACCTCAATGCGCTCACCGGCAGAGGCGTTCACGTTATCACCGTCAACGACTACCTGGCCGAATACCAGTCCGACCTCATGGGCCGCGTCTACCGTTTCCTCGGCCTGACCAGCGGCTGTATCCTCGCCAACCAGGATCCGGCAGTGCGGCGCCACCAGTACGCCTCGGACATCACCTACGGCACCAACAACGAGTTCGGCTTCGACTACCTCCGCGACAACATGGCCTGGGACAAATCGGAACTGGTCCAGCGCGGGCACAACTTCGCCATCGTTGACGAAGTGGACTCCATCCTTATCGATGAAGCCCGTACCCCGCTTATCATTTCCGGTCCCGCCCAGGGTGACACCAACCGCTGGTACAGCGAATTCGCCAAGGTGGTCCTGCGGCTCCAGCCTGAGAAGGACTACGAAGTCGACGAAAAGAAGCGCACCGTCGGTGTCCTGGAAAGCGGCATCGAAAAGGTCGAGGACTACCTCGGCATCCAGAACCTTTACGAATCCGCGAACACGCCCCTTATCGGGTTCCTCAACAACGCGATCAAGGCCAAGGAACTGTTCAAGCGGGACAAGGACTACGTCATTCTCGACGGCGAGGTCCTGATCGTCGATGAGCACACCGGCCGTATCCTTGCCGGCCGCCGCTACAACGAAGGCATGCACCAGGCCATCGAGGCCAAAGAAGGCGTGGAGATCAAGGCGGAGAACCAGACCCTGGCCACCGTAACGCTGCAGAACTACTTCCGTATGTACGGCAAACTCTCAGGCATGACCGGAACTGCCGAGACCGAGGCAGCGGAATTCATGGGGACCTACAAGCTCGGTGTGGTTGCCATTCCCACCAACCGCGACATGCAGCGGATCGACCAGTCGGACCTGGTCTTCAAGAACGAGGCGGTCAAGTTCGACGCCGTCGTGAAGGATATTGCCGAACGGCACGAAAAGGGCCAGCCGGTCCTGGTGGGCACCACGAGCGTGGAAAAGAGCGAATACCTGTCCCGGCTCCTTGCCAAGGAAGGAATCCGCCACGAAGTCCTGAACGCGAAGAACCACGCACGGGAAGCAGCCATCGTGGCGCAGGCCGGCCGGAAGGGTGCCGTCACCGTGGCAACCAACATGGCCGGCCGCGGTACGGACATCATGCTCGGCGGCAATGCTGAATTCACTGCTGTGGCGGAGCTGGCGAAGCGGGGTCTTGATCCGGAAGAGAACTCCGAGGAATACGAATCCGCCTGGCCTGCCGCGCTTGAAGCTGCCAAGCAGTCCGTCAAGGACGAGCACGAGGAAGTTCTGAACCTGGGCGGCCTATACGTGCTGGGTACCGAACGGCACGAATCGCGCCGCATCGACAACCAGCTGCGCGGCCGTTCCGGCCGCCAGGGCGACCCCGGCGAGTCCCGTTTCTACCTTTCACTGACTGACGACCTCATGCGGCTCTTCAACTCCGGTGCCGCGGAGCGCCTGATGAACAGTTCGGTCCCGGACGATGTCGCGCTGGAATCAAAGCTCGTCTCCCGTGCCATCGCTTCGGCGCAGGGCCAGGTGGAGGGCCGCAACGCCGAACAGCGCAAGAACGTCCTGAAGTACGACGATGTCCTCAACCGCCAGCGCGAGGCCATCTATGGTGACCGGCGCCGGATCCTTGAAGGCGATGACCTGCACGAAAAGGTGCAGTTCTTTATTGAGGACACCATCACAGCGCTCATTGATGCTGCCACAGCGGAGGGCAACGGCGACGACTGGGACTTCAACCTGCTCTGGACCAACCTCAAGACGTTGTACCCGGTCAGCGTCACGGCCGACGAGATCATCGAGGAAGCCGGTGGCAAGTCCAGGCTTACGGTTGAGTTCCTGAAAGAGGAGCTGCTGTCTGATGCCCGGCTGGTCTACCAGGCGAGGGAAGAGGCTATCGGTTCCGAAAGCATGCGCGAGCTGGAACGCCGCGTTGTCCTGTCAGTGATTGGACGCAAGTGGCAGGAACACCTTTACGAGATGGACTACCTCAAGGAGGGGATCGGCCTGCGCGCGATGGCCCAGCGTGACCCTCTTGTCGAGTACCAGCGTGAGGGCTTTACCCTGTTCCAAAGCATGATGGAGGCCATCCGGGAGGAAAGCGTGGGCTTCCTTTACAACCTCGAAGTGGAAGTCACTCCTGCCCAGGATGTCGTAGTGGCTGACGATGAAGGTGGACACACCGAGCACGTTGAGCCACAGGTGCGGGCCGCCGGGCTGGAAGCGCCGGCCCAACCTGCCCAGCTGCAGTACACTGCTCCCCGCGAGGATGGCGGCACCCAGACCCGGGTGGAAACCCGGTCCTCCGGCCGCTCAGGAAATCCCGCCAAGGCTGCGGCCCAGGATGCAGCAAAGCGATCTGCGAAAAAGAAAAAGCGCTGACTCTCGTCGCGAGAAACTGGTAGTTGAATGAAGGGCAGGGCCGGGACATCGTTTCCCGGCCCTGGTCGCGTTTGGCATCAATTTTCATGAGCACGATACCCCCCGGCTCTTTGCTGTAAGCCCCTCAACCGATGACAAGCTCAGTCACCCGCCATACCTGCTTGCCACGCTCTAGCCGGATGGCCACAGCCCGGGCGCGGACATCATCCACCACAACGGCGCTGGCTTCATAAATGCCTTCCGCCACTTCGCAAACGCGGACCGAGCGGACGATGGAATTCCGATGCAGCCGAGCCAGGGCGGGGTTGCCCGTCCGGGTGATTTCGCGCCGGATCAGGCAGGCGCGGTGCTGCAAGGCTGCGAGGCAGCGGGGATCAAGCCGCCGTGCCAGCTGGTGGACGGGGCGGATACCCGCGAGTACTTCCATGGCAGCCTGGACTGTGCCGCGGGTGACCGCGCGCACCTCCGACAACTCATCGGCCGGGCGCAAGACTGGAGGCGTCGCGGCCTGGCCGGGTGGGGAAATCCTGGGCGGAGCCTGTGGTGGAATCTGCCGGATTGTCGGATTCCCCGCCCTTCCTGGCGTTTCGACGGCTCGAATAGGTATCGCTGCGGTCATTGCTTTCCCCTTGCTGGTGGCTGAAGTTATGGATTGCTTGAAGGCGGTCCGGCGCTAGGCTGCGGAGGGCGGCTGAAGTATTTGTCCCGGGAGCAGCACGTCGGGATTCTGCCCGATGATGGTGCGGTTGGCCTCGTACCACCGAGGCCACTGCATGGCGATTTCCACGTCCGAGGCTCCTGGTCCCATCGCCTGCGCGGCGATGTCCCACAGTGTGTCTCCCGCCAGGACAGCCACGGCGCCGGTTTCGGCTTTCGCCTCCTCGACTGCGCGTACTGCGGGAGCAGCCAGTAGCCCCGGGCTGGCCACCGGAGCAGCCGGCTGCCAGCCTGGGTCGATGTCCGATGGGGGAGTTGCGGGGTTCTCCGAACGTAGCGTCACTGACAGCGGTTCGGCGCTTGCAGCGGCTGCAACCCGGTCCTGCGTGGGAGTCCACTCCGGTCCGGGCAGCATCGTGTTTGCATGTGCAGCCGGACCGGACATCAGCTGAACCGAAAGCGCAGCAAGAACGAGCCGCTGCATTAGTGCCGGGGACAGCTTCCGCGTCACTGCTGCCGCGCGGGTCCTGCCGTTGCGCTCCAGAAGAGCGGTGGCTCCCGCGAAGACAAATGCAAGGCACCACCAGCCAACCAGGACGGCTCCGCCGGCCGCCGCGCCTGCGCCAAGCAGGTGCTCCGGGTGGAGCCCCTGCTGCCGCGCGGCGGAGTGCTGCCATTGCTCCAGAATCCCGGAACCCGCAGCATAAAGAACGACGCCCAGCAGCAGCACAGCTGTCGCGGTGATGGCGTCGGTGGCTCGCCCGGATTCTGCTGGCTGGGTCATTTGCTTCCTTTTGATGCAGTTTGATGCTGTTTGATATTTATACAGTCAGTTTGAGGGGGCTATCCCGCTTTGTCCAGACGGTGGAGAGAAAAATCCTCATTCGTTGACCTCGTACGGCCCAGGCCCTACGCTGGCCGGATGCGCTGGGATGCACTCTTTACTGACCTCGAAAGCCAATTTGCGGAGGCGGACCGGCTGGCCCTTGACGCCGAAGTCAATGAGCGGGCGCGGGCGGAAATGGTGGGTCTGGAACTGACCGACCGGTTGCGGGCAGTTCTGGGCTGCAGGCTAACGGTCTACCTGGCCGCGGGGGAATCTTTTTCCGGCACGCTCTCACACGTCGGCGGGGAGGCGTTGGTGCTGGATGAAGGACAGCACCAGCTACTCATTCCGTACGCGTCAGCGGTGCGCTATGTTGGCCTGGGCCGGCTGTCACTGGCTGAAACGTCCTCTGTGCGCCGGGGGATCGGGCTGGCTCATGCTCTGCGCGGGCTGGCCCGGGACCGCGCCGAACTGTCGGTCATCATTGGGAACGCCGGCGGAGTGGTCCGGCTTGCAGGAGTCATCGACCGGGTGGGAAAGGACTACGTCGACCTTGCTGTCCTTACTCCAGGCGAGGTGCGCCGAGGCCAGCACGTGAATCAGATCGCAACCATTCCCTTCACTGCACTGGCTGCGATCAGGTCACGGCGGACCACTGAGCTCTAGAGGCTGGCGCCCCAGGCTGGAGCGGCACGTGAAGCCGGAGAGCCGAGTGAGGGGGAGAGGTCAGACTGACTTCGACTTGGATTCCTGGATCATGCGGCTTGCTTCGGCGTACCGTTCCTCGATGTACTGCTCAAGCATCTTTTCTTCCACCCGCCACTGGCCCCGGCCGCCAACCTGGATAGCCTTGAGCTCACCGCTCCGGACCAGCGCGTAGGCAGCGGGAGAATTAATCTGAAGCTGCTCGGCGACGTCTGCGAGTGTAAGAAATCTGGGCATATATCCATTTTGCCACCGGTATTGGCACTTTGCTGCTGTTATCCACAATTTGGCCCTATTTGGACTTTTGGCTTTTGTTCCTGCGTCAGTGCCGCAACAATGAGGAGGAGTCGGGACACAGCAGGCAGTCCCGGTCCGTATAGGGGGAGAAACGGTAATGGTTCCTGAGTCATCTGCCACGGCGGCAAGGCTGAAACGGCCTTCATGGAAGGACCCGCGCTTGCTGATGGGTGTTCTCCTTGTACTGGCATCCGTGGCTGGCGTCGTCTTCCTGGTGGGGAGTGCCGACCGGACCACGGAGGTCTACGCGGCCCGCGACGGCATAGCGGTGGGCGAAAAGCTCACGCCGGAGAACGTCGTCCGGGCCAAGGTCAGGCTAGGCGAGACGGAAGCGCAATACATTACCGCCGAGTCAGGACTGCCGGAGAACGTGGTTGCAGTACAAAGGATCGGCAAGGACCAACTCGTTCCCAGGGCAAGCCTCGGCGCAGTGGACGAACTGGACCGCAAGCCAGTTGCCTTAACCATCGGGGAGCCCCTTCCCGCGCAGGCCGTGGCAGGCGCCAGGGTCGATGTATGGGTTGCCCAGCCAGATGCCCGCAACGGCTTCAGCGAACCGAAACTTCTCCTCCCGGGCGCTGAAATCGCGGAAGTAACGGCCGGCTCCACAGCCCTGGGGTCGTCCCGGAACACGGTGTTGATGGTGCTGGTGGAGGATAACCAGATGCCCGGCTTGCTTGGAGCACAAGCGAATGAAGCCAGGATCTCGGTAGTTTGGAATCCCGGTGGCGGTGCCCGATGAGTATTCCCGTCGTCACGGTCGGGCAGAGCCGTGAGGATCTGGTCGGCGGGCTGGAGCGCCTGCACGGACCTGTCACAGTGGTCCGAAGATGCGCGGAACTGCCCGAATTGCTGGCCGCGTGCCAAAGTGGACTGGCGAGGGCCGCGGTTGTTGCCGAGGGCTCCGAGGGCCTGACCTCTTCACTGGTTGACCGGCTTGGAGCGGTTGGTGTGGCCGTCATTGCGTTGACCGATTCGGCTGATGAAGCCGCAAGACTGCAGAGGATAGGAGTGGCTTCCGCCCTGACCGGCGTGGAATCGGCGGTTCTGTCAGACAGGATTGCGGAGGCAGTGGCCCAAGTGACCGATGGCAGACCCCGGGGCGCCCACTCGAGCAGTGCCGCTGACACTGGCGCTGCCCTTAGCCCAGTACCGGCGGAACCACTCCACAGCCACGCGGAGCCAGGGCCGGGGCGGATCATCGCGGTGTGGGGCCCTGCCGGGGCGCCGGGACGGACTGTCGTTGCGGCGAACATCGCCGGCGAACTGGCCGCCGAAGGAAAGTCCGTTATCCTCGTGGACGCAGACAGTTATGGTGCGAGCATAGCCGCTGTGCTGGGCCTGATGGATGAGTCTGCCGGCCTGGCACAGGCGTGCAGGCTAGCTGACCAGGGGCTGCTGGACGCGGACGCGCTGAGGAGGGTGGCCACACCGATCGCCGCAAAGCTCGGTTCTTTCCGCGTCCTCACCGGAATCACCCGCGCAGACCGGTGGACGGAGCTCCGGGCATCCGCCCTTTCCATCGTCCTGGAACGAGCGAAACAGATTGCCGAGGTGGTTGTCGTGGACGCCGGATTCTGCCTTGAGGCTGACGAGGAGCTGAGCTTTGACACCATGGCCCCCCGCAGAAACGCGGCCACGCTGCGCTCCCTGGAACTCGCTGACACTGTTTACGCTGTCGGTGCCGCGGATCCTGTCGGAGTGCCAAGGCTCGTACGGGGCTTAGCCGAGCTCGAGACAGCCGTTCCACAGGCGGCACCCATCGTGGTGATGAACAGAGTCCGGGCCTCCTCTGTCGGCAGGGGTCCCGAACGGCAGTTGCGGGACGCGTGGGAAAGGTTCGGGCCGGCGTCGGAACTTAAGGCTTTCCTTCCGGAGGACAGTGAGGCGGCAGACGCAGCACTGCTGGGAGGGTCCCTCCTGCTGGAAGTGGCACCCGATTCGCCCCTCCGCAGAGCCATTGCAGGACTTGTTTGTGCACCCGTCCAGCAAAAACTGAAAACCTCTGTGTTTTCTTCCACAGCAGGGCGCAAACTAAAAGACTAGGCTCGCCGTAAGAGCTGCAAGGAAGCAGCGAGACTTTTGTGATGGAGGCGTGTGTCGATGTCGTCTGGATCCAGCGTGGAGGATCAGCCCCTTTCGATCGAAGGCCATGAGGGCTTTATCGGGGACTACTATCAGCACCTAGCCGAAGAGGACGCGCGGAGTTATCCGGGAGACGTACTGACCGCACGAGCGGAAGCGCACCGGGACGTCGCGTCGGTGCGGAAACCGGGCCATGCAAACATTTCCATCGTCGATGAGGAAGACAGCAGCGTGGTCTTCGTGGTTACCGACGACATGCCCTTCCTCGTTGACTCTGTCAACGCTGAACTGGTCCGGCAGCACGCAGCCATCAGGCTGGTGGTCCACCCCCTTTTTGTGGCCACCCGCAACAAGGAAACCGGGGCCCTGGTAAAGGTCAACAAGGTCCCTTCCCACCTCGGCATCTCCAGCGGCGACACCGCTGCCATGCCCAACCTGTCCCAACTCATAGCCCAGGGCGAAAACTCCTCGCATATGGAGTCATGGATCGCCGTCGAAATAAACCGCGTATCCGACGAAGCCAAAGCAGCACTTCTGGAAGGCCTGCAGCGGGTACTGAGCGACGTCCGGGCTGCGGTTGAAGACTGGCCCCATATGCGCCAAAAGGCGCTACAGATCGCCGAGAGCCTGGACAAGGTCGCAAACCCGGCGCAGATCGCTGAGCTCAGGCAGGCTCAAGACCTCCTTCACTGGCTTGACGACGGAAACTTCACCTTCCTCGGCTACCGCGAATACGACCTGGTCAACGTGGGCGGGGAAGATGTCCTGGAACTGCGTGAAGACAGCGGCCTGGGACTGCTGCGCGCAGCCGCCGACTCCCCGCACATCCAGCACCTCACGGACACAGGCCGGAAAAAAGCACGCGAAAAGCGCGCCCTCGTCATTACCAAGGCGAACTCCCGCTCCACCGTCCACCGGTCGGCCTACCTCGACTACATCGGGATCAAGAGTTTCGACTCAGCAGGCAACGTCAATGGGGAGCGGCGCTTCATCGGCCTCTTTGCCACCAGCGCGTACACCGGTTCCGTCCGTAACATCCCCATCGTCCGGGAAAAGGTCGACGCGGTCCTGAGCAGCGCGGGTTTCCCGCCGGATTCCCACTCCGGAAAGGACCTGCTCGGCATCCTGGAGACCTATCCGAGGGATGAACTCTTCCAAATTGAGGTTGCGGACCTCGCTGCCACCGCACTTGGCATCCAAAAGCTGCAGGAGCGTAGGCGCACCAGACTCTTCCTGCGGCCTGACATCTACGGCCGGTTTATGTCCGCCGTCGTCTACCTTCCCAGGGACAGGTACACCACCAACGTCCGGCTCCGCATCGAGCAGGAACTGCGCGAGACGTTCCAGGCAGTGTCCATCGACTATGAGGCACGCATGACCGAGTCGGCGCTCGCCCGGCTGTTCTTCCGTATCCGCCTGCCCAAGGGTGCCGACGTCAGCAACGTCAACGCCGAGGAATTGGAAAAACGGCTGGTGCGTGCCGCCCGCTCGTGGAGCGAAGGCATCGCGGAAGTCCTGCGTGAAGGGCGGGACGTTGCAGAGGCCAAGGAGCTCGCAGCCATCTGGTCGGAGGCCTTCCCGGCGAGCTACCGCGTGGATTACGAAGTTGAGGATGCCCTTGAAGACATCGCCCGCTTCGAGAAATACGGTGCGGCGGCGGAGCGCACTGCCGGCGCCAAGCAGGAACGGCCAGGCGTGCATGTCTACCTCCCGGAGGGGGCGGGGGCAACGCTGGAGGAAGACGCCCGCGTCAAGCTCTACATGCTGGAGCCCAAGAGCCTGAGCCAGATCCTGCCCTTCTTCCATAACCTTGGCCTGGAGGTGCTGGACGAGCGGCCGTTCGAGATCGAAACTGCCGATCGAAGGGATTTCTTCCTCTACGACCTGGGGTTGAAGTACCCGGCGGGAGTTGATCCTGTGTCAACGGGCCAGTTGCTGGCTGATTCCTTCTCCGCTGCTGTTACCGGTGCCGCTGAATCGGATGCCTTTGACCGGCTGGTTTTGCGCGAGGGTCTGCAGTGGCGCCAGATTACTGTGCTGCGCGCCTACGCGCGCTACATGCGCCAGATGGGCAATGCCAACTCCTTCGGTTTTATGGCGGACACCCTGCTGGCGAATCCGGAAGTGACCAAGGGACTGAGTGCGCTCTTCGCCGCCCGCTTTGATCCTTCCCTCAACGTTGAAGCTCGCCTGGAGGCGCAAACTTCCGTGCGTGAAGAACTTGCAGCGGCCATCGAAAAGGTGGCCACGCTCGACGCCGACAGGGTACTGCGGACCTTCCTGAACCTGATCGAGTCCACGCTCCGGACCAACTTCTACCAGGACAAGCCACACCTCAGCCTCAAACTCGATCCGGCCCGGATTGAGGGGCTGCCTTTCCCCCGTCCCATGTTCGAAATCTGGGTTTATGCACCCCGCGTCGAGGGTGTCCACCTCCGCTTCGGCAAGGTTGCCCGCGGCGGGCTGCGCTGGTCCGACCGCCGCGAGGATTTCCGCACCGAAGTCCTGGGCCTGGTGAAAGCACAGACTGTAAAGAACGCCGTCATCGTGCCCACCGGGGCCAAGGGCGGCTTCTTCGCCAAGCAGCTTCCCGACCCCACAGTTGACCGGTCCGCCTGGATGGCTGAAGGCGTCGAAAGCTACAAGACCTTTATCCGCGGCCTCCTTGACATCACTGACAACCTCGTCACGGAGGGTGACGGCGAAAGGCTGGTCCCGCCGTCGGACGTTATAAGGCACGACGACGACGATTCCTACCTCGTGGTGGCGGCCGACAAGGGAACCGCGACTTTCTCCGACATCGCGAACGGGCTGGCCAAGGAATATGGGTTCTGGCTGGGTGACGCGTTCGCTTCCGGCGGGTCCGTGGGGTACGACCACAAGGCGATGGGCATCACCGCCCGGGGCGCCTGGGAATCCGTGAAGCGTCACTTCAGCGAGCTTGACTTGGACACGCAGACCGAGCCGTTCACTGTGGTGGGAGTGGGTGATATGTCCGGCGACGTGTTCGGCAACGGCATGCTCCTCTCGCGCCACATCCGGCTTCTCGCAGCCTTCGATCACCGCCACATCTTCCTGGACCCCAACCCGGACGAAGAAACCTCCTTCGTGGAGCGGCAGCGGTTGTTCGAGCTGCCGAGGTCATCGTGGGACGACTACAACAAGTCCCTCATCAGCGAAGGCGGCGGAGTCTTCCCCCGCCAGGCAAAATCGATACCCGTTTCCGCCCAGGTACGCGCCGCCCTGGGGCTGCCCGCCGAAACAACGGAACTCAGCCCGCCGGAACTCCTGCGTGCAATCCTGTTGGCTCCGGCAGACCTCCTCTACAACGGCGGCATCGGAACCTACGTCAAGGCGAGCACCGAGTCCAACGCTTCCGTGGGGGACAAAGCCAACGACGCCATCCGCGTTGACGGCAGGGACCTGCGCGTCAAGGTGGTGGGCGAGGGCGGAAACCTGGGCATGACGCAGCGCGGCCGCATCGAAGCTGCTTTGCAGGGGGTTATCCTCAACACCGATGCCATCGACAACTCTGCCGGAGTTGACTGCTCCGACCACGAAGTCAACATCAAGATCTTTGTGGACCGGATGGTTGCGGCCGGGAAGCTGAGTGCCGAAGAGCGCGCAGGATTCCTTGCATCGATGACCGATGAGGTGGGCCGGCTGGTGCTCGAAGACAACATCGACCAGAACATCCTGCTGCTGAATGACCGGACCCGCGTGGCCGAGTGGAGCCCGAGCTATGAACGGCTGATGGACTGGCTGGAAAAGAAGGCTGACCTGAACCGTGATCTGGAGGCGCTTCCCACCACGGAGGTGCTGAGGGAGCGGCTGCAGCAGGGCCAGGGCCTGACTTCCCCGGAGCTGTCCGTTCTGGCGGCCTACGCCAAGATCGAGCTGACGTCCGCACTGCGCGACAGCGACCTCGCTGACGACCCCTGGTTCAGGAAGACGCTGCGGGCCTACTTCCCTGAGCAGCTGCGTGAACGGTTTGACGCGGAGCTGGACACCCATCCGCTGCGGCGCGAAATCATCGCAACCATTGTGGCTAACGACATGATCAACATGGGCGGCATTACGTTCGCTTTCCGGACCATGGAAGAAACGTCCGCCTCGGAAGTCGCTGTCGCCAAAGCGTTCGTTGCCCTTAGGGAGGTTTACGAACTCGACGTGATGGTCGAGGAACTGAACAGCCTGCCGGCGTCGTTCCCCACCGAGCACTGGAGCACTGTCCACCTTGACATCCGGCGGTTGCTCGACCGGGCTGTCCGCTGGCTGCTGGGGCAGGGCAGCGTCTCCCGGCCGATTGCCGACGTCGTGGCTGAATTCAAGCCACTCATGGATCCCATGCGGGCCCGCCTGCTCGACTACCTGCGCGGCGATGACCGGGACAGGGTTGCCGGCTGGCTGGAGAAAGCGCGCGACTGGGAGCTGCCGGAAGGACTGGCACTGCGGTGGGCGGAGCTCTTCGAGAGCTTTGTCCTGCTGGACATCGCAAAGATCGCCCGCGTCCGGAAGGATCCCGTAGAGGAAATTGCGGCCGTCTACTACACCGTCTTCAACCGGTTCCACGCGGACTCCCTGCTGGAGCGCATCAGCAGCCTGCCGCGGCAGGACCGGTGGCAGGCACTGGCCAGGGCGGCGCTGCGCGATGACCTGTATTCCACCATCTCCGACATGACGACGGCGGTGCTGGACGCTACCGATGCTGCGGACTCGCCGGAGGCGCGGCTGAAGGATTGGGAGGCCCGGAACGCCGAGCAGTTGGGCAGGGCGAAGAGCATGTTTGATGAGGTCAATGCCCTCGAGGCCGACGACATGGCCTCACTGTCGGTAGCATTGAGGCTCTTGAGGTCAATCGTTCGACGCTAGCGAGTCCGGCGTCGCAAATGGAGGTGCAGTGGCAATCTTTACGGACCCTATCAGGGAACATGCTGATTTCGGGCCGGGGGATGCCGAATGGCTGCACCTCCTGGTGGGGGACTGGCAAATGGTCGCGGACCTGGCGTTCGCGGACCTGGCGCTCTGGTTCCCCCACCCGGACCACGGGTACGTGGCGCTGGCGCATGTCCGGCCCTCCACCACGCATACGGTGTTCCACGGTGACTTCGTGGGCGAACCTATCCGCTCGGATCTTCAGCCCCTCGTGGACAAGGCCTGGAACAGCCGCTCCATCGAGCGTTCCAGCGAAACCAACTGGAGCAGTGACATGGCGTTGCGGGTCGAGGCGGTACCGATGGTCCGGAACGGCCGAACCCTGGCCGTTGTTACTACGCACATGGACCTGTCGAGCTCGCGGATGCCGTCCCGGCTGGAGCTTACGTACCGGCAGTGCGCTTATGACCTTCTGCGGATGGGCACCCTTGGGTTGTGGCCTGACTTCGCCTCTCCCACGGGGTCCCGCCGCGGCGCCCCCCGTGTGGGGGACGGCTTGATCAGGCTTGACGCCGAGGGCATCGTCCAGTACGCCAGCCCCAACGGAGTCTCGGCTTTCCGGCGCCTCGGCGACGGGGAATCCCTGGAGGGCCGCTCGCTGGCCGAGGTTACTGCGAGCCTGCTCAAGGACCGCCGCATGGTGGACGAGACCTTGCCCCTGGTGGTCACGGGCCGTATGCCCTGGCGCAGCGAGATTGAATCCCGTGGGGTGAGCCTGTCCCTGCGGGCGATCCCGCTGCGTGATGAGCAGCAGCGCTTCGGCGCGCTGGTCCTTTGCCGCGATGTGTCCGAACTGCGGCGGCGCGAGATGGAGCTCGTGACCAAGGACGCCACCATCCGCGAAATCCACCATCGGGTCAAAAACAATTTGCAGACCGTTGCAGCGCTGTTGCGCATGCAATCCCGGCGCATGGTCAGCGACGAGGCGAAACAGGGACTCGAGCAGGCGATGCGGCGCGTGGCCACCATCGCGCTGGTCCACGAAACCCTGTCCCAGGGCCTGACGCAGAGCGTGGACTTCGACGAGCTGATTGGGCGGCAGTTCCGGCTGTCCGCAGAAGTAGCCTCGCCATCGCAGCAGGTCAGGACCGAGCGCTCCGGTTTGTTCGGCGAACTGCCCAGCGACTTCGCCACTCCGCTGGCGCTGGTCATCAATGAACTGGTCACAAACGCCGTTGAGCATGGCCTTGAGGGGCGTACCGGCACCGTATGGCTGCTGGCTGACCGCTCCGAAGGGGACGACGGCGAAGAGCTCACCGTCACCATTGCCGACGACGGTGTGGGCCTGCCCGACACGCCCCACGTTGAGGGCCTGGGGCTGCAGATCGTGCGCACCCTGGTGACCAGCGAACTCGGCGGCACCATCCAGTGGCAGCCGCGCGAGGGCGGCGGTACCGCCGTTCAGATCCGGCTCAGCCTGGCCGCCAAGTAGGGCACCAAAAAGGCCCTGGCGGCAACCTTGCAGGTTGCGGCCAGGGCCTTTGGGTGTTTTAGCTTATGCCTACGTGCCTAGTGGAATCAGGAAGCCCGGCGGGCGCGCGCTGCCCGGCGCTTCAGGGCACGGCGCTCGTCCTCGCTCATGCCGCCCCAGACACCGGCATCCTGGCCGGACTCGAGGGCCCACTGCAGGCAGGTGTCCACTACCGGGCACCGACGGCAGACGCTTTTCGCTTCCTCAATCTGCAGGAGCGCCGGGCCTGTGTTCCCTACGGGGAAGAACAGTTCCGGGTCCTTTTCGAGGCACGCTGCGCGGTTACGCCAATCCATGCTGATCAGTTGCTCCATTTCTGGGAAGAGCTCCTTGTGAAATTATTCACTAGTAGCTACAAAGGAAAGGGGCCCGGCAGGGCCCCGTTGGTCATCTGAGTCAAGCCTGTCATGTTAACGCTGTGTAAACAAGGGGTAATAAGGCTTGAAATCCCGGGAACGCTGAGCGATACGTCACAGTGGCGGTACTGGCCCTCACCACTGTCCGACTATGTCCGGTAGGGTGCCAGTGTGTCAAGACCCCCTGTGAACCCCATTGACCCGCCGAACCCGTCAGAAGGCCCAAACGAGGAGCAGCCGGCGGGAGGCACCCGCCCGGCACGGCCGGCAGCTGTCTTCGTGGTGGCGCTTATTGTGGCGGCGGAGGCGACAGCCCTGCTGACGGCCGCTGCCTGGTACGGCTACCAGTTGGCAGCGGGCAGCCCGGTTCTTTCCTTCTGGGGGGCAGTGTTCACCCTTGCGCTGCTCCTGGCTTTTTCGGCCTGGCTCTATTCGGTGGCAGTGTTTCTTTGCCGGGGTTACCGGTGGACCAGGGCTGCCGCGCTGGTGGCTCAGTTGTTCGTTTTGACCATCGGATTTCCTACGCTGACTGGTGGTCTTCTTCTGGCTGGAACGGTGATGCTGGTCCCTGCGGCCACCGCCATCGTGCTGCTGTTCCACAACAAAGTCATCAGTTTCGCATCCCGCACCGGAAGCGCGACACCGGCTCTCTGAATGCCGCGCCGGGTACCTTTTTCTGGTCTGGCCACTGCTCCTCAATTCCACTTGACCTCGGTTCGCCGCAGCTGCCGGCTGTAGTTGCTCCGGCTCATCAGGCCTCGGCCTCGGTTCCCGGCCCGGCTCCTGCTCCAGGCCCGGGCCCGGCCCAGCCCACCTGGATGCTCCGCGCGAGGCCTTGCGAGATGAGGATTCCCCTGCCCGGTGGTGCACTGGCTTCCACCTCGAACCGGACTCCGAAGAGATCACCGTCAGACAGGGAACGGGGTGCAAGCAGGAGTCCGGTGCCCGCCGAACGGGAGGACATGACCAGCGGGACGCGTTGAAGGAGCATAGGGCTGTAGGTCGCAGTGAGGACCACTGGGTGCCCCAGGGCATTGAATTCCGACAAGTCCCGGATGGCTTCGGCGGGGAGAAGGTCGGCGTCATCGACCAGTGCCACCGTACCCTTTCGTGTTTCATCTGCTGCCGCTGTGGCGAGCGATCGCCCCCAGAAGCGGCGGAGGTCCGTGCCATCTCTGGGATAGAGCCACGGGCGGCCTTTGAAATTCATGAGCGGCAGGGCGCGTAAGAAGTTGCTTTTCCCGGTGCCCGGTCCCCCCAGGACAGTGAACACCGCTGCCGCCTGAAGCCGGCAGGAGGTTGGCTCAAGTTCGTCACCGCCAATGCCAATGAGGATGTCCTGCATCGTGGCGCTGCCCAGAGCGCGTGGTGGTTTGCGCCGCTCCGTCAAGTCGTGTGCGCTTAGACCGGAAGTTGTCATTTCCCGTATCTTCAAGGCTGGCACCAACGCGGGAAGTTGATCGATGCGGAAGGGGAGTTTGGAAAGCCGGATCTCCGACCTCCCTCCGCTCTCCGGGGCGTTCACCCCCTCAATGCCTTCCGGGCCGTTCACCCCCTTAACCGTCTCAGGGACGCAGGCCGCCGCCCTTGAATCCAAGTGCTGGTGGTTGTACAGCTGGCAAACGGCAGGCACTGCTCCGGACATCGGACCGAACACCACCGCGCGCCCCTTAAGCTCCGCAGTGGCCGGCATTCGGGGCCACGCAATTCGACTGTCCGCGTTGGAACCGGTGGGGAAGTAGAACCGGTTGGGAAATGCGGACAGTGCCCTGGAGCTGACGAGTTCACGATCGCCGGCGGCCATCACGATAATCCCTGCCTGCCCGCCATCACGGACCAGGTCCTGGACGAGATCTTCGGCCCAGGCCAAAGGCCCGGCCCGGAATGCCGAAACCCAAGAACCCCATCCGGAGATGACGAGTACCAAGGGCACCTCACCATGCCCGCCACCTTGGCCCAACCGGCGTGCCAACTCCTGCTTGAGGCGCTCGAGTACGCGGACGGCCCGTCGCAGCTCATGCAGGCCGGCATGTGCGCCAATGGCGGGGTGTGTGGCCAAAGCCAGGAAAGTACCCCCCGCATCCAGGATGTAGCCGTGTGCTTCGACCGGGTTGAGGAGCAACTGCATCACAGCCAGTTCGAGTGCTTCGGTGGCACCGGAAGACGGAGCGCCGATAAGGGCCAAGTGACCGTCTGCGGGCGGATTCCACACAAGGGGCGCCAGTCTTTGCTGTTCCGGCAGGTCCACCAGTCCGAGCTCAAGAGACCATTGCGCGCTCCTGTGGCTGCCTGCTGGAGATGCCGAAGTGGTCTCGGGAGGGGCTGGCAGGTTCGAAGGGAGGGGAGGGGCAACCGGCAGCCTCGGGGCCCGTCCCTTCCGCTCACACCACAGGTCCCGGACCAGACTCACCAGTGGGGCTGCTGCCTGCGCAGGTGTTTGCCTGGCCGGGAGGCGACTTCCAGGCCCGCCCCTCTCGGCTGAAGCAAGGCAGTCTACGGCGAGCTCCACCTTAACGGCACCCGCAGGGCGGGAACTACCACTAGGGATTGGACCTAGGGATGCGGTCTGGAATTCCTGGGGAGCCTCCATGCCGCGAGCCAGGAAGGCCCGTCCCGGCGCGTCAATGCTGATGCCGGCGGCCGCTTTGGAACTGATAATGTCTGTGGACTCCATCTCCGATTGCACCCTCAGGGCAATGCTTGAGGTGACGTTCGCCCGGATATCCGCCGTGAGTGCCCCCTGCGGCCGTTGGGTGGCCATGACCAGATGAATTCCAAGGGAGCGCCCGATCGCCGCGATCCGCAGCAGTTCGCGGAGCACTTCCGGGGCATCATCCACGAGCATGCGGAACTCATCGATGACGATGACCAGATGGGGGAGGGGGAAGTTCTGCGAAACGCCGGTGGACCGGTAGGCAGCGAGATCCGGGACCCGCGCAGAAGCGAGAGCCTCCTCGCGCAGCCGGATTTCCGTGCGAAGGGAAGTAAGGGTGCGTTCGAGTTCGTGCGTGGACAAGTCAGTCAGCAACCCGACGCAGTGGACCAGTTCCGTGAGGGGACCGAGCCCGGAGCCGCCTTTGAAATCGACAAATAGGAAATTTACCCGGTCGGGCGGGTGGCTGAGGGCCAAAGCCAAGGTAAGGGTCCGGAGTAATTCAGACTTTCCGGAGCCGGTTGTGCCGGCAACCAGGAGGTGGGGGCCGTCGGCCTGAAGGTCCAGGGTACGCACTCCCGTGGCGCTGAGCCCTAGCGGAATGTGCAGGCCGTGGTTTCGGGTGCTGGCTTTCCATCGGGCAGCAGTGTGGTGCGGAGAGAGCGACAGCACCTCCGGGAGGGAACACGCTCGGGGGACAGCCGCCTCCTTGTTATCCCGCCGCTCCGGATGGACGGCGAGCTGTCGGCAGAAACTCAGGAATACGTCTTCGCGTGCCAAATCCGGGACGAATGCAACGTCGCCGGCCGCGAGCCGCAGGAGTGATGTTCGCTCGGTAAGTTCCACATCGCAGGTCCCGGTGCTTTCTTCAGTCGAAAACCGGAGGACCTGCCAACCGAGTGCCGCCGCACTTTCGGCAATAGTGCCGAGGTCGTCCTCTGCGTCTGCGTTGGAAGTTGCCAGCAGCAGGATTACGCCGTGTTGGTAGTCACGTCCGAAGCCCTCCCTAAGAATGGGCAGTATGTCGGCCGCAGAAGTGGTGAGAGTGACGCTCGGCAGGTACCGGGCAGCCAAAGGAAGGCGGGCTGCTTCGCCGCAAAGAACGATTCGTGTGCCGTGGCCCCTGGGGTAGCCGGCCAACTGCATCAGGAAGGATCGGATGATGCCGTCAGCCACATGGTCAGAGCCGCGGAATGATGTGGGCATTGCCGGGTCCAAGGTCACGGGAACCGCGTCCAGGCAGGGAAGGCCCACCAACGAAGCGGCGGGCTCTACTTTCACATTGGCTGGCTGCGGAGCCTCCCCCAGGCGCAGCCAAACCCCGTCCTCGCCGGGGGAAACAGCGGTGGTGCCCTGGTTTTGACTGACAGCCATGGCCAGGAGCGCCAGGGACGGGCCGGACCGTCGTCGTCGTTCCCGGTCTACTTCCACGGCGGCTGCGATGGCTTTTCCAAGCTCGCGACGCTGCCGCCGATCTGAGGCGAGAGGGACAAGGACAGACACCGCCGATACGGCGGCAAAGGCGAGGAACATCCACAAGCCGGTGAGCACGGCGAGTCCTATTCCGATCAGCAGGGGAAGAACTGCCGTCAACAGGAGCCAAGCCCTGTTGGCCGTATCCGTGCGGCCCGGGACGGTGAGGGGCTGCTGGGTGGGAGTCCCGGCGTCGGCCAGCGTTTTGTCAGTCAGGTCCATAAAAACCAACGACATCCTCGTGTTGCCGCACCGGATGCTTGACTTAGTGGAGACGACCGCGCTGCGGATCCGTTTGCCGTCGACGTGGATGCCGTTGGCGCTGTCGAGGTCAATGATCATGATGTCCGTCTCGGCGACAACGAGGCGGGCGTGCTCGCGGGACAGTTCGGGGTCGGGGATCACGATGCGGGTTCCGCTCCGCCCGATGGTGTAGGAGCCTCGTTGCAGGGGCACCACGGTGCCCGCACCGACGCCCGTGTGCACCGCCAGGGCGAGCTGGGCGTCTTCACCAGGCATCCGTCGTCGTGCCTTCCGGGCGTGGCGTTGGCAAGCCCCATCCACAAGGACGGCACCGTTCACCAGTGGGGCAGTTCCCACGCTCATGGAATCGATGTCTTTGCCCTGGATGGAGATCGGACCTGTCCCGAAATTCTGGATCAGTTGGACATGAATGTCCTCGCCGGTGGTCCCTTCGGGCGCATTGATGGTGAGTTCGAGTGGTGATTCCTGCAGCCCGGACCCCGGGCTGCGGACGAGCGTGCAATGGAGTTTCATCGGTACAGATCCTCACGGCCTTTCAACCCACGCTAGTGAGCGGAACGCCGCGCCGGTTGAACGAGTTTCCGTATGTGGACAACGCGGTGCGCGCTCGCAGTGAGGAACGCTACAAACTGCGGCGCCAATTGCGGTCCTGGCAACCTCCTGGCGGGCTGGATGAACGCTTGATTCGACGGGCGCCGCAGTGCCTCGGGTAGGCTAGAGCAGCAGACTTTGGACGACAATGTGCTGCCCGCATACGACACTGGAGATTTTGTGACCGCTGACCTCGTCATCGTAGGGTCCGGCTTTTTTGGCCTGACAATCGCAGAACAGGCCGCTACCGAGCTCGGCTTGAAGGTCGTCGTCATCGACCGCCGCCACCACATCGGCGGCAATGCTTACAGCGAAAAGGAAGAACAGACAGGTATCGAGGTGCACCGCTATGGTGCCCACCTGTTCCACACGTCCAACGAGCGTGTGTGGGAGTACGTCAACCGGTTCACTACCTTCACCAACTACGTTCACAAGGTATACGGCGTGCACAAGGGCGAGGTCTACTCCCTGCCGATTAATCTGGCCACCATCAACCAGTTTTTCAGGGCCAACCTCACACCAGGCCAGGCCCGCGACCTCATCCAGGAACAGGCTGGCGAGCTTGCCGGAACCGACCCGCAGAACCTCAACGACAAGGGCATCCAACTCATTGGCCGCCCGCTGTACGAAGCTTTTATCAAGCACTACACGGGCAAGCAGTGGCAGACGGATCCCAAGGACCTGCCCGCCGGCATCATCTCCCGGCTCCCCGTGCGCTACAACTACGACAACCGGTACTTCAACGACAAGTACGAGGGCCTGCCAACCAACGGTTACACAGCATGGATCGAAAAGATGGCAGAACACCCGAATATCGAAGTTCGGCTGAATACCGATTTCTTTGACGAATCGCACGAGTACAGCAAGAACAAGGTCGTGGGCACTATCCCTGTCGTGTACACCGGTCCGGTTGACCGCTACTTCGACTACGCAGAGGGTGACCTCTCGTGGCGCACCATTGACTTCGAGGAAGAAGTGCTCGATATCGAGGACTTCCAGGGCACGTCAGTTGTGAATTACAACGACGACGACGTCCCCTACACCCGGGTCATTGAACCCCGCCACTTCCACCCGGAGCGCGACTACCAGACGGAGAAGACCGTCATCATGCGTGAATTCTCACGCTTCGCAGAGAAGGGCGACGAGCCCTACTATCCGGTCAACACGTCCGCCGACCGGGAACGTCTACTCAAGTACCGCGATCTGGCTGCTACCGAGAAGAATGTCCTCTTCGGCGGCCGCCTGGGCACGTACAAATACCTGGATATGCATATGGCCATCGGTTCTGCACTCAGCATGTTCGACAACAAAATCAGGCCGCACTTCGAAGCCGGCGAGAAACTTGAAAGTGGAGGAGTGGACGCATGAGCGAGCAAGAAGAAAGCACCCGCTGGGCACCAATTCAGCGCATCATCCTGCCTTCGCCCGACCAGCCGGACACTGTGTCCCTCTATGTGGATGCCGGATCCGCCAGTGGAATCCGGCTTCGTGAAAACGATGAGTTTGCCCGTACACCCAAGTTGCTTGAAGACAAGCTGCAGATGTCCAGCTCGGAGAGCCGCGAGGCGCACTTCGAAGACCTTTTGTCCCGTCACTCGATGCGTGTCCGCTCAGGTGAACAGATCTCCTTTGGCACTTACTTCAACGCGTTCCCGGCAAGTTACTGGCGGCGCTGGACCTCGGTGCGCGACGTTCGCCTCGTAGTTCAGACAAAAGGAACCGGGACCGTTACTGTCTACAAGTCCAACGCCCGCGGCTCTGTGCAGCGCGTTGATGGCAAACACGTCGACGGCACCGCCACCTCAATTTTCGAACTGACGCTGAAGCCGTTCGGGGACGGCGGCTGGTACTGGTTTGACTTGGCGGCAAGTTCCGGCGATCTCGTTCTGGAGCACGGGCATTGGGAAGCCTTGGACCGCTCCCGGCCGAAGGGCCAGGTGACGCTGCAGATCACCACCATGAATAAACCTGAATTCTGCCTGAATAACGCCCGAATCCTCGCGGAAAACCTTGACGTGTTGGACAACGTCAAAGAGATTCTGATTGTGGACCAGGGAACGACGAAGGTCGAACAGCAGGAGCACTTCGAAGCTGTTAGGGAATCACTGGGCGGCAAGCTAAGGGTGATAAACCAAGCCAACCTCGGGGGATCAGGCGGATTCGCGCGCGGGATGTATGAGTCGGTGGAAAACGGCAGCGACTACGTACTTCTGCTCGATGACGACATCGTCGTTGAGCCTGAGAGCATTGTCCGGCTGTTGACCTTCGCTGACCACTGCCGTAAACCGACCATCGTCGGTGGCCATATGTTCGACCTCTATAACCGTAGTGTCCTGCATACCTTCGGAGAGGTTGTGGATCCGTTCCGAATCGTGCCAGCGCTTCCGCACGCGGATATGGAGACCAGACACGACTTCAGCGTCACGAATCTTCGCCAGACCCCTTGGCTGCACCGCCGCGTGGATGTGGACTACAACGGGTGGTGGATGTGTCTGATCCCAACAACCGTAATTAAGGAAATCGGCCTATCCCTTCCGCTCTTCATTAAGTGGGACGATGCCGAGTATGGACTTCGTGCGAGGGAGGCCGGGTTTGCTACCGTGTCCCTCCCAGGTGCTGCCGTTTGGCACGTTTCCTGGATTGACAAGGATGACCTGGTGGGCTGGCAGGCCTACTTCCACGCGAGGAACCGGCTGATCACCACGCTGATACACAGTCCATATCCAAAGGGTGGCCGTGTTTTGCGGGAGTCAGTTCAGGCCGATGTGAAGCATCTTGTGTCCATGCAGTACTTCACCGAGCACGGGCGGATCGAAGCGCTCCGGGACCTCCTCAAGGGGCCCGAAGGCCTTCACAAAGTCCTCGCCACAAAGCTGCCGGAGATCAACATGGTGAAGTCCGAGTATCCGGACGCTCAGTTGAAGGACGACGTGGACGACTTCCCTGCGCCGAAGATCGGCCGAGGACCAATGGGGGGTACCGTCGTGGGGATGCCCAGCAAGAAGGAACTAATTCCTTGGGGGATAAAGACGGTTGCCCGGCAGCTGATCAAAGCTCCCGGGCCGGAGAGCGCCGAGCGCCCTCAAGGATATCTGGCCCACCGGGATAACCGATGGTTCCGGGTGGCCCACTACGACAGCGTTGTGGTGTCTAACGCCGAAGGAACAGGTGCTTCCTGGTACCAGCGGGACCCGAAGAAGCTCAAATCAATGCTCGCCGAAGCAACACTGCTGCATGCCAAGCTACTGCGCGAGTGGGACAAGCTCGCCGACCAGTATCGGCGGGCTGTACCGGAAATTAGCTCCTTCGAAGCCTGGAAAAAAACGTTTGAAGCGAATGCGAAGGACGACGCCTAGATGGCCGGTCAAACCGACCAGCTGATAAAACCTGGAAGCGGACGAGGGCTTCTCGACGTCTACGGGGACAGGTTCCTGCTCAAGCTGCTGGTGCGCAAGGAAATCAAAGTACGTTACCGCGGTTCGGTATTGGGCCTTTTATGGTCCTACGTCAAGCCGCTGGTGCAGTTCCTCATCTATTTCATTGCACTGGGCATCTTCCTAAACCTCCAGCGCGGCACTCCCAACTACGCTATTTATCTCTTTGCCGGCATTGTCCTGGTGAACTTCTTCACAGAGTCGCTGTCCAATGCAACCCGTTCAATCGTGGACAATCGTGATCTGATTCGGAAGATCTACCTCCCTCGGGAACTGTTTCCCGTGTCAACTGTGTGGGTTTCGGCTGCTCATTTCCTGCCGCAGCTTCTGGTGCTGATTGGCGCCTGTCTTGTTGTGGGCTGGACGCCGTCGATCCTGCAACTGGCGGCCGTGGTCCTGATTTTCGGGATGGTCGCTGTTCTTGCCACCGGGTTGGGCCTGATGTTCGGTGCTGTCAACGTATATTTCCGCGATTCCGAAAACATTGTGGATATGATCGTGATGGTCGTGACCTGGGCCTCTCCCGTGCTGTACGTCTGGTCGATGGTCGAACGGGTGATGGGACCGTGGTTCTGGGTCTATCAGCTGAACCCCATGACAGTAGCCGTCGAAGTCTTCCACTGGGCGTTTTGGGAACCGACCTTGAAAGCGGATCAGCTGGTCGCCGACACAATGCCGCCCGATCTGCTGACGGTCTGGCTGCCCGTAGCAATGCTGGTGACTTTGGCAGTGCTGTTCCTGGGCCAGTTGACGTTCCGCCGCCTTGCCATCCATTTTGCACAGGAGCTTTGAGATGACTTCCCACGGCAACGTGGCCATCAGTTGTGTGGGCCTCAGGAAGCAGTTTGTTCTTCGCCATACGCGGTCGTTGAAGGAAGCCCTTGTGTGGCTTGTTAAGGGCCGCAAGGGGGACCTGTCAAAGAAGTTCCTAGCCCTTAAAGATGTCTCCCTTGAAGTGAAACAGGGGGAGACTGTGGCGCTTATGGGCCTGAACGGCTCTGGAAAGTCGACACTGTTGAAGCTCATTTCCGGTGTTTTACAGCCCGACGGCGGGACAGTCCGGACGCGGGGCCGGGTGGCCGGACTGATTGAAGTGGGTGCAGGGTTCCATCACGACCTCAGTGGGCGGGACAACGTGTACCTCAATGGCGCCATTCTTGGGATGACTGAGAAACAGATCGATAGCATGTTTGATTCGATAGTCGAATTCTCGGAGATTGGCGAGTTCATCGACACGGAAGTCAAGTTCTATTCGTCTGGAATGTATCTCCGCCTCGCTTTCTCAATTGCAGTACACACCGATCCGGAAGTGTTCCTGATCGACGAAATTCTTGCTGTCGGCGACGAACCCTTCCAACGGAAGTGCATCGCAAAAATCAAGGAACTGGCCGATTTGGGCAAGACCCTGTTTGTGGTCAGCCATGATCTGGACCTGGTCGCAACTGTCTGTGAACGAGGCGTCCTCCTGGAGCACGGCCAAGTCATTATGGACGGGGATGTACACGACGTGGTTTCGGAACTGCGCCGCCGGTCACTCACCGAGACCTAGCAACAGAAGCCGGTGAATTAGCGTTACCAGGTTTCCTGGCCGGCACCTCAGTATCAGTATCTGTCCCCAACCTCCCGAGAGTGGTGTTCCGTGTCCTGGTGGCAATCCTTGCCAATAATCCTCACAGCAGTGCTGCTGCTACTGCTGCCTGGCTTGGCCACTTCGTTGGCTGTACGCATGCGCGGAATTCCTGCTGTGCTGATTGCACCAGCCTTCAGCGTGGGAACCTTTGGTTTCCTCGCTCTGATATTTCCATTTGCCGGAATCCCGTGGGCGCCAGTGCCGGTACTCGTTGGTTGCGCGGTTGTCTCCGCTGTGGCGTTCTTTGTGTCCAGGACTTGGGGCTCCGGGTGGACCCGTCCAGCAAGGCGTCCAAGTACTGTCCATTTATCCTTGGTAGTGGGAGTCGGAAGCGTCGTCACGGCTTTGGTCGTGGGTCTGCAAATGGCAACTGCAATGATCCACCCCGACTCCATCTCGCAGACCTACGACAATGTTTTCCATTTGAATGCAGTCCGTTGGGCCATGGAGTCAAGAAATTCGTCGCCTCTGAACCTGGGAGCCTTTACCGGGATCAGTGCCTACCCCGCCGGCTGGCACGCAATTGTGGCAATCGTCGGGGAGCTTACGGGTGCTACGATACCTGTCCTCGTGAATTCCACGAGCATTGCCATCGGTGCAGTAGCCTGGCCGCTTAGCGCTCTCTTCCTCACCTTCGCCGTCGCCGGGTATCGCAAGGCGACGGCGATCGCAACATTCGTTTTCTCCGCCGGTTTTGCGACATTTCCGATACTGATGATCGATTGGGGCGTGCTGTATCCAAACCTGCTTTCGATCTCTGTCCTGCCTGCTGCGCTGGGGCTTGCCTTTACTGCGCTGGGGCTGGGTTACCACGACCGTCCGCCGGCGCTGATCGCCTGGTTGAGCCTGAGTGTTGCCGTCGCGGGAGTCGCACTCGCGCACCCTAGTACGCTGATGGCGTTTTTGGCGTTCGCTCTTCCAGGTGCACTGGCGGTCTACTACTTCCGGATTCGGCTTCTATGGCCGCCGCGAACGAAGGACTCGAGCCGCCAGGCGTGGCTTCTGACCGCTGCGCTGCTCGGTGGACTGGCTCTGCTGACAGTCGTTTGGTACTTCCTCCGGCCACCGTCGGATGCAGCGAACTGGAGGGTTGTCGAGACTCCTCCCCAGGCAATAGGCGAACTCCTGTTTAACGCTCCCTTGGGGCGTCCGTCCCAAGAAATACTGAGTGTTTGCCTTCTTGCGGGCATAATCCATCTTTGGACCACGAAGTCCCGACGCTGGTTAATCGGAACCTATCTCATCGGAGCGGCCCTGTTTTTCTTTGCCGCAGGATACAACGCGCCGATTCGGCAGTTTATTACCGGTGTCTGGTACTTCGACAGCTACCGCTTGGCGGCATTGCTGCCGGTTGTCGTTTTAGGACCAGCGGTGATTGGCGCCCTGTTCCTTATAGATCTTGTGAGGGAAAAGATCAGGGCGGCTGACGGGTCCGTCCTTGGGAAGACCAGGCTACCGGGTAAACCAGGTCCCACACGGCAAGCAGTCCTGGCTTCGGCGGTCTACGCCGTTGCCCTTGTGCCCATAGCACCTCAACTGATGCCGGCTAATTTTGCCGCTTACCAAGCGCACTGGCAATACCGCAGCGACGCCAATTCTGCGCTGCTGTCCCCGGAGGAAAGGAGACTGTTGGAGCGC
This sequence comes from Arthrobacter sp. Hb9-2, assembly GCF_059091165.1. NCBI lineage: Bacteria > Bacillati > Actinomycetota > Actinomycetes > Micrococcales > Micrococcaceae > Arthrobacter > Arthrobacter sp. Hb9-2. Next base: position 29,912 of record NZ_JBNHGJ010000006.1, on the reverse strand, counting down.
CTTCCTGAAACAACTGAGCCAGGTGCCAATATCGCGGGTCTGCCAAGCAGCGGGACGGCTCTGGCCTACGCGTTGGCCGGCCGCACTGTCATACAGCCCCATATCCTGACAACTCACGGGTCTGATATCGATGTTGTAAATGCCGGCCTGAAGGACGCTGCTGAGTTCCCGGCGGTCTGTGAGTCTGTTCGACGCCTTAACGTCCGATATGTTTTGGACTTTGGCACCAGGACCGTCACGGGAACCCTTGCCGGTTATGGCGGTGTGATGGATCTTGAGGAGAATGCAAGCTTGGAGCTCGTCGATTCGGAAGGATCAGACGCTCGGCTGTTCAAAGTGGTTGCGTGCTGGTAGGGATAATGGCGCCGCATGCTGGACCGGCAGTGAGACGTACATCTCGCCTACCTGCAGATAGGGCTGGCGCACGGCCGAAAAATATCCAGTTGATTTTCAGGACCGGGCGGCCTACTTCTCCTGAACCGTTCCGAGCAGTGATTCCAGCTTCTTCCAAGTTTTAACGTTGCATTCGTTGTCGCGGCGGAAGCTTGTCCTGACTGACGTGCCATTGATCTCGCCGAAAACGTCCGCAATGTTCGGCTGGCCAACACCTTCGCAATCTTCACTGGTTTCGGCGGGCTCGTACTCCAGGAGGTTCGGTTGCCGGGCCAAAACCTTGCAGGCCTCGTCCCCGTCCGGAAGATCTGTTCCTTCTACGGCGGAAGTTCCAACGCAAACAAGACGGTGTGTCGACTGTTGCCCGGCATTTCCGCTCAGGGTGGTCACCGTCAGCCGCACGTTCGGTTCCCCGGCTGACGGAGGGTACGTAGGGCTGGTGGTCTGGGTCGGTTGAAGCGTGGGTGTGGGCGAGTTCTTGGGGGGCCCATCGGCAATACTGCATGAGCTGAGGACCGTACCGGCAGCAACTATGGAGAGTATTACTTTGAGTGGCGTTCGCATGATGCTCCTTGGCTAGTGCAGCCTTCGCGATAGTGGATCTGATCTGCTGATAGTGCCGGCGGCAATCTTCGTTACCGCAGTTACCAAGGTTGCCCGGCCGGTCACGGCTCGTGCGGTCCCACCCCTGCCGGCAGCGCCGTTTAGGGGAGGACGAAGCGTCACTCCTCCAGGAGTTCCAGAAGGTAGGCGCCGTAACCGCTCTTCACCAGCGGCTCCGCGCGGCGGCGCAGGTCGTCGTCGGTGAGGAAGCCCAAACGCCAGGCTATTTCCTCCGGAGCGCCAATCTTCTGGCCCTGACGGTTTTCCACTGTCCGAATGAAGTTCGATGCGTCGCTGAGGTCATTAAAGGTCCCGGTATCCAGCCAAGCGGTTCCACGAGGCAGAATTTCTACTTGCAGATCGCCGCGCTCCAGATACACCTTGTTGACGTCGGTGATTTCCAACTCGCCGCGTGCCGAGGGCTTGAGGCCCTTTGCGATGTCGATGACGTCGTTGTCGTAGAAATAGAGGCCGGGGACGGCATAGTGGCTACGGGGGGTGGTTGGTTTCTCCTCAAGGGACAGTGCCTTGCCTTCCCCGTCGAATTCCACCACGCCGTAGGCTGACGGATCTTTGACCCAGTAGCCGAAGACGGCGCCCCCCTTGATGTTCGCGTGCCGGCGCAGTTGGGTGCCCATGCCTTGGCCGTAGAAGATGTTGTCTCCCAGAACCAGAGCAACGGTGTCGTCGCCTATGTGATCGGCCCCAAGGATAAACGCCTGTGCCAGGCCATCCGGGCTGGGCTGCTGGACGTAGGAGAGGTTCACGCCGAACTGCGAACCGTCTCCCAGAAGGCGCTGAAACTGGTCCGAGTCCTGGGGCGTGGTAATGATGAGAATGTCCCGGATGCCCGCAAGAATCAACGTGGACAGGGGGTAGTAAATCATCGGCTTGTCGTACACCGGGACCAGTTGCTTGCTGATGCCAAGAGTGATGGGATGGAGCCTGGATCCGGTGCCTCCGGCAAGGATGATTCCGCGCATTAGTCCATCATTGCCTTAGCTTTGGCGCGGGGCAAACCGGGGGCTAAGCGCGGCACGGTAGAATTGCGTGTCAGTGTCATTCCCCATGAGCCGAACCCGGAGTCTGCGTGTCATCAGAAAAAGCCCCTGCAGGACTCCTACTGGGCAAGCCACTCGATCCCCGGAACAACAGCCTCAACCTCATCCGGCTGATCCTGGCCCTAGCCGTGTTGGTTCATCACAGCTGGCCGCTGACTGGTTCCGCTAACGAGCCGGTCTTCGCCGGGGAGACGCTGGGCGGATGGGCGGTTTCTGGCTTCTTTGTGATCAGCGGCTACCTCATCACCGGCAGCAGATTCAGCCACGGACTAGGTGACTACCTGGTACACCGCGTGGCCCGGATCATGCCAGCGTTTATCGTCTGTCTGCTGACAATGGTGGCCTTCTTCGCACCTATCGGTTACTTCGTGGCTCGGGGAAGCCTGTCGGGTTATTTCAGCACGGCCACCTCGCCGTTGAATTTCTTCATTTCCAACCTGACCTTGAAAATGAACCATTACGACATCGCTGGAACGCCGCTCAATGTCCCCTACGCCGGGGCGTGGAACGGCTCGCTGTGGAGTCTTTACTATGAATTTTTGTGCTATCTCGTAGTGGCCGCGCTTGGGTGCTTCGCGATTTTCCGGAAGTCTCCTTGGTTCCTTACCTTGATTTTTGCCGTTTCCGTCGTAGCGCAGGCAAATATTGACGTCATCAACCGCTACACCAATGGAAACTTTGATGTAGTGCTGTTGTTGAAGCTGCTGCCGTTCTTCCTCGGCGGTGCTGTCCTCTTCGTTTGGAAGTCCCGGATCGGAATCCACTGGGCTCCGGCCGTCGCCAGCCTCATCGTGTCGCTGCTTATGGTTTCCGCTTTTCCGCTGTGGGGCGGTCAGGCGTCCGGGGTTCTGATTGCTTACGGCACCCTGTGGATTTCAACCTGGCTTCCGCAGCCCAGCCTCATCGCAAAGAATGACGTCTCCTACGGCGTTTACATCTATGCCTTTGCGTTCCAGCAACTGCTGGCAGTCTTCGGGGGCCACGAGTGGGGCCTTGTCCTGTTTTCCTTGGCTGCCATGGCCCTCACCATCCCCACGGCGATCGCGAGCTGGGTTTGGATTGAGCGGCCAGTGATGCGCAGGGTCCGCAGCAAGGATCACCGGCCCAAAGCCATACCGGTGGAGAGAATGGTAGCTGCCGCGCCTACTGAACAAGCGGCCACAAGGGCCGAGTCCGTACGTACGTCCTCGTGACCGCTGGGCAAACCCGTCGCGGGGCCCAGCGTCGCGATACTCACCGCGCCGTGCCTGGCCGGGACGGCTGGTCCCTCCAGGCTCCGCGCGGAGCTAAACCGGGCGCCCTGCTAAGGGGATCCGTCGCATTTGTCGCCGCGGCCGCAGTCGTGATTGCCCTGCGCCTTACAGATTTCCTGACAGGTGGCTGGACTATCGGCCTGCTGTTGGCCTGCCTGTTGGCACTCCCTACAGCCCGGACATTTTCTGCGCGCATTGCCCTGTCGCTCAGCCTCCTGCTGGGACTGGTTCCTCTGCTTTGGTGGGTTCCTTCAGGACTGGGCCCGTTGGGGCGGGGAACGCTTGTGCTGGCCGGAGCGGTGGGCGCTGTGGCCTTCGTGGTGGTCGGTGGCGGCGTCAAGGCGGGCGCACGCCGGCTGGTGCCCCGGTTTTCATTGCTCGACTGCCTGCCTGTCACCGCCGCAGCGCTGTCCGTCTGGGTCCACTTCAACCTGCTCTCGGTACGTGCCTACGAGAAGGCTCTGAGCCTGCTCACCTTGAATTGGGACAATGCTTCCCACTTCGACATTTTCCACATGCAGCGGCTCTATGGTCGGGTTGTACCCCTCTTGGGCGCCTCGCCTGATGGCAGTGACTGGTCCTTCAAGGATTACCCGCAGGGTTTTCACGGTGTGGTAGCCATTTTTGCGGAACTTAAGTTTGCCAAGCCAGCGGGGACGCCCGCGGAGGAACTGGTGAATTACGCCAACGGGAGCGCCCTTGTCTCCGTGTTGGTGGCAGCGATGGTCCTTGCCGCGCTCGCGTCGGTACCTGCCTTCCGCCGCCAGCCGCTCATTGGCTTTCCTGCTTTGATGGTGGTGGCAGCAGGCTGGATCTTCGGACCCGGATCCTCGGCTTCGCTCCACGGCTTCCCGAATTTTTTCCTTGCGGTAGGGCTCGCAGCTGTGGCGATCGTGCTGGCAGCCGATATGGGCCGACCGCTGCGCTCTCCAATACTGCTGTCCCTCGTGGCGTGCGTGGTGGGCGTGGCCCACAACTGGGTACTCCTTGAGGTGCTGGTGCTGGGTGCGGCAGTAATGGTGCTGCTGCCTTGGGACCTGAGGCGGTGGCGTGCCACCCGCGGGGGTTACGTTTTCGCGGTTGGGACTGCGCTGGTGGGCGTCACCGGCATTGGTCTGGCGCTCGGCCAACTTGCAGGGGTTTCCACGGATGCCGTCCTGTACGGTGTGGGCGGCGTGCCAATACCGGACCTGGGTCAGTTGGCCGTAATCATCACTGGCACCTCAGCCTTGGCGGTTCTTGTATTCTCAGGGTCTGCCCAGCGCTCAGGCGGCACCTTGCAACGACTGCGTTGGTCCTTTACAGGCCTTGCTGCAGCGATGGTACTAGCGATCTGCATGGCAGTCGCCCAGCTGATCAAGGGCGGGACGCTGACGTACTACTCCCACAAGCTGGGGATTGCCCTGTTCCTCGCTGGGCTCGTGACGTTCGCACTGATGCTGGCCGCCCTTCTGGAAACCGTCCGTACGAGGTCCCGGGCAGCCGTGGATGGAGCGGGGGGAAACGGAGCGTCTGCTGCCTCCCCACGGGACCCTAGGCGGCTCAGCGGAACAGGACCCCTCGCGGCTTCGGTGCTGGCGACTGTTGCAGCAACGCAGGCCTTCGGCTTCATTTTCCCACTGTCAAAGGAAGGCCTGCCGCCCTCGTCCCCCTCGGCTGTGGCGATGGCCAAGGAGTTGGAGGTACTCGAAGAGGTGCCGCGTTCCGTGGATATGCTGATGGCGGCCACTAGGGGCCGCCAGGGCCAGCCAGCGGTTTATGTCACCACAAGGCCCACCGACATTGATGCCATCCTGGCGAAGCAGTGGTATGACGGCCTCACCGCAACCTACACCGAAAGAGGCTGGGAGCTTTCGCTAAATATGTTCGAGCTCAGCGGGGGCGTGGACAACCTCCGCCCTGTGGTCAACAAAATCATGAAGGCGGACCCGTCAGCCCTGATCATCGTAGATCCTGAAAATCAGGCAGCGCTCAATCACATCCTGGCAACCCTGGACGGGTGAGCAAGGGCAGCCCTTCGTCAGCCCGGGGTTTCCTTTGAAATAGGCGTTAAACGCGAACGACGGCGGCACCTTCCGGTACCGCCGTCGCCTGCAGTCCTGCCGGTGAGGCCTTAGTAGGGCTGAACGTCCGGCTGCGCGTCAATCCATGCGCTGAGCCGTTCAATGCCCTGCTCCAGGTTGTACTGAGGCTTCCAGCCCAGCGTTGCCTTCGCAGCTTCGACGTCAGCCCAGGCATGCCGCACATCGCCCTGACGGTACTGGCCGGTGACGTGCGGATCGGGTGCGCCGTAGCGGGCAGCGATGATCCTGGCGGCGGTACCGATGGTTTGAAACTCCCCGGAGCCAATGTCCATCGGTTCTCCCTGAACGGTAGGGGAAAGTGCGCCAGCCACAATAGCCGAGGCTACGTCGTCGATGAGGACGAAGTCACGGCGGACCTCGCCGTCCTCGTACAGCGGAATGGATTTGCCGCCCATAGCCATGCGGCAGAACAAACTCATAATCCCGGTATAGGGATTGATGAGGGACTGGCCTGGCCCGTAGACATTCTGGAGGCGCAGGATAACAGTCTCAACACCGTAGGACTTTGCCCATGCCTGAAGGATGTTTTCCTGGGCAAGCTTTGTGGCGCCGTAGACGCTGACCGGAGCGGGGAAGGTCTCGGCGGCCTTCATGGCTGCAGGCGTGGCGTTGGGGAAGTCCCACTGGGCCTTGTCCAGAGTGGCGCTGGTGCGCTGCCCGGGGTAAAACCGGCGGCCCTCAGCATCGTCCCAGGGGCCTTCGCCATAGACCGCGCGGCTGGAGGACAGGACAATCCGCCGGGGGAGCCTGCCGTGACGGTTCAGTCCGTCAAGCATCTGCGAGGTACCCACCACATTGACGTGCGCATGCCGCGTGGATTCCTCCAGCGACTGCCCCGTCCCGGTTTCGGCAGCGAGGTGGATGACGACGTCGGGAGCGACGTCTGCGAGGACCTGGTCCCAGGTCTGTGCCTCGGTGATGTCAGCAACCACCAATTCGGCACCTTCGTGAAGCCCGCCGGGCCGCTCGCCGGAGGCATGGATCTGAGGGTGCAGGTTGTCCACCACTACTACGCGGCCGAAGTTGGCCACGAGGTCGCTTGAGATTGCGCACCCGATGAAGCCGGCGCCGCCGGTAACCAGGACCGTTCCCTGGGACTCGGCTTCGGGGTTGATTGTTGTCATGATGGGCCTTTCTGAAGCTGACATCTAGTTACCGAATGTGTGGCCAAGGAGGACCTTCGCGGCCGGGAAGTTCCTCCTGCCCACAGCCTTCGGCAAGAGGGCGAGTGCGTGGGCGCGGGACGTCAGGCGCAAATTTGCCGCCCGTGAGGCCTTGGTCCAACCGTTGAGTTTGGCCTGTTCTGCCGATACCGCGAAGTACTCGCGTTCGCCGGCAAAGCGGGAGCCGTCAACCAACTTGGTGGACGAGGCACTTTCCGAGTGACGGCGGTATGAAAAACACACTGTGGGCTCGAGGAGAAGCTGGTCTCCCCGGTAGACCATGTCCATCACCAGGGCGAGGTCTTGAATGATGGGGAAGCCGGAGCGGAATTCGACGGCACGAATCTTGTCAGTCCGGAAGGCGAGTGAAGGCCAGTAGAGCCAGTCGCCGTGCATCAGGTTAACCGCCAGGGACTCGCCGGACAGGAGACGCGGCCCTTGGGTTCGGGGCCGGACAAGGTGCTGCTTGGTTATGTCCACCAGGGTTCGCACTACGGTGCCGTCCCCGTCGATGACACGGACGCCGGGTTGGATGATGGCGGCTTCGGGAAACCGCTGGTGGGCGGCGTTGATAACCCGCACGTAGTTAGGCAACAGGATGTCGTCACAGCCCAGAATGACCATGACCTCCTCGGTAGCGAGGGCGACGCAGGTCTTGTAGTTCTCAGTAATTCCAGCGTTGTGTTCCTTGCGGATGTACTTGACGCGGGGGTCGTCGATCCCGGTCATGTACCGCTGGATCTCGTGGTCAGGGTAAGCGTCGTCAACCACGGTTAGGAGCCAGTCGTCAGAGTCCTGTTCGAGGACGCTGCGGACCGTCTGCTTCATATAGTCCGGGTCGCCCCAGTAAGGAATGAAAATATCAAGTGGCATAAGGGATCCAATGCGTTTGGGGCAGTGCGGCTTTAGCCGCGGTCAAGGGGAGCGGGCTCGTTTGCTGGTGGGGTCCGGGAAGGCTCAGCCAATTCGGCGTCCAGCCTGGCTTCCAGCCGTTCGATGTGCGTTCGCAGGATTGCTGCTTCCTCGGCCAGTGTACGGGTCTCATCTTCCACCACAGAGATTTCCCACGAGAGGTGCAGGCAGACGCCCAGCGCCAACAATATGGTCATAGAGAACAGGAGGTTGGAAGGGACCTGGACGCCGAGAAGCCGGGCTGTCTGAGCCAAAAGCTGCGGGAACGCCGCAAGGACCAGTGTGGCTAAGCCGACCACCAGCCAGAGCGCCGCATACTTCTCGCGGAGCTTCTTCCGGCGGAGCATCTCGACCACGAGGACGACGATGACGAGGGCAAGTATGAAAGCAGCCAGAACGGGCAAGATCATGCACTTTCGAGTTGTGGGGAAGCTGTTTGGATCTGCGAGCGTCGCCGTGTCAGGGCGAAGAGCAGGGCAAACACCGACCGGCCTAGGTAGATGGCAGATTTCAGCGGATTGTGGCTGGGCGTTCCGCCTTGGCGCGCCCGCATCTCCACGGGAACCTGGGTGATCACACAGCCGGACCTGATGGCTACAACCAGCGAATCGATGGTGTCGCCCAAGTACTCAGCCGGGTAGTGGTCGATGAACTGATCGATGCCACGCCGGTTGGCTGCCTTGAACCCAGAGGTGACGTCCGTCAGGCGGGTATGCGCCAGGCCGGAGATGACCTTGGCGAGCAGGACCATGGCCCAGCGCCGTGGACCGGTGACCTTGTAGGTGCCGCGGTCCGCGAAGCGGGCGCCGATGGCAATGTCCGCCTCCGCCAAGGCAGCCAGCACCCGGGAGATTTCCTTGGGATCATGCTGGCCGTCCGCGTCGACTTGGATGACGGCGTCGTATCCGTTCCGCTTTGCGTACTTGAAGCCGGCGCGCATGGCCCCGCCTACGCCAAGGTTGAAGGGGAGGTCCAGGACTACGGCCCCTGCCTCTCGAGCTACGGCAGCCGTGCTGTCCTGGGAACCGTCGTTCACAACCAGAACGTCATATGTCTCACGCAGCGCCAGCACTTCGCGGACTGTCTTGCCAACGGACTCCGCTTCGTTCCACGCCGGCATAATGACGAGGGCGCGGGTGTAGGGGGGGATTGACATAGGTACTAATCTATACCAGAACCGCTGGCGGGAGTGGCGGGTGGCGCGGCTGCAGGCATCTCCGACGAGGGCGTTTGGGGCTTTCCCACGCCATATGCAGCGCGGATGTGGCGGAGGTAGAGAAAGGCGTACAGGGAAGGCGTCAGCTTGAGCAACACGGCGCCGGCGCCGATGATTTTGTGCACAGCGAGGGTCCGGGAAAGCATCCGCCAGCCAAGGTCTTTGCGGCACTCGGCCACCGTGGCTGCAGCGGCGGGTGAACCGGTGCCGCGGGCAATCGCGCTTTGGGCCACCAGCAGGATTACCAGCGAGCGCATGCAGTCATAGGCGGCGCCGTACTTGCCCTCCTTGAACCGTTGGTCCAGGTGTTCGTTCAGGTGGTTCATGGCCACCGTGGTGTCCGCCACCGTGGGAACCCTGCCCCAGGTAAGGGAAGCATCCATGATGTAGTACCGGTAAACCGGAGTATCGATAGATCGAACCCTGCGGGACAGCGAGTGCAAAATGACGTTGACAGCCATGTCCTCGAACCGTGCGGCACCTTCGGCGAACCGGACCTGGCTGAACAGTTCCCGCCGATACAGCTTGTCCCATGGGAACGGAGTGAGCTGGTCGCACATGGCCAACCGGCAGGCTTCTGCGCCGTCGAAGTCGCCGAGCGCGCGCGAGCCATTGCGCGTTTCCGTGCCGTTGGGCTGCACCACGATCCGGCCGCCGACCACAAGGTCCACATCGGGTGCGGTGGCTGCGTGCATGGTTTCGAGGAATACGGGCAGGTACTGGTCATCGCTGTCAATGAAGCTGATCCAGGATCCCCGGGCCGCATCCAGGCCGGCGTTCCGCGCGGCCGACACTCCCGCATTGGAGGGCAAAGCGATAACTGTCAGATTTCCGAACTCCTCTTCGAGCCTCCTGGCCAAGTCCAGCGTTCCGTCTGTGGAGTGGTCATCCACTATGACCAGTTCGAAGTCTGGGTCCGTCTGGGCCATGACACTCCGCACCGCCCGTTCCAGGAAGCGGGCGGCGTTGTATGCGGGCAGAATCACCGTGGTCCGCGGACTGTCGGAATTGTTCGTCACAGGTCTTCCTTCGTTGATGAGGTCGGCAGGGGAAGGTGGTGTCGGATCACGTGGTCGCAGCAGCGGCTGATCTGCCGAGGCGCACGATCGAAGCAACGTGGATAGCCGCGCCTACGACGGGTCCTGCCGCAAGGGCCACAGCCGTCCGGATGGGCAGCGGCAGCGGCAACAGGAGGCAGAGCACGCTGACCACCGTGCCACTGACCCAGCCTGCGGAATAGCCGCGGTGCATGCCCACCGCCAGGGCTGCTGTTCCGGTAAGCGTCAGGACAGCCATGAGCGCGGCGTCGAATGTCAGCGCGGCCAAGAGCCAGGCCGGTACATCGTATTTGCCGGGAAACAGCAGTTCCATGAGCCAGGGACCCAGCAGAGCAGCTGCGATCCCGCCTGCCACACCCACCGCGAGGAAGAGGGCAGCGGGTTTGATCAGCGCGTGGACGCCGCGATCGCGCTGGTTCACGAACGCGGCGATGGCCACACCCTGAAACGCCTGGAGCGGAACCATGATCGGCGCCCTCGTGAGTTGGATGGCGAGGAGGAGCCCGCCGGCCGCGGTCAGTTCCTGCGCGCTGCTGGTGAAACTCAGGATCACAGGGAAGCCTACGATGAGGGCAGCCGTGGCGCTTGAGGAGAGCATGGCGTGGCCGGTCTGCTTCATGTACGCCGTGCGGGGCACATCGGCGCGGGCAACTGCGGCGTGGCGTGCAGCTGGTGAGACCAGGAGGAAAACCAGCCAAAGGACCGCAGCCAGTGCGCAGGCGAGTTCGAGACCCAGGAGTCCGACGCCGAGCAGCGCCACGGTGCCTACGGTCGCCAGGCGGAACATTGCCTCAGCGCTCATTAGTCTGGAGTACAAATTCCAATCCTGGGTTCCTGCTGAGGCGCCTGCCAGGGCGGAATGGCCGGAATAGGCCATTGCGGCGGCAGCCAGGGTGGGCAAAAGCCAGGGGGTGTTAATGCCGAGCACGGACGGCGCCCACAGCCATGAGGATGCCAGGACAAGGACGGCCAGGATTGCCCCCACCAGAACGCCGTTTGCCAATACCGAGGGGTGCCGTTGTGCGCCGCCGGGGGCTCCGCCCAGGGTTTCCGCCGATCGAACAGCGCGGGTGGTCTCGCTTTGGATGCCGGACAACACGCCGAAGATACCAAACAGTGCGCCCCAAAACACGCTGAACTGTGCATATTCCTCGGGGCGGAGGTGGTTTCCGGCAATCACCAGGATGATGAAACCTGCAGCTGCGGAGACGATGGAGGCAGCGCCCACGCCCGACGCACTTCTGGAGCTGATGGTCCGGTCACTGGCAGCGTCAGGCTCCTCCTCCGGCTGCGCAGAGGTGGGCTTTTTCCAAGGCAAATTCATTGAGGGCTTTCCGTGGCGACGCGATACCTGGCTTTCCCAGGCGCCTTTCGATCTTACGGTAAGGCTCTTGCTTCGGCCTTAGCGCCCGTTCTCGAGAAAAGGTTGCAAACGTCCACGGTTCCGTAGTGCTTCGGGGCATATAGAATCACCTGCACGAGCCAGTGATAAACCTGCCCGGCGTTGCGTCCATATGGAAATTTTCACTTCCACCAAGCAGTCAGGTGAACATGAAGTACATTCGGGTTCCAGCTCTATCAACGGTCCTAACCGTCCTGTGTCTACTGGCCGGACTCTTGGTCGGCACCCCCGCTTGGGCAGCGTCCCCGATCCAGGCCAAATATCAGGCGCTCGGGGGACCGGCTGGCAATCTTGGTGCCGCTATCGGCGGAGAAAAATGCGGGCTGGCCGGGGGAGGCTGCTATCAAGACTATCAACGCGGCCAAATACACTGGACGCCCGCGACCGGAGCCCGCGCCACGTGGGGTGCGGTCGGCGCACTCTGGCAGCAGCAGGGGTGGGAACAAGGCCGGCTTGGGTATGCGGTTGCGGATGAAGTCTGCGGGCTTGTCCGGTCGGGCTGCTATCAGAGTTTTCAGGGCGGGCAAATCCATTGGTCGCCTGCCAGTGGTGCGCAGCAGACGCTCTGGGGGGCCATCAGGAACAGATGGGCGGTCGGAGGCTTCGAGTCCGGTCCGCTGGGCTATCCGGCGGCCGCCGAACGATGCGGTCTTAGGGCAGGTGGCTGCTATCAGTCCTTCCAGGGAGGTCAGGTCCATTGGGCGCCGGGCATAGGCGCATATGCCACCGGAGGTTCCATTGATTACGTCTGGGGAACCCTCGGATGGGAGAACGGGCGCTTGGGCTACCCCTTGACCGAGGAGGTCTGCGCCGGTAATGCCGGCTGCACCCAGAATTTCCAGGGCGGCACCCTGACGTGGCACCCATCTACAGGCGTTACCGTCAATTACTACCAGCCGGGGGAGTACCAGCGGGTCATCAATAAGCGCAATCCCCTCTCGCCCATTGACTATGCGCCTTCCGACATGGTGAATGTCGGCGGGCACCCTTTGCGTTATCAGGCAGCTTTGGGCTTCTGGCAGCTTGCCGATGCTGCAAATGCCTCAGGCGTGCCGGTGACCGTGATCAGCGGCTTCCGGAGCTACGCCACCCAGGCGACGCTCTACAACAGCTATGTGGCTATGTATGGGCAGGAACGCGCTGACACAATCTCGGCCCGGCCCGGATTTTCCGAGCACCAAAGCGGGCTGGCCGTTGACATCGGGAACCCTGGTGGAGCCTGTGGGCTCCAGGACTGTTTTGCCCAAACGGCCGCCGGGCAATTCGCCGCAAATCGTGCCCATGAGTTCGGCTTTATCGTCCGGTACCCCGCAGGAATGAGCTACTGGACAGGGTATGCCTATGAACCATGGCATCTAAGGTACGTCGGCAAGGACATAGCCATGGACATGCACCGCCGTGGCATCGCCACCCTCGAGCAGTACTACGGATACCCGCCGGCGCCCAGTTATTGAGCCAAGGCCGATAGGGCCTGGACACCCGGATGGATGACAAGGGACCAACAGCCAGCCGGTAACCTATGAATATGTCGCGACTCCTCGTAACCGGCGGTGCCGGGTTCATAGGCTCAAATTTTGTCCACTACGTTTTGGAAAATACGGATGACCAGGTCACCGTGCTGGACAATCTGACATACGCAGGGAACCTGGAGTCGCTGCGGGGACTGCCGGAAGACCGTTTTGAGTTCGTCCGCGGCGATATCGCTGATGCGGAGTTGGTGGACCGCCTGGTGGTGGAGACCGACGTTGTTGTCCATTACGCGGCGGAGTCACACAATGACAATTCGCTGCATGATCCGCGCCCCTTCCTGGACACCAACATCATTGGTACCTACACGCTGATTGAGGCTGCGCGGAAGCACGACAAGCGGTTTCACCACATTTCCACCGACGAGGTCTACGGCGATCTGGAACTGGATGACCCGGAGCGGTTCACCGAGCAGACCCCGTACAACCCCTCGAGCCCGTATTCCTCCACGAAGGCCGGCTCTGACCTGCTGGTCCGCGCCTGGGTCCGTTCCTTTGGCCTGCAGGCGACCATCAGCAACTGCTCCAACAACTACGGGCCCTACCAGCACGTGGAGAAGTTCATCCCGCGCCAGATCACCAATGTGATCGACGGGATCCGGCCCAAGCTCTACGGCAAGGGAGAGAACGTCCGTGACTGGATCCACGCCAACGACCACTCCTCGGCGGTGCTGGCCATCATTGCCAAGGGCAGGATCGGTGAGACGTACCTGATCGGAGCCGACGGGGAGAAGAACAACAAGGATGTTGTTGAGCTGATCCTGAAGCACATGGGCCAGGCCCCGGATGCGTACGACCATGTGGTGGACCGCCCGGGCCACGACCTGCGCTACGCCATCGACTCCACCAAGCTCCGTGACGAGCTCGGCTGGGAACCGCAGTTCTCCAACTTCGATGCCGGTATCGAGGACACCATCGCCTGGTACCGGGACAACGAGGACTGGTGGCGCCCGCAGAAGGCGCAGACCGAAGCCAAGTACAAGGAACAGGGCCAGTAGACGATGTCGATCGAGTTCTCGAAAAAGCTGACCGCACACGAGACGCCGATCCCCGGCGTCGTCGTGTATGACTTGCCGGTCCATGGCGACAATCGTGGCTGGTTCAAGGAAAACTGGCAGCGGGAAAAAATGGTAGCCCTCGGGTTGCCGGACTTCCGTCCAGTCCAGAACAACATCTCTTTCAACGAGAAGGCCGGCACTACCCGCGGTATCCACGCCGAGCCGTGGGACAAGTTCATCTCGGTGGCTACGGGGCGCATTTTTGGCGCTTGGGTTGACCTCCGTGAAGGCCCGTCCTTTGGCGCAGTATTTACCACGGAGATGGACGCGAGCCAGGCAATTTTCATCCCGCGCGGCGTCGGCAACGCCTTTCAGACCCTGGAAGACAATACGGCCTACACCTACCTGGTCAACGACCACTGGTCGGCGGACGCCCAGGGTCAGTACACATTCCTTAACCTCGCGGATGAGACGGCGGCCATCCAGTGGCCCATCGCCTTGGAACGGGCCGAACTGTCCGACAAGGACAAAGCGCATCCACGCCTGGCGGATGTGGTCCCCATGCCCGGGAAGAAGATCCTCGTTGTAGGCGCCGATGGGCAGCTCGGCAAGGCATTGCGGGAGCTCTACAACGGTGACGTATCCGTGGAGTTCACGGGGCGTGCAGAATTTGACCTGGGCAACGAGGACGCTTACAAGTCCCGGAACTGGAAGAACTACTCCACGATCATTAACGCTGCAGCCTATACAGCAGTTGACACTGCCGAGACCGCAGAAGGACGGGCGGCGGCCTGGACCGTCAACGTTGCGGCGGTGTCATACCTGGCGAAGACCGCCGTCGCCCATGACCTTACGCTGGTACACGTTTCTTCCGACTATGTGTTCGACGGCGGCCGCAGTATTCACGACGAAAGCGAGCCCTTCACTCCGTTAGGTGTTTACGGACAGACGAAGGCCGCCGGAGACGCTATTGTCAGCGTGGTGCCGCGGCATTACATCGTGCGGACCAGTTGGGTAATTGGCGACGGTAACAACTTCGTACGGACCATGGCGAACCTGGCCTTGCGCGGCGTCAAACCATCCGTTGTCAATGATCAAACCGGCCGATTGAGTTTCACTGCAGACATAGCTTCAGGAATCAGGCACCTCCTCGAAACCGGCGCTGCTTACGGAACCTACAACTTGACTAACGACGGTGTGCCGCAGACTTGGGCTGACATTGCCGCTGAGGTCTATGAGCTGGTCGGCGTAGGCGGGCAGGCCGTAACTGGAGTCAGCACAGCAGAGTATTTCAAAGATAAATCGGCTGCTCCGAGACCTCTCAACAGCACACTTGATCTCAGCAAACTAGCTTCGCAGGGCTTCTCACCGCGGGATGCGCAAAAAGCTTTGGAAGAATACATTCATGGGCTGGAGCTTCCCGGCGAACGATAGCTCGCCCAGGGACCAGCGGTTCTGCGCTTATTACTGCCCCGGCGAACGCACCACGTGGGCTCCGGAAAGTCGTTTTGGCTAGCCCTGTGCGAGGAACCTTACGGTGCAGGTGCTAATTCCTACGCACGCTTCTAGGTGGCCTGCTGGACCCACTGGGATCCTGATCAGTGGGTCGGCGCCGGCGCCGGCGCCGGCGGCGGCGACCTCGGCTGCGGCTGAAGACGAGTCCGTTCCGGGACTGACGCTCAGTCCCCGGTCGCCTCTTATCGTTGTCATTCGGCAGGGATTGAGAACGCAAGCGGCTGGCATCGGCAGGGCGCACATTCGGTCCTGATTCGGCTGTTCCTGGTCGAGGGGTTCCTGACTGAAGAAAGCCGGCCGGGGCTGTCCTGTTGAACATTTTCTTCGCGTCAGCGCCGGCACGGCCATATCAACTAAGTCCCTGCGCTCGAAGCACAACCTCCGGTCCTAACTAACCCAAGGGTTTCCTCAAGCTCATAACCGGATACTTGGCGGCACGGGAAGCCGCGGGTGGAAGCGCTCCCGATCAAGTATTAGGAGATGGTTTCAGATGTATCCGACCAAATTGAGCAGTGGGTCCCATCGCGGAGGTCATGGGCACTGGCTTCCTCGGCGATGGCTGGGCAAAACGACTGTCGGGATGGCGGCGGGGGCAATGCTGGTCGCTACCGTGGCAGTTCCCGGCGAAGCGGCACTAAGTGACACGGGGCCAATTGACCCGAGCCATGGCTTTCCGGCCTGGTATTCCGATGCAGGCAACGTTGCAGCGGGGCTGGGTCCGCTGCAACTCGAGCTGTGCCTGGACGGGCCGCTGTGCCTGGCGACTGACTTTCGCCCCGACCCAGACCAACCGTTGTCCTTCCCCGACAACTTCCCGGATGAGGCGTTCTGGTGGGCAGGAGAGGCGTCCATTGAGTCCGGGAACACGAGTGCCTTGCTGGTGATGGCGCAAGAAGCTGCTTTTGCAAACGAAGCAGTTGTGGCCGGTGACCAAGTGGCCTTTAGCCGAATCCGTATTCGCATCGACGGCCTAACCGCGAATTCGAGTTACACGATCACGCACCCATACGGTACCGTCACCCAGACCGCGGACTCCACCGGAACCATCAACTACACCCTTGATCAAGGCTGCTTTGATACCCCATGCGGTCAACAAGGATTTGCGCGGGCAGCAAACGGCACCGTCGGTCCGTTCCTGCGCTGGACCTCGGGAGCACCCGAGGGCTATGTCGGTGACCCTGATGTGGAGCATGCGGTGGTCGGAAGCCCTACGGGGAACAACTTCTTCCAGGTGGAAGGGCCCGGTATAGGCACTCTGCGGACAGACCGTTTCGCGATCCAGGGCA
Organism: Arthrobacter sp. Hb9-2; assembly: GCF_059091165.1. Classification (NCBI taxonomy): domain Bacteria; kingdom Bacillati; phylum Actinomycetota; class Actinomycetes; order Micrococcales; family Micrococcaceae; genus Arthrobacter; species Arthrobacter sp. Hb9-2. Next base: position 13,442 of record NZ_JBNHGJ010000006.1, on the reverse strand, counting down.
AGATCGATGCCGGCCAAGAGCCCCTTGCTGTCCAGGGTTCCATCGCGGCCAAACACGCCACTGTCGCCTCCCTGGTTGGCAATCCGATAGCGGACGAAATCACAGCCCAACGGTTTGGTGGCGGTTACCAAAAGTTTGAACGTGGAACCATCGCCTACCTCCCTGCTTCGGAAGCTTTTGCCGTCGTCGGTGGAATCAACACGGTCTGGAACAGCATCGGTGCCCAGAACAGTGACCTCGGCTACCCGACGTCAGACGAGTACTCACCGATGGCCGGTGGTGTTATGCAAGACTTCCAGTTTGGCAAAATCTCCTGGAACCCCGTTACGGGATCCAGAATCACTAAAGGCGGCATCGGCGTCACCTGGGACAAGGTTGGTGGCCCGCTCAGTGGGCTTGGATACCCCACAACAGATGAATACGCCACGGCCAACGGAGGCGTCACTCAAGCCTTCCAGTTCGGGCAAATTGTCTGGTCTCCTGCCACTGGCTCCCGCTTCATCAAGGGCGGAATCGGTGCTACGTGGATCAATATCGGCGGCCCGCAGAGCCCACTTGGATACCCAACCTCGGACGAAGTCGGCGGACTCGTTCAGGGCGGTGCAAAACAGTACTTCCAGGGCGGGGAAGTTATCTGGTCTCCAGCAGCAGGTGCCCGCGTTGTTACCGGCGGCATCAGGGCCGCCTGGGTTGGCCATGGCTCTGAAGGCGGGCGCTTGGGCTACCCGACCACCAACGAGTACGCAGTCGGTGGCGGAGGCTACGCGCAGGATTACCAAGGCGGCCGCATCACCTGGCGCCCCGGTAATCTCACTGTTGAGTTGGCGAAGTAAGGCCTGCGTCCAGGCTTCCTCGTAGCATTTCGGCGGCTCCGAGGTACTGCTCACGTAAGCGAGGAGCCGAGGAATGCCCCGCTACCCAGAAGGGTAGCGGGGCATTCCCACGCAATCTGTCAGCGCCTGCAGCTGGTCTTGGGTCACGACTAGCTTCAGGCTGCAGGCGTCCATCCAGGAGATGGAAGGACACCATGCACCCTAGCCAGGATGTGGCGGATTGAGCTCATTCAACGGTTTTGCATAGCGGCAGCCACCAACAACCAATTGTCAGAATGCTCTGAATCTCACTCGGACGTCACTTCTCTGCGACGCCTCCGCCCGACTTCCATCCTCGGCACTGTCAGCGACGGTAGACGCTCACTCCAGTTGTCGGAGTCCAGATCAGTGACCCTCCCTGGAAGTCCTGCCGACATTCCCGCGAAGAGTTGCAGTATTCGTCAGTGTAGGGATACCCGAGCCAGCCGTTTTCGAAGTTTTGACTCGCCCAAACGTGCCGGATCGATCCGAAGGGGCTGAAGTGGGCTCCAGTGGCGGATGACCAGATCATTGAGCCGCCCTGGAAGAACTGGTAGCAGCCGCCGTTCTTCAGGCCACATGCTTCATTGCTGACGGGATAGCCGGTCTGGCCATTCTCGGAACCAAGGCGCTGGAAGCTCGCACGGATTGCACCTGCAGCGACGGCGTAGGCTCCAGATGAGGGCGACCAGTAGATGTCACCTCCTTGGAACGTCTGCACGCATCCTGAAGCTGTATATCCGCAAATCTGGCCCGAAGTCGGGTAACCTAAGACCCCGTTTTCGAAGCCCATCGCGGCGTAGCGGTCCCGGATTGGACCAGAAGGACTGATCTGGATCCCTGTGCCGGTCCAGATAATGGCGCCTCCCTGAAACATCTGGTAGCAACCGCCGCCTTTTAGTCCACATATTTCAGGTCCCACGACTGGATAGCCCAAAGGCCCGTTCTCGGATCCGGACCGCTGGTAAGTGCCACGGATTGCTCCGTCCCGTATTGCGTGGGCGCCAGTGGCCGGAGACCACTGAATCGATCCGCCTTGGAAGATCTGGTAACAACCATTGTTTACCAATCCACACGCTATCGGCCCCCAAGGATTCCCAATCCAAGACTTGGAGGCTTGGTATTCCTGGCTGAAGGCGGCTTCGATGTTTTCGCCGGATCGCGCAAAGCGTTGGAGTGACGCGTAATCTCCGTTCCATACATTCGAGTCACCCGCGAAAGGACCCGTGCTGCTGTACTGCCAGATGCTGTAGGTGCTCCAGCTGGCTGTGGGAACCGGTCCTGCATTGTTGGTGGGGGAGCTTGGGTAGGCAGCAACCCAAAGGGGGTAGTCGCCAAAACCGGCAGGATTACCCAGGCATTGATTCCACCAACTCGTGTTGGTGTAGATAACAGGCAGCCGACCCGTAAGCGACTGCATGGTGTTGCCGAAGTCCCTCACCCACGATTGGAGCTGGGCCGGCGACATGTTGTAGCACGTGTTGCCAAAGTAGAAACCGTTGATGGTCCGGCCTTCGTAGGGGTTGAACTCGAAGTCAAGGACGGGCGGCATGGTATATCCGTCAGCCGACCAGCCTCCTCCGTTGCGCACGAAGTAACGGGCCTGGTCCGCTCCGGAGGACCAGTTGGGAATAGCGAAGTGGTACGCACCGCGGATCATCCCGACGTTGCGGGAGCCCTGGTATTGCGAGCCGTAGGACGGGTTGGTGTAGTAGTTTCCTTCCGTGGCCTTTACATAAGCGAACCTTGAGCCCATGTTCCACTGCTGCTGCCAGTCCACGCTGGGCTGATGTCCACTGACGTCCAGACCCTGGACCCCAAACGTTGGCATCCAGGTGCCTTCGGTTGACAACGACTCCGCGCTAAGCCGGCCAGCGGAATTGGAGGGAGCCGATGATGTGACGCGGGCGGACCGCTGTCCCATTTCGGCTCCGCCGACTCCAACTGCTTCCGCCATTGACTGCGCAGCCTCTGCTGTGGGTGGGGCAGATTGTGTCGCTGTTGGTGCTATCTGCTCGGGGGTTGGGGGCGCCGTCGATATGGTCGGGGAGGGTGAACCAGTCGGGGAGCTAGTACTTGTGCCGGCCGCGGTAGGCGTCGGGGCAGGTTCGGCGGCGGTCGCAATGCCCGCCAGTCCTGGACCCGCTGCCAGGCTGGCAGCCAGAAGCGCTATCCCCAACGACATCAATGCGGGGCGACGGGACTGAGACAGGTTCCGCTTCATTTTTGCTCCGGAGACAATGTGGCGCTCCGCCGAGCGCTCATTTGGTTGCTGCTTGGATGATTCCCCCCAGGGATGCACCAAGCAGGTGGTATATCGACAATTAACGCGCCAACCATAGCACTGGTGTTGCATCTGTAACTAGTGGTTCAGATGTTGCTGATGTGATTACACGCCAACAAGGGTTGGGGAGCTACGTGCAGGATTTCATGCGAAACGTTACCGATTGCTCGAACAGCGGTGGGTCACGAGCGCACTTTTCAGTTGCCCCTACAGTGTCCGCCTACGCTTGGCTGCCCCGAGTTACCGGCGGCCGCCCGGCTGGGAGCGTGGGTGGCAGCCGACGCTAGCACGATTGGCCGCTGATGAGCGGCCAATCGATGCTGTAAACGACGACTACGGTTAGTACCGATCAGTCCAGATTCTTCCGTTGGACCAATAAATTATGCCGTCTTCGAAGCGCTGGGCACGAGTTGACGCATTCACTGAATATTCATCGGTTACGGGACGGCCCATGTAGAAGTAGCTTCCGCCACGTTCGTATTCCCAGCGAATGGCTCCTTGCAGCAGCCGGGTTCCGTACTGAGGTGTGAAGTAGAACGTTCCACCCTGGAAAGCTTGGACGGCGCCCCCTGCGTACCAATAAGTCTCATCCGATACCGGATAGCCGGCCACCCCGGTCTGGCCGCCCTTGTTCCACCAGGCCTCCCGGATGCCTGCTCCAATGTAGTGCAGACCAATCTGAGGCGTGTAATACATCGTTCCGTTCGTGAAGTGCTGTGCGATGGCACCGCCGCCTAACGGCTCCTCGTCTCGAATTGGCCAGCCCGCTTCATGGCCGGCGTACCACTTATTTTCGATTGCGCCCCACAGTGGATGCGCTCCACCCACCGGTGACCAGAAGATGATCCCCCCTTGAAAATCCTGCTGGGCTCCTCCGGTTACTGGGTACTCGTTCCAGAGCGGCAGCCCTAACGGTGATGAGGACCCGCCGATGGACGAATATTTTGCGCCGATTGCACCAACAACTGCCGGCGCGTAGGCTCCCGCTGCGGGACCGAGGCCTGAAAGCACGATCGCAGCCGCAGCTGCAATCGCCAATTTAGCCTTTAACTTCTTCATTATTCTCCCCATTGCAATTCGTGAATCGGCAGCCCAGTGGGGCTGACGACTCATTATGCGGGAAGTTTCAATGGCCGCACTAACCTCGTCCACGAAACGATCGAGTATCTACGCCACACGTGTCACTGCACCGTGTCAAAGATCAAAAGACTTCTGGAACTTGAAGTAAGTTGCAAGTTCCCCGTCGCGCCCTGCGCAGATGCTCATCACACCCCGAATAATTATCCACAGCGCCCAAAATATGACTTGGCAGCCTCTTGTGCGCTCTTTAGGCTTTACCCAGTTGCACTGTCTCCGCCGGGGGCGGCAGTTGTATTGGGGAACATATGGACGCGCTGGGAATTGTCGAGGACGAAGTCCGCGAGCTTATCCGTCGTCGAGGACTTGATCCGCTTCGTCAGGTAGGAGAAGTCCGTCGCCTTGTAGAGGCTGCAGTAAGTGACTACGACGAGCGGGCCCTAATGGGTCCACTGCCTCCTATTGGCCCCTTGGATGCGGCACGCAAGTTCCTTTTTGATGCCGTCGCCGGATTCGGCGTACTGCAGCCACTCTTGGACGATCCAACCATCGAAGAAGTCTGGATCAACACTCCCAACGAAATCTACGTAGCAAGGAACGGCGAATCCGAGCTGACCTCCCTTACCTTGACGGAGCAGCAGGTGCGGGACCTGGTAGAGCGGATGCTTAAGAGTTCCGGCCGCCGACTGGATATGTCTTCGCCCTTTGTGGACGCAGCGCTGCCCGACGGGTCCAGGCTCCACGTCGTAATTCCCGACGTCACCCGAAGGCACTGGGCAGTCAACATCAGGAAGTTCGTCGTCAAGGCGAGCCGGCTTGAACATTTAGTTGAGCTGGGCACGCTGACACCGCAATCGGCCCGGTTCCTTGGTGCCGCCGTTGCCAGCGGGCTCAACATCCTCGTCTCAGGAGCAACGCAGGCAGGCAAAACCACAATGCTCAACTGCCTTGCAGCCAGTATCGGGAGCCGGGAACGCGTAATAACCGTCGAAGAAATTTTCGAGCTGCAATTCCCTCTTCGGGACGTTGTTGGGTTGCAATGCCGTCAGCCGAACCTTGAAGGCGAGGGTGAGATACCGATGCGCCGGCTGGTGAAGGAAGCGCTCCGGATGCGTCCGGACAGACTCGTCGTCGGTGAAGTGCGGGAAGCAGAAAGCCTGGACATGCTGATCGCCCTAAATTCAGGCCTGCCGGGGATGTGCACTGTCCACGCAAACTCCGCGCATGATGCCGTCACCAAAATCTGCACACTCCCTTTACTCGCTGGAGAGAACATCTCGAGCCAGTTCGTCGTGCCCACGGTCGCGTCCTGCATCGACCTCGTGGTGCACTGCAGCCGTCGCGCCGACGGGCGCCGGGAAGTGACCGAAATCCTGGCCCTCGGCCGCCGGGTAGAGAACGGCATTATCGAATCATCGCCGGTGTTCTGCCTGGTGGACGGCTTGCTGCAACCACGGCCTACCTCCATGCCAGCGCAGGAGAAATTCTCCAGGGCCGGATATGACGTCGCCGCGCTGCTGGAGCCGCGATGATATCGGCGCTTTTGGGAGTAACCGCAGGGGCCGGGTTCTTCCTGATCTGGTGGTCCTTTTGGGAGTCGCCGAAACCAACGCGCCCAAAGGAAAGGACCAGCCGTCTCGCGGACCTCCTTGCCGGGGCGGGCATCGAAAAAGTGTCTGCGTCCGGACTGGTGGGAACCTGCATCGGACTGGGGCTTTCTGTGGCTCTGGTCTTTTTCGCCATAACCCGCTCGTGGCCGATCTCCATCTGTTTCGGCCTCTTCGGGGTCTGGCTTCCGATAACGGTCCTTCGCTGGAAGGCAAAGAAGCGGAGTGCCTTGCTGCGCACCCTCTGGCCCGACGTCGTTGACCATCTACGTTCTGCCATCCGGGCGGGGCTCCCTCTGCCGGAGGCACTCATCCAACTCGGCGACAAAGGCCCCGAAGAACTTCGGCACGTCTTCCGGGACTTCGGAGCGGACTACCGCGCGGGCGGCAACTTTGAAGCCTCACTCAACCGGCTCAAGCACCGGCTTGCCGATCCTGTTGCAGATCGGATTGTCGAAGCGTTGCGCCTGACGAGGGAAGTGGGGGGCTCCGACCTGGGCAAACTGCTCGGAACGCTGGCTGAGTTTTTGCGGGAAAACGCCCGGACACGCAGTGAGTTGGAGGCGCGGCAGTCCTGGACGGTCAACGCAGCACGGCTCGCCGTTGCCGCACCCTGGATCGTCATGATGCTCCTTGCGACAAGGCCGGAGGCGGTACAGGCCTACAACACACCAATGGGCGCCGCGGTCTTGCTTGGCGGTCTGGTGGTCTCCTTGGTCTGCTACTCCATAATGCTTCGGATTGGTGCACTTCCCCAGGACGAGCGGGTGCTCAGGTAATGGACATTTCAGTTCCTGCTGTTGTCTGCGGAATGCTGATGGGCATCGGCCTGTGGCTCGTTATTTTCCGGTCTCCTTTCATGCGTGCCGTCACCCTGTCCCAGCGCATCGAGCCGCAGCTGAAATCACAGAACCTTGAGTCCAGGCTGCTGCGCGCCGGGGAACACAACCCGACACCCTTCGGGCCGCTGGGAAGGATTCTTCGACCCGTACTTCAGGACAGCCTGGCAGCCCTCGCACGGCTTAACCCGGCGTCGAAAGCTACGGCCCGACGACTGGCCCAGGCCGGAATCGATAAGTCACCGGTTGATTTTCGGGCGGAACAACTACTGTGGGCGGCCGCCGGGTTCGCGGCATCCATCATCTTCATCGTTCTCGGTGCGGCCTGGGGAAGGTTCAACCCGGTATTGGCTGCCGTTGCTGTCTTGGGGAGTGGCATAGGAGGGTTTATCTTCCGCGATTACTGGCTCGGTGCGCAGATCCGCCGAAGGGAGTCGAAGATGATGGCGGAATTCCCCGGCCTCGCAGAACTGATGGCGTTGGCAGTCAGCGCGGGGGAGAGCGCTACTGGCGCCTTGGACAGGGTCTGCCGTAGCGCCAAAGGTGAGCTCACGAAGGAGTTCGCAAAGGTCCTGACTGAGACGAGAGCAGGAAAGCCCTTGATCCAGGCACTGCAGGAGTTCTCCGCGCGGACTGACCTGGCACCCCTCGTCCGTTTCGTCGACGGAATTGTCGTTGCAGTAGAAAGGGGCACTCCCTTAGCCGATGTGCTCCGTGCCCAAGCGCAGGACGTACGTGATACGGCAAAGCGTGACCTGATGGAAACCGCAGGCAAGAAGGAAATTGCCATGATGGTGCCGCTCGTATTTGGGGTGCTGCCCTTGACTGTTGTTTTTGCCGTCTTCCCGGGCATTGCCGCAATAAATCTCGGATTTTGAACGCCAAACGGGACGTACGCACTGACCAATTCGAAGCAGGAAAAAGGAATAGGACGGAAAATGAAAAAATTGGGGATCCGCTCGATGATGCTGTTCCTGTCGATTGCGGCAACACTGCTGGCAGGGGCGGTCGGCCGAAAGGCACAGTCAGGGAGGGACCCAGTGAAGGACCACCCTGAGCGGGGTGATGTCCCTGGCTGGGTCATGATCACGCTCATGTCCGCCGTCCTCGTGGCAGCGCTGCTTGCGCTCGCCGGCCCGGCACTCGAAGCCATGTTCAACCAGGCGATGGACAAGGTCGGAAGCTAACAGATGGCAGCGTCCACCCGCGGTAGAAACACAAACCGCGCTCTGGACACGCGACGCCAAGCCCCGCGCCCGGGTAAGCCGATCTCGCATCGGGCAACCGATTCCCGGGAGCAGGGGTCTGCTGTCGTCGATTTCGTCCTGGTCGGCAGCCTCCTCACACTGTTTTTCCTTGCGATCATTCAGCTGACACTGGTCCTGCACGTGAGGAACACTCTGATTGACGCAGCGGCATCGGGTGCACGGTACGGAACTCTCGCGGACCGGAGTGCTGAGGACGCGGAGGAAAGGACACGCAGCCTCATCCATTCCGCCTTGAACGCGGGCTTTGCCCAACAAGTCAGCACCCGCGAAGTGACGTACCAGGGCCTGCGGACCCTGGAAGTGACCGTACGGGCTCCGATGCCCGTAATAGGTCTCATCGGACCCCGGGACCTTTTGGAGGTGAAAGGGCATGCCGCTGTTCAGCCGTGACCCAAGCCTCGAGTCTCTCCGCATCCGGCTGATGGTAGCCCTCTGCCTCGCACCGGGCACTGAAGAGCAGGAGCCCTTGGCCCTGCTCCGGTTAGCGCGCCACGAAGGAGGAAGGCGCCGACGGGAAGACGTTCACATGCAGAAATCCATCCAGCGGCCGTCGCGCGACGGCCACCATGAACGGGGGAGCGCGGTGGTTGAGTTCACCTTCCTGGCGCTCCTGCTGATGGTGCCGCTCGTATACTTCATCATCACCATGAGCCAGATCCAGGGCGGCTCCTTTGCTGTCGTCGGGGCGGCTGACCAGGCCGCCAAGGTCTACATAGCGCAGCCAGACCCAGCCACTGCGCAGGCAGCAGCCGAACAGGCGGTGGCGATCGCGCTCGCCGACTTCGGACACAAACCTGAGGGGGCGCAGGTAGCAACGTCCTGCAGTCCCGCAGATTGCCAGGCGGCCGGCAGCACAGTCACGGTAACCGTGAGCCTGATAGTGCCACTCCCGTTCCTGCCGTTCAACGATGATTTTCGCCTCAGCGCCAGCGAAGTCGAGGCGTCGTCCACGCAACTGGTAGGCAGGTTTCGGTGAGAGAAGTGCCGCGCGATGAAAGCGGTCAGATCATGGTGATGATCCTTGGCTACGTCGTTTTAGCTCTGTTGGTCACAACTGTGGTCATCGGCATTTCGTCCGTGTACCTCGAACACAAACGGCTGCTTTCCTTGGCCGACGGCGCGTCTCTTGCCGCCGCCGACAGCTACACCCTCGGGGAGGTGGAAACCCAAGGTGGCAACCCCTCTGCGGTCTTGAGCCCTGCGAGGGTGAGAAATGTGGCGGCAGACTTTGTCTCCAGGAGCCCCGCGTCACAGCGTTTTAATGAGCTCGCCGTCACGGACGCAACGGGCAGCCCTGACGGTTCAACCGCCGTCGTAGTTTTGACTGCTGCTGTACACCCGCCGGTGGTGAACTTCCTGATGCCCGATGGCATAAAGATCGAGGCTGCTTCCACCGCTCGCTCGCGGCTTACCCGCTGATGCCGCTCAGCGCGCCGCAGCTGCCCCCGGCCCTACCGGCGCCGCAACTGCCCCCGGCCCTACCGGCGCCGCAACTGCCCCATAGGGCCGCAGGGTCCGGGCCTTCAGCGGGATAGCGTAGGCTTAAACAACCATGGCCAATATTGATTTTTCCGCTGAAATCCGCGCCCTTCGCGCCACCTACGAGTCAATTGAGCGAGTCTCCGACGTAGAAGCGCTGAAGGAAGACATCGCCGAACTCAGCGAGCGTGCCGGTGAACCGGACCTGTGGGATGACCCCGCAGCGGCGCAGAAAATCACTTCGCGGCTTTCCCACCGCCAGTCGGAGTTGGAGCGCCTCAACAACCTGGCCTCCAGGATCGATGACCTCGAAGTCCTGGTGGAGCTCGGGCAGGACGAGGACGACGCCGCCTCCATGGGCGAGGCTGCCGCTGAACTGGAGTCCATCAAGAAGGCCCTGAAGGAACTCGAAGTCGTCACACTGCTGTCAGGCGAGTACGACGAGCGTGAAGCGGTTGTCTCCATTCGCGCAGGAGCCGGCGGGGTGGATGCTGCCGACTTCGCCGAGATGCTGATGCGCATGTACCTCCGCTGGGCCGAGCGGCACGGTTACCCCACCACTGTCATGGACACCTCCTATGCTGAGGAAGCAGGCCTGAAGTCCGCGACCTTTGAGGTGAAGGCCCCTTATGCCTTCGGGACTCTCAGTGTCGAAGCCGGCACCCATCGACTCGTGAGGATCAGCCCCTTCGACAACCAGGGGCGGCGCCAGACTTCCTTCGCCGCCGTCGAGGTCATCCCGCTGATCGAGCAAACGGACTCCATCGAGATCCCGGACAACGAGATCCGCGTCGATGTCTTCCGCTCATCGGGCCCGGGCGGGCAGTCAGTTAACACCACTGACTCCGCGGTCCGCCTGACCCACATCCCCACCGGAACCGTGGTTTCCATGCAGAACGAAAAGTCGCAGCTGCAAAACCGGGCGGCGGCCATGCGCGTCCTGCAATCCAGGCTCCTGCTCCTGAAAAAGGAGCAGGAGGACGCGGAGAAGAAGGCGTTCGCCGGTGATGTGAAGGCGTCCTGGGGTGACCAGATGCGCTCCTACGTCCTGAACCCTTACCAAATGGTCAAAGACCTGCGGACTGAGCACGAAGTCGGGAACACGTCGGCAGTGTTCGACGGCGAAATCGACGACTTCATCGACGCCGGTATCCGGTGGCGCACGGACAACCGCAACGCCGAAAAATAGGGCGCAGGAGCGGCACCCGGGTTACAGGGCAAAGCAGGATCCGGCGACACGCCCCTTGAAACCCGCCTGATACGCCGGAGTTCCTGCGTATAGTCGAGGGGCCGGGGCCCTACTTCCCCCAAACGAAACCCGTGCGCCGGCTGCAGAACTGGGCTGCATCAGAATCAGCCATGCCCTGCAGGGTACTTAGGGCCATGATCCGATTCGAAAATGTCACCAAGGTCTACGACCAGAAGGCCCGGCCTGCGCTGGACTCCGTCAACCTTGAGATTGACCGCGGCGAATTCGCCTTCCTTGTCGGCGCGTCCGGCTCCGGCAAATCAACCTTCCTCCGGCTGGTCCTCAAGGAGGACCGGGCAACGTCCGGCGCTGTCTACGTAGCCGGCCAGAACGTCGCCAAGATTTCCAGCTGGCGCGTCCCACGGCTCCGCCGCGGCATCGGCGTCGTCTTTCAGGACTTCCGGCTCCTGCCCCAAAAAAACGTCTTCGCGAACGTAGCGTTCGCCATGCAGGTCATCGGCAAGAGCCGCAGCGTTATCCGTGACACCGTTCCCGAGGTCCTTAAGACCGTCGGCCTGGAGGGCAAGGAACACCGCATGCCCCATGAGCTCTCCGGCGGTGAGCAGCAGCGCGTCGCCATTGCCCGGGCTGTCGTCAACCGGCCTGGCATCCTCCTCGCGGACGAGCCCACTGGAAACCTGGATCCCACCACCTCGATGGGCATCATGGGCATCCTGGACAAAATCAACCAAAACGGAACCACCGTGGTGATGGCCACCCACGACGACGACATCGTCAATGAGATGCGCAAACGCGTAGTGGAGCTTAAGAACGGCGTCGTTATCCGCGACGAGGCAAAGGCACTGTACACGTCCATGATTCCGGTCGTGGGGCAGTCGCGCAGGCTGAAAGACGCCAGCGGCAGGGAAAACCCGGAGACCGGACAGCCGCGGGAAGAGGAGGGACAGCGATGAGGCTCGCCTTCATCCTCAGCGAGATCGGCAGCGGCCTTCGCCGCAACCTGTCCATGGTGGTCTCGGTAATCCTGGTCACGTTTGTCTCGCTCACCTTCGTGGGCGCAGCAGGAATGCTGCAGATGCAGATTAACCAGATGAAGGGCTACTGGTACGACAAAGTCCAGGTGGCCATCTTCCTGTGCAGTGAAGGGTCGACGGCGGCTGGTTGCGCCGGCGGGCCGGTCACCCCCGAGCAGCAGGAGAGCCTCACCGGACTGTTGGAATCTCCCGCCGTGGCACAGTACATCAACGACTTCCAGTTTGAGTCCAGGGAAGAAGCGTACAACCACTTCAAGGACCAGTTCTCGAATTCGCCCATCGTGGACTCGGTGACTCCGGACCAACTGCCGGCCTCCTTCCGGATCAACATGAAGGATCCCGAAAAGTACCAGATCATCAGCGAGACGTTCTCCTCCCAGCCAGGAGTGGAAACGGTCATCGACCAGCGCCAGCTGCTTGAGCGCCTCTTCTCGGTGATGAACGGCGCCTCCCTGGTGGCGGTCAGCATCGCCGGTGTCATGACCGTATGCGCCATCCTGCTGATCGCAACCACCATCAGGCTTTCCGCCTTCAGCCGCCGCCGCGAAACCGGCATCATGCGCCTGGTGGGGGCTTCAAAGACAGTGATCCAGCTGCCCTTCATCCTCGAAGGCGTCATAGCTGCAGTCATCGGCGCCGCGCTGGCCTCCGCCACACTGTGGGCGGTTGCGCATTTCTTCCTCGGGGAGTTCATGTCCCAGCAGTATCCGGATACCGCCTTCATCTCGTCCGGCCAGACGCTGATCCTCGTACCCGTACTGATAATCCTTGGCGGATCCTTGGCGGGAATTTCGTCTCTCTTGACCTTGCGCAGATACCTTCGCGTCTAGGTATGCAAACCGAACAAGGAATGCTCATGAATTTTTCGGACCAAAACTCCCCGCGGCACCGGCAGAACAGCCGGGGCAGGTCGCCCCAGCGCACCGGCGTTATCAGCGCCGTGCTCGCAGTGGTCCTCGCCGCCGGGCTGGCTTCCTCCGCTCCTGTGGCTTACGCCGGCGAGCTTGAAGACAAGCAGAAAGCTCTTGAAGCAGAGGCAGCCAGGGTCCAGCAGTCCTTGGAATTCGTAGACTCCCGTATCGCCAAGGCGGCCAGCGACCTGGTCATCTACCAGGGCCAGCTGCCCGGCGCCCAGCAAGCCCTCCTGGAGGCTCAGGGCCGTGTAGCGGGTGCTGTCAAGGAAGTTGAAGCGCTTTCCGCCCGTGTGGACATGGCCCAGCAGAACAAGGCAAAAATCACGCAGCAGCTCGAGACGGACAAGCAGAAGATCGCCGATACAAAGAAGCTGATCGGCCAGATCGCCACCCAGGCGTACAAGTCCGGGGGAGTACCCTCAAACCTGTCCCTGTTCTTTGGCTCCAATAACGGCGGAAGCCTGACCGAGACCATGGACCTCGCGGACCAGGCCATGCGGAGCCAGAACGCGGCGATGGACAAGCTCTCCCAGCAGAACGCCACCAACGTCAATTCCGAGGCCCGGCTGCAGGCAGTGGAAGCTGAGATCAAGGACCTGAAGGCCAAAGCTGACGCCGCCTTGGAGCGGGAGAAGGCCGCCCGTGACGAAGCAGCCGCCAAAAAGGAACAGGTCGATCAGCTGATCGCCGACACCACCCGGCTTGATGCGGAATTGCAGGCAGCCAAGCCCGGGATCCAGTCGCAGCTCGCCAACGTCCAGGCGAGCCAGAACGCCGTTGCAGCCGAGATTGAGGAACGCGACCGGAAACTTCGTGAGGCCTGGGAAGCCGAGCAGCGGCGGCAGGCGGAAGCGGCAGCTGCTGCTGCCGCGGCCGCTG
>NZ_JBNHGJ010000005.1:0-144855 GCF_059091165.1 Arthrobacter sp. Hb9-2 | reverse complement strand
GCAGGGACCATAACCTCCGTTACCGGGATGGCCCTGCCCTGAAGGCAGGGACCATAACCTCCGTTACCGGGATGGCCCTGCCCTGAAGGCAGGGACCGTCCCAATCGGGCTTCAGTGCTTGGTCCAGGCAAAGTTGCCGATGAGGTAGTTGTTATTGGGGTAGTTCCAATAAGGTAGAACTCCCTTGGGGTCGTTCTACTTGGGGTTGTTAACGGTGAGGTAGTTAGGGACGGGGTTTTTCGTGGTTGCTGGTGTTGGGAAAATCCTGGGGAGGGGTACCCGCAGAACGCGGGGGTACCCCACCCGAGTTTTGGTGCCTAGGTGACAACCCCTTTGTAGGGTGGCTGCCTCGGTGTTTCTTGAGCAGGCCTATGCGGTCATCGGTTTGCTATTCGTGTCCGGGTCGCCGGGACGCCCCGGAGTCCCCAAATCGGGAGAGGCGTCCGCATCCGCATCGATGACCATCTCGTCCGTGATCGGGATGGTGATCGTGTAGACGATAGAACCGTTGAAACGACGTTTCTTGTGGAGGTAGCCTTTCTCTTCCGCCAAAATCGTGTGCTTCGAAATGACAGCTGGGGTCAGGTCCGTAGCCTTGGCGAGCTTCTTAAGGCTGGGCCACGCTTCTCCCGTTTCATTTTTGGCGAAAGTGGCAAGCGCCCAGCAGACAGCGCGTGCTCCTGTCGGGAGGTCGGAGCCCCTGATGGCCCTGGCATATTGCAGGGGCATGGCCGGCCGGCCGGGTACCGGAATCACAGGTTTACCTCCGGAATCAGCAGCGTCCAGCCGTACCTGCGGAGGCCGATGCCGTCGTAGAAATTGCGGTCAATGTATCCCTTCAACACAAGTTCTGACATGATCTCCAGTGCCGTCAGGTCCCTCCTGTCCCGCCCAAGCGAGGCGTTAACCCGCTGCCAGTCCGTAAAGGACGCGCGGCCGATACCAACAGAAAGGGCCATGACCCGGGCCACCCCGAGCGCTTCAGGCGGGAGGCTGATGTCGCTGGCGATTGCCTCGAGCCAGCGATCCAAGAAAGGGTTCCGCGCCGCGAACGCGGAGTTGCTGCCGCCGCGATTGCTGGACGTCGGCGATTCACCTGCCTGCTTCACATGAACCACCTCAGACGGCGGTTCCGTCAACTGAGTCATTAGTTACCTCCATTTTGTGGGTCAAAAGGGCACGACGAAGGCGGGAAAGTGCCTGGTCGGTTCATAGCGAGATGGACGAGCGCCGCTCTTCCGCTGGTTGTTCGAAGACGCTGGTGATGGAAGCTACAGAAAGGATTGGGCTGCTCATCCCTACCGGGGTCGATCTTTTCCTCCCGCGCCATCCCACCGGAGAGTCGGGCTTCCACTCTTACGTCTGATTATTGGCAGCGCTCACGAGGAGTTTTATCGACCCTGTCAGGGGACGAAGACGTCCTCGGTACCACGTGCACACCGTTGTCAGAAATTCGCCACACAGGGCCGTTAGTGACCCATCCGGAACTGAGCTGGGGAAAAGAACTGGGCACCTCGTCGCAGACTTTTGGGTGCCAACATCGATTTGGGCTGCGAAGGCGGCAGGAGCCGACCAGCGGAGCATCTTGTTGGCAATTGCCCAGCAGGTCGCCTTGACGCCCGAAGGCAGACCGGACTCCCGAATTGCTACCGGTACCGCAAGGGACGCGACGGCTGGCTCGATATGCTCACTCTTCTCCCTCCGGAATCAGCAGCGTCCAGCCGTAGACAAATTGGTCGTCGGCGTCGCGGTCGAGGTATCCCTCCAAGGCCAGTTCTGACATGGTCTCGAACACCGCGAGATCGGTCCTGTCGCGCCCAAGCGCGGCGTTGATGTGCTGCCAGTCAGTGAAGGCAACGCGGCCGATGCCGACGGAACGCGCCATGACAGTTGCCACCGCAAGCGCTTCCAGCGGCAAACTGCCGTCGCTGGCGATGCTGTGGAGCCAGCGGACCAGGAACAGGTTCATCGAGTTGATCGCTGCGAACGCTGGACTGTGGGCGATCTCTTCCGGAACTGGGGACTCGCCGGTCTGCTTCACAGCATGGACTGGAGCCCACGAAGGGTCGGTCGGGTGGGTCATTGAATACCTCCAGAATTGGTAAAAGAGCACAACAAAGGCAGGAAAGTGCCTAATGGGTATGTTGAAGAGATAACTAAGCGGATGCGCTGCCGCCTTGAAGTGGGGCATTCGGTTGCAAAGAGACTCGCTGTAATGGGCCGTTGGACGGCCCCAGCGGTCGTTATTCAGTCGAGTTGTAGAGTTCGGTGTCGGTGCTGTAGCCAATACCGACGTCCGCCAGTCCTGGTCCGGCTGGGCGGAACGCCGTCTCCTTAGCGGGTCATTTCCTGCTGCCGCATCCAATCCTCGACATCGGACAGCCGGTAGACAATCTTGGATCCGACGCGCAGTCGCTTGGGGCCGTCGACCAGGTGGGTGGCAAGGAATTTCTCGCTAACTCCCATGAAGGTTGCGGTAGTGCGGCGGTTCATGTACAAGGAGTTGGACATCTGTTGGGCCTGCTCAACAGTGGCGCTGGTGCAAACGGGGGTAGCGGACAAAGGACCTCCAGGTCGTAATCGTGCAGGTTGGCAAAACTGAAAGAGGCTCGAATTGCGTATCGCAACCAATGAGGGGGCGAGTGCAAACATTAAGGGTCGATGAGGGGACGAGGCCTCCGGAATACACCTTGCGGGCGGGCTTCCGGTGGCTTAGGGATTCTCCGGGGGTCTTGGAGAAGGCCCGATATGACCATTGTGTGCGGCGCACTGTGAAATGGGCCTCGCGAACCTACGACCGGGCAGGCTAGTCTTGCGGCATGGCGATCAGGAAGCTTCCGAACGGGAAGTACGAGCACGACTACCGCGTCGATGGCAAGCGCCGGTATAAGCGCTTCAGGACAAAGGCTGAAGCACAAGCCCATGAGTTGCAGATCAATACTGCAAAGGCAGGCGGCACCCTCATTGATAACCGCAAGGGCGGCAAGATCAGGTTTCACGATCTGTACGAAGAGTGGATAGCCCGTATTGAAAAAGTGGGTGCGAGGGGCGCCCGTCCTTCGTCGCCCGTTACGGTTGCGGGGTACCGGCGAATCTACGAATCACACATGAGGTCGCACCTGGAGTACCGCGCTCTTGCCACGATCACACTGACGGTCATCAGCGACTGGCTGGAAACGTTTGCCACGGACGATGCGCGGCAACGGTCGTACCGGCAGTTGGGGCGCATGCTCGAGTATGCAGTTGGAAGGGGGTATCTACCCACAAACCCAGCCCGCAACGCAATCATCAATCACGTCCCCAATCCTGAACCGGCCAGGGATCCCGCAGCGTTGACAGTGGCTCAACTCCATGCGCTCGCCGACCAGGCTGCGAAGGGCGGGCGGTACGCCCAGGCATCACATGACGTTTACAGGCTTCTGATCCTCTTCGCTGGCACAACTGGCCTCCGGTGGTCAGAAATCGCGGGCCTTCTGCCCGACGCCCTGTCATTTGGTGATAGGCCCCAAGTCATCGTTCGGTCAACGTTGGTACCGGTTGATGGGCGTCTTCATTTTCAAGAGACGACCAAATCCCGCAAGCCTCGCACAGTTCCGATCCCCAGCTCCGTAGCAGTGCGGCTCGAAGAGTACCTGGAACGATCTCACTCGGGAGGCTATGTGTTCGCGTCACCAACAGGAGCCGCCCTGCGTTCGTCAAATTTCACTCGCCGCGTCTTCCAGCCTGCCGTAGTGATATGTCAAAAGGCCGATCCGACATTTCCCAGCATGGTCTTCCATGACCTGCGGAGGACGGCTGTCACGTTGGCGATAAGTACCGGCGCGCACGTGAAAGTGGTCCAGCAGATTGCTGGTCACAGCTCGGCGGTGACTACGCTGGATGTCTATGCCCAGCTGTTCGCAGATGACGCCCACGAGTCTGCAAGGGCTGTTGACGCGCTATTGCATCCTGCCGGGGGGTAGCCCTTTGGCGTCGCCTGTTGGCAAGGCGCCCAAGCGTGTGGCTGCTAAATGGCTGTTAAGTGACACAACTTCGTTGTTTCTACGCGTCAATACTGCACGACTCATAATCGTGAGGTCGGGAGATCGAGCCTCCCCACCGCTACAGGCTAAGCCCCTGGAATCCCCCGAGATTCCGGGGGCTTTTCCGTTGGAGGCGAAGTGCCGCTTTCAGGTGCAACCCCTGAGATTCCTCTCACATCCCACTGCTTTTCTGGGTGCTGGATGATTTTGGATGTTTTGAACTGACCGGAGCAAGCGCCACGGCTTAGTGGCCCGCTTGCCGCGGTTGTACTTCCGCTGCGCAACACCATGCAGACAACGCCGAACACTGACTGGGGGACCGTCCCCGGAATGTCAGCAAAACATCATCGTGGGTACACGCGGAGGCAACCCTGCGCCAGCATACTGAGGCCGGGGGAGCACTTCGACAAAGGAAAGGACGCGTCATGATCAGCAATGACAAAGCTTTTATCGGTTCTTATGATGAGCTCTCCGCAGGAGATGCCATCGAAGCGTTTTATGGGAACACTTTGGTCCACCGCGGTCCGGTCACAGAGGTCGCGCTGGACCAGGGGTTGCTCTGGATTCTGGACACTCTGACAGGCAGCCGCCGCCTACTCGACATCTCGGAACTCGAGATCGTGCGTTTGCCGGCGCACTACCGTGAAGTCCTGGTGGGGGCACCTGGTCAATAGGAACGCGCGCCATCGACCTGAACGGTAGCGCGTGACAAGTTCCCTGTTTCCCCGTAGCTTTGCCGCATCTCACCGATGGGGAAACGCATGGACATCTTTGACGCAATCATGGTCCCGTTCAGATGGTTAGTGTCTGCCGTAATGGTCGGCTTGCATGAAGGGCTGAGCGCCGTCGGCATGCCTCCGGCCAGCGGCTGGACATGGACCCTGTCCATCATCGGGCTGGTTCTGCTGATCCGCGCTGCCCTGATTCCCGTGTTTTTGAAGCAGCTCGACGCCCAGCGCCGGATGCGGCTCCTGCAGCCGGACTTAAAGACGCTGCAGGAAAAGTACAAGGGCCGGACAGACCCGCTCTCCCGCCAGTCATTGGCCCAGGAGCAGATGGCCTTGTATAAGAAGCACGGGACCAACCCCTTCTCCGCCTGCCTGCCCATGCTGATCCAGGTGCCGTTCTTCTTTGCGCTGTACCAGGTTCTCGCCGGCATCAGCACCCGGGCAGCGCAGGGTGAGGGAACGGGCGCCATGAGCCACGACCAGGTAGTACAGTTCGACCAGTCCAGCATCTTCGGCGCCACATTGACGGCATCAGTGCTGCACGGCGGCAGCGGCAACCAGACAGCCGTTATGGTGTTGACCATCCTGATGATCCTGGCGATGACCGCCGCGCAGATTGTCACGCAAAAGTTGATCCTCGCGCGGAACGCGTTGCCGGGGGACACCGGAAGTCCCTTTATGCGGCAGCAAAAAGTGGTGCTCTACACGTTGCCGGTGGTGTTCGCGCTGGGAGGGGTCTTCTTCCCCATCGGCGTCCTGGTCTATTGGACAGTCACCAACGCCTGGACCATGGCACAGCAGTTTTTCGTCCGTGAACGGCGGACATCCGGAACTGCATAGTCCCGCCGGAACGGGGACACAGTCTTACCCAAAGCCTGAAGTGCAGGCACAATGAGCCCATGGCTGAGCTTATCTACACGGGCATTGCATCCCTGGACGGCTACGTCGCTGACCGCCACGGCAACTTCGACTGGAGTGCCCCGGACGAGGAAGTCCATGCCTTCGTCAACGACTTGGAGCGCGACGCCGGCACATACCTTCTGGGGCGGCGCATGTACGAGGTGCTGTCCGTCTGGGAGACCCTGGGCGGAAGCGACGACCCGCCCGTCATCCAGGACTACGGGCGCATCTGGCGGGCAGCAGACAAGGTGGTCTTCTCCACGACATTGGACGCGCCGCTGACCGCCAGGACGACAGTCCAGCGCTCTTTCGAACCCGATGCCATCCGGGACCTGAAGGAGAGCAGCAGGGGCAGCATCGGCATTGGCGGCTCCACCCTGGCAGCCAGCGCACTCCGGGCGGGGCTGGTGGACGAGTGCCGGGTCTTCCTCAACCCGGTGGCAGTGGGAGGGGGCCTTCGCTTCCTGCCGGACGGGCTGAACCTGCGGCTTGAACTCCAGGACGAGCGCAGGTTCCGCAATGGAGTGGTGTACCTCAGCTACCGCACTGTCCCCTGATCCTGCCAGGGGTCGAACGTGCGGCGATGTGGCGTATGCGGGATGGGGGAGCAGAATGGGGCCATGACCCGAATCGCAATCATCGGCGGCCACGGCAAAGTGGCCCTGCATCTGTCCACCCTGCTCACGGAAGAGGGCCACAGCGTCACCTCGTTCATCCGCAACCCCGACCACGCGGGGGACGTCGCGCAAACGGGCGCAACGCCGTCGGTCCTTGATATCGAGAATTCCACGACGGCGGCCATCGTGGAGGCACTGACGGGCCACGACGCTGTCGTCTGGTCAGCAGGCGCGGGCGGCGGAAACCCGGCCCGGACATTCGCTGTGGACCGGGACGCGGCCATCCGTTCGATGGATGCCGCAGTACACGCCGGAGTGGACCGCTACGTGATGGTGTCCTACCTGGGAGCCCGCAAGGACCACGGCGTACCTGAGAGTAACGGCTTTTTTGCCTACGCCGAGGCGAAAGCTGCCGCTGACGAGTACCTTCGCGGCACCGGCCTCTCGTGGACCATCCTGGGCCCGGGCACCCTGACCGACAAGCCCGGCACGGGTTTGATCAAGGTAGATCCCAACCCGGGGGAGGGAGACGGCGGCACGTCGCGCAGCAACACCGCCATCGTGGCAGCAGCCGTGCTGGACCTGCCGGAGACGGCGGGACGGACGATTGAATTCTGCGACGGTTCGCTTCCGGTGGCCGCAGCGCTGGAATCACCGGCGTAATTTGCCGGAGGAATCACAACCTCGGTTCTGGTGCCCAGGACCATCCGGGGGCTGGGCACGTCCCAGGTGAACCGCGTCAGGAAACGGGGTGCAAGGGTTTCGGCAACGAAGCGGGGTAAAGGTCAAGAGCGTGCTCCTCGACATAATCGAGGGCAAGGCGGATGGCACCGATTGACACAATGCCATCCCCCAGGGAGGAGGCTTCCACACGGGGCGGAGTGAAAGTGTACTTCGGCAGCTGCTCCTCGATGGCGGGGATGAGGGCGCGGGCAGAGGCTGCGACACCGCCTGCGAGGACGACGAGCTCAGGGTTCACCAGCGTGCTCAGCGAACCAATCACGCGTGCCATGCGGTGTGCGACACGGTCGAGGACTTCCTGCGCGGCATTGTCGCCATCCCTGGCCGCGGCGAACACCATCTCGGCCGTGAGGCCGGCCGGTGCGCTGCCGGACAGCTCGTGCAGCCGGGTCTTTGCATTGGCGGCGAGCGCTTCCTGGCCCCAAAGTGCTACATAGTGCGCGATGCCGATGGTATCGCCTACGCCTTCGACATTGGCCAGGTACCCCAGCTCCCCGAAGCCGCCAAGCTGTCCGTGGAGCAAGCGGCCGGATTCGAGTACGCCGGAGCCCAGCCGGTCCCCGGCTAGCATGACGATAAGGTTGTCAACGCCTTGGGCCGTCCCCTGCCAGCGTTCGGCCAGGGCGGCAAGATTGGCGTCGTTCTCCAGCAGCACATGCCAGCCGTGCCGCTCCGAAACAAGCCGACGAACATCAAAAGACTTCCAGAATTCCTGAACCGTGAGGACTTCGCCGCTCCGACTGACCGGAGCGGCGACCCCAACGGACACGGCAAGAACGGAGTCTGGGGACACGGCTGCCTTATCCAAGGCCTCTGCGGCGATCCGGTCCAGTACATCGGCCCGCTCGTCAGCGGGTAGGTTGTGCGCCCGGAAGGGTGTCGTGACCCTGGAGAGGGCCTTTCCCGCCATGTCGGCGACGATGGTGGTGATCTTGTTGGCGCCAATATCGATGCCCAGAACGCTGGCCGCGCGATCGTCAAAAACGAATCTGCGGGCCGGCCTGCCTTTGACATAACCCTCGGTGCCCCGTTGGTTTTCCAGCTCCTCAAGCCATCCGAGCCGGACGAGCTCATCACAAATCGAGATAACGGTGGCCCGGGAAAGCCCAGTGGCAGCCATAAGGTCCGTGCCCGTCATGATGCCCGCCCCGCGCATTGCCTTAAGCAAGGCACTGGCGTTGACCCTCCGCAGCAACTGTGTGGACGGTGCAGTCTCATTCATCAGGGGCTCCCATTCTTTCGGGCTGCCACGGGACGTTGACCAGCCCTTCTAAATTTAGGCCATAAATATAGCCGGGAAACAATGTGGCATGTGCTTGACGCTGTGACCCACGACACTTCATAATATCGATAGGAGCTAAATTTATAGCTTGTATCAACTCGGCGGGCCGGCATCAGCTAATTCCCGCCGTAGCCCGCGGCTCCGATCGCCGCACCACGAAAGGACGAGGGTGTCTTCGAACTTGACGCGCACTAAACGCATGGCCGTGCTTGGTCTCTGTCTGGGTCTGCTCGCCGGCCTCCTCTCAGGCTGCGCTGGAGACTCCGGCAAGGAGACCATCCGGTTCACCTTCAGCAAGCGGGAGGCCATCGGTTTCATGACGAAACTCGTCGCCGACTACAACGCTTCGCAGGACAACACAGAAGTCGTTATGGATACCTCGGGGGTTGACGTCGTTTCAGCCAGTTTCGTCCGGGGCAATCCGCCGGACATCGCGCTCGCGAACTACAACATGGAAACGGCCAGGTTCGTGCAGCGCGGCGCGCTGAGTGACTTGTCCGGAACGCAGGCCTCAACCCGTATCCGGAAGGACCTGCAACCCCTGATGGACCAGTACGGCTCGTATCCAGGCCGCACCAGCGCCCTGCCGTACTCGATCATGGCGTCCTCCGTCATCTACAACAAGGAGATCTTCGCTGCCCACGGCATCGATGTGCCTAAGACCTGGAGCGAACTCATCGCGGCGTGTGATGCGCTGAAAACCGCCGGGGTGACGCCGTTCTACGCAACGTGGAAGGACGACTGGACAGTCGCCCAAGGGTGGTTTGACTACTCCGTGGGCGGCCAGCTCGACACCATCGACTTCTTCCAAAAGCTTTCCGAAGCAGGCACGGAGGTGGGACCGGATTCACCGGCGTCATTCGAAAAGGACTTTCAACAACCCGTCGCGAAAATGCTGGAACTGGCGGGCAGCTATGTCAACAAAGACGCCGCGAGCCGAGCTTATGGCGACGGCAATCTCGCGTTTGCGCAAGGTAAGGCAGCAATGTATCTGCAGGGCCCGTGGGCCTTCGGCGAGATCGCAAAGAGTGCTCCCGACCTCCAGCTCGGAACCTTTCCGCTGCCGATGACAGAGAACCCCGAGGACCTGCGCGTCCGGGTCAACGTGGATCTCGCCGCCTGGATTCCCGAAGGATCCAAGCACAAGGACGCTGCCCGTGACTTCCTCGAGTACCTCTACCAGCCGGAAGTTATCGAAGCGTACAACAAGTCGCAGCTGGGCTTCACGCCCACTATCGATGCCGCCGGAGCTCCAGACCCGCGGATCGAGGGGATGGTCGAGTACTACGAAAAGGGCCAGGTCTATCAGGGTCCGTCGGTGCTGGTGCCGCGCACCATCCCCATCATGAATCACGTCCAGGCGCTCGTGTTGGGCGCAGATCCTGCAGCCACCTTCCGCACACTCGACGCAGACTGGGCGCGCCTGGCGTTCCGCCAGTAGCGCTCACAAGGGAGCCAGATACATGTCCATCACCACAGCAACAAGACCGGGGCAGGAACGCCCGCAGACCCGCAAAAAGCGGCGGGTCGAACCGATTTTCTACCTTTTCCTCTTGCCAAGCCTCGTCCTCTTTACCCTGGCGATCACGGTTCCAGGCCTTGTTGGCATCTTCTTCAGCTTCACGAACTCCATCGGAATCGGCGACTGGGAGTTCGTCGGACTGACCAACTACATTGCAATTTTCAGCGATCCTGCCATTCTGCAGAGCTATCTGTTCACGTTCGGATTCTCGATTGTGACCGTGCTTGTGGTGAACGTCATCGCTTTCCTTCTCGCCGTGGGGCTCACGTCGCAGATCCGTATGAAAACCGCGTTGCGGACCATCTTCGTCATCCCCATGGTGGTCTCCGGCATCATCATTGCGTATGTTTTCAATTTCCTGTTCTCGAACTCGCTGCCCTCGGCAGGTGCGGCAGCCGGGATTTCCTGGCTGGAGACGAGCCTCCTGGCAAAACCTGACCTTGCCTGGGTCGCCATCGTGGTGGTTACGGCCTGGCAGGCGGTGCCCGGTGCGCTGCTGATCTATATCGCCGGACTCGTCTCGATCCCCGGGGAAGTGTATGAGGCCGCGGACATCGATGGCGCGAGCAAGTTCCAGCAGCTCCTGAAAATCACCGCTCCGCTCGTGGCCGGCTATGTGGTGATCAACATCATTCTCGGATTCAAGGGCTTCCTCAACGCCTACGACATCATCGTCGGACTCACCAACGGCGGCCCGGGCACCTCAACACGAAGCATCGCGATGACCGTCATCGCTGGCTTCAATGGCGGCGACTATGCCTACCAGATGGCCAACGCGACCATCTTCTTCGTCGTCGCTGTCCTCATATCTCTCCTGCAGCTTTCGCTGACTCGCGGACGGAACACACTCTGATGACCTCACCATCCACCCTCACCGCCGGGGATATTTACCGCACCGAACCAGCACCTGCCGAAGCCGGACGACGACGCGCAGGTTTGAAGGTCGAACGGGTGAACTGGCCAGCTACCACCATCCTGGTACTCTGTGCGGTCACTGTACTGCTTCCGCTGTACGTGACGCTCTCCATGGCCTTCAAAACCCAGGGGCAGGCTGTGGACGGCAACGCATTTTCATTCCCTGCGCCCTTAAGTATTGACGGCTTCGTCCAGGCGTGGACCTTGACCAACTTCCCCGTAGGCGCTGCAATGTCGTTGCTGGTGACGGCGGGGACTGTGGCCGCGACGATCGTGCTGGCTGCGTTTGCCTCGTACGCAATCGTGCGCAACTGGGAACGCAGGTTGTTCCGGTACTCCTTCTACTACCTGCTCGCAGCGATGTTCATCCCGTTTCCGGTCGTCGCGCTGCCGCAGATCCAGTTGACCGGCCGCCTGGGCCTGGACAATCCGCTGGGCGTGATTCTGCTCGCCACGATGTTCCAGTTGAGCTTCAGCGTGCTGCTGTTCACCGCATTCCTGCGCTCAATCCCGATGGAATTGGAAGAGAGCGCCCGCATTGACGGCGCTACCACCTGGCAGACTTTCTGGAAACTGATTTTTCCGCTGCTGGCGCCGATGAGCGCCACGGTGGGCATTTTCGCCTTCCTCTACGCCTGGAATGACTTCATGATGCCTTCGTTGATCATCTCCGACCCGGCGTTGCAAACCCTTCCAGTGCGGCAGAACCTGTTCCAGACCCAGTTCAGCAACAACTACCACGTCTCCTTTGCGTCCTACCTGATGGCCATGGCTCCGGCCATCGTGGCGTATCTCTTTACCCAGCGGTGGGTTATGGCAGGCGTTACCCAGGGCGCCGTCAAGGGCTGAGCCTGGTCACTTGCATGGCCGGCCCGCAGTGAGCAAAAACGCAAGCAATTCAGCATCCACGCAAGAAACTCCAGCCCCAGAAAGGGGAAACCGTTTGTCCATCCTTTCGAGCCAGACGCCCGATGCCGACACCTGGTCCACGTCAGCCAGCGATTGGTGGCGCCAGGCCGCGGTTTACCAGATCTACCCGCGCAGTTTCGCCGATTCGAACGGGGACGGGATCGGGGATCTGAACGGCATCACCGGGAGGGTGCCGTACTTGAAGAGCCTTGGTATCGACGCCGTGTGGCTCAGTCCCTTCTACCCCTCCGCGCTGGCTGACGGCGGCTACGACGTTGATGACTACCGTGACGTTGATCCCAGGATCGGCAGCCTCGCAGATTTCGACACGATGACCACGGCTCTGCACGCCGGGGGCATCAAAGTGATCGTGGACATTGTCCCCAACCACTCCTCCAACCGGCACGTCTGGTTCCAGGAAGCCCTGGCCGCGCCCAAGGGTTCACCGGCCCGCCGCCGGTACCATTTCAGGGACGGCAAGGGCGCGCATGGCGAACTGCCGCCGTCGGACTGGACAGCCGCTTTCGGCGGCCCCGCCTGGACCCGGACAGACGACGGGCAGTGGTATCTGCACACCTTCACCCCGGAGCAGCCGGACTGGAATTGGGACAACCCTGAGGTCCGTGAGGACTTCCTCAAGACCTTGCGCTTCTGGGCTGACCGCGGCGTGGACGGCTTCCGCGTGGACGTGGCCAACCTTCTCGTCAAGGACCTCCGGCCCGAACTGCCCAGTAGGCAGGAACTGGATGCCATGGACCGTACCGCCGGGACCCACCCGCTCATGGACCGCGACGAAGTCCACGAGATCTATGCCGAATGGCGCAAAGTATTCAACGAATATGACCCGGCGCGCTTCGCTGTGGCGGAGGCCTGGGTGGAGACCGCCTCGAGGCGGGCCAAGTACGCCTCCCCTGAAGGCCTGGGCCAGGCTTTCAGTTTCGACCTGCTCATGGCCGACTTCAACGCCAGCCAGTTCCGCGCCATCATCGCCGACAACCTCGAACAGGCCCGCCTCACCGGCTCCACCACCACCTGGGTATTTTCCAACCATGACGTCACGCGCCACGCCACCCGTTACGGTCTCGAACCGCTCAACGGGCGGCCGGGGAAACCGGGAGTGGACTGGGTCAAAGCGGGCGGTCCCCGTCAAGCACTGGACGTCGAAGGAGGCCTCCGCCGAGCCAAGGCCGCCACGTTGCTGATGCTCGCCCTTCCCGGCTCCGCGTACCTCTATCAGGGCGAGGAACTGGGCCTGCACGAGGTTGCGGACATCCCTGCTGACCAGCGCCAGGACCCTTCGTTCTTCCGGGGCGCGGAGTACGACGGCCTGGGCCGGGACGGCTGCCGCGTTCCACTGCCCTGGGAACCTTCCGGATCTTCCTTCGGTTTCGGTGCCAACGGTGCCCATCTGCCTCAGCCGGACTGGTTCGCCGAATACGCAGCCAGCACCCAGGAGGCGGACAACGCCTCAACCCTGCATCTCTACCGCAAAGCGTTGGCACTGCGGCACGAACTTCAGGGCGCCGAGACCCTGGAATGGAAACACGACGGGAATGAACAGGCGCTGCACTTTGTGCGCCCGGGAGGGTGGCACGTCGTTGCGAACTTTGGTACCGCCGCCATCGAACTTCCTGAAGGCAAGGTCCTGATCTCCAGCGCCGGCATCGAAGGCGGCAAACTCCCGGGCGAGGCAACCGCCTGGCTCAGGGCCTAACGCGACGTCCCGCCCAGGCAGTGCAGTCGCTGTTGACGGCCGCCGCGTTACCCGCACATACTGGTCGACAAGATAATTTAGATACTAAATAAAAGGAGTGTTGTGAGCACCACCGCCACCCTGGCAACCCTGTCCGATTCCAACCACCTGGCCGACCCGAACTGGTGGCGCCAGGCCTCTGTGTACCAGATCTACCCCCGGAGTTTCTCAGACTCCAACGGAGATGGCATCGGTGACCTCAAGGGCATCACCGCCAAAGTGCCTTACCTGAAGTCGCTGGCAATCGACGCCGTGTGGCTCAGCCCGTTCTACCCCTCAGCCTTGGCGGACGGTGGCTACGACGTGGACGACTACCGCGACGTGGACCCCAAGCTCGGCACGCTTGCGGACTTTGACGAGATGGCGAACGCGCTGCACGGGGCCGGCATTAAGCTGATCGCCGACATCGTTCCCAACCACTCCTCGGACAGGCACAAGTGGTTCAGGGAAGCCCTCGCCTCGCCTAAAGGGTCACCCGCCCGGGACCGCTACATCTTCCGCGACGGCAAGGGCCCCAACGGTGAGTTCCCGCCGTCGGACTGGGACTCCGTCTTTGGCGGCCCGGCCTGGGAGCGCATCACTGAACCGGATGGCACCCCGGGCCAGTGGTACATGCACATCTTTGCCAAGGAACAGCCGGACTTGAACTGGTCCAACCGCGAAATCCGGGAGGACTTCCTCAAGACTTTGCGCTTCTGGTCCGACCGGGGTGTTGACGGGTTCCGGGTGGACGTGGCCCATGCCCTCACCAAGGACCTCACCGAGCCCCTGTTGTCCAAGCTGGAACTCAGCGAGCTCAACACCGGGGTGGATGGATTCGACGACGGCACCCACCCCTTCTGGGACAGGGACGAAGTCCACGAGATCTACGCCGAATGGCGCGAGGTGTTCAACGAGTACAACCCGCCGCGCACCGCCGTCGCGGAAGCCTGGGTCCACGCGACCCGGCGCGCCCGCTACGCCAGCCCGCAGGGCCTCGGCCAGGCGTTCAACTTCGACCTGCTGCAGGCCGATTTCGACGCCGGCGAATACAAGGAGATCATCACCCGGAACCTTGCCGAAGCGGCCTCCACCGGCGCCTCGTCCACCTGGGTGTTTTCCAACCACGACGTGGTCCGCCATGCCACCCGTTACGGCCTGCCCCAGGTGTCCAAGGGCAAGGACCGCACCAAAGGCCAGGACGGCAAGGACTGGCTGCTGGCCGGCGGCCCCAAGGAAGAACTGGACGTGGAGCTCGGCGAACGCCGTGCCCGCGCCGCCACCTTGCTGATGTTGGCCGTCCCCGGTTCTGCCTACCTGTACCAGGGCGAGGAACTCGGGCTGCAGGAAGTCGCCGAAATTCCCGAAGCGGAGCGCCAGGACCCCTCCTTCTTCCGCAACAAGGGCGTGGAAGTCGGCCGTGACGGCTGCCGTGTGCCGTTGCCCTGGAAGGTGGAGGGAACCTCCTTCGGCTTCGGTGACGGCGGCGCGCACCTGCCGCAGCCGGACTGGTTCAGCACGTACGCCGTTGAGGCGCAGGACGGCACCAAGGGCTCCACGCTGGAACTCTACCGCGCCGCCCTGAAGCTGCGCCGCGAACTGCAAACCGACGAAGAGCTGGAATGGGTAGAGACCGGCAACCCGGAAGTCCTGCACTTCCGCCGCCCCAACGGCTGGCAGTCAGTGACGAACTTCGGGGACACCGCCGTCGACCTTCCGGAAGGAACGGTCCTGGTCAGCAGCGCCCCCCTCGAGGGCGGCAAGCTGCCAGCCAACACCACGGCATGGCTGCGCTGATGTGCCCCTGCCATCCGGGGCGGCCGGCCTGATGCAGGAACTGATTTATGGCTGCATGGGCCTGGGCGGCAGCTGGTCCGACGAGCCGCATGCCGGCGAGCATGTGGACGAGGCCGCTGCCGCCGTCGAGGCCGCGCTCGATGCCGGCATCACCCTGTTTGACCACGCGGACATCTACCGCAGCGGCAAGTCGGAGGCCGTCTTCGGCGAGGTGCTGAGCGCAACGCCGGGGCTCCGGGACCGCATCCGGCTTCAGACCAAGTGTGGCATCCGGCTGAACGAGCGCGGCCTGCAGACGCATTACGACCTCAGCCGTGCGGCCATCTTGGAGCGGGTCAACAACAGCCTGAAGCGGCTGCGGTCGGAGTATGTGGACGTCCTCCTGCTGCACCGCCCTGACCCCCTGGCGGACCCTGCGGAGGTGGCCGCCGCCGTCGGGCAGCTGATGGCGGAAGGCAAGGTCCGGCAGTTGGGGGTGTCCAACATGTCCGGGGCGCAGATAGAGGCGCTGCAGGACCGGCTGGAAACTCCGGTGGTGGCAAACCAGCTGGAGATGAGCCTGCTCAAGCGGGCATGGCTGGAAAGCCAGGTGCTGGTCAACCACGCCGAGCACCTGGACTACAGCTTCCCGCACGGCACACTGGAATACTGCACCCGGAACTCGATCACCCTGCAGGCCTACGGCTCACTGGCCCGCGGCCTGTACACGGGAGCGGAACCCGACAGCCCGACGTCGGCCGAAGCCGCCACGGGGGAACTGGTGTTGGAGCTGGCCAAGAGGTACGGCAGTTCGGGCGAGGCAGTCCTGCTGGGATGGCTGATGAAGCACCCGGCGGGCATCGCCCCGGTGATCGGAACGGTCAACCCCGGACGCATCCGGGCCTGCGCTGACGCTTCGCGCTTGGCACAGGTAATGAGCAGGGCCGACTGGTACCAGCTGTGGGTGACGGCACGGGGAAGCAACATCCCCTGAACCACCCCAACCGAGTAGCAGCAAGTGCCGTTGTGAGGCGCAGAACGGCACTTGCTGCTACCTACTTTCATCAGGATTGAGTCATATGGGGTTTAGTTCGTATTGAACCTCCCGAGCGGGCCGTTTTCTGCCTCGTGCTGCTTCCAAGACCGATACGGTAGATACATGACGTCTACCATCGCCACCGAGACCGTAAGGCCGGAACGCAATATTCCAGCAGAGATCGCCCGTTCATGGCTCCTTGTTAATGCCATGAAGACCGAGCTTTTTGACCAGTCGGCCGTATCCCGCGCCGACTCGATCATCCTGGATATTGAAGATGCTGTGGACCCTTCGCAGAAGGACCAGGCCCGGGGCCACGTGGTGGACTGGCTCACCGCCGGCGGCAAGGCCTGGGTCCGGATCAACGACGCCACGAGCCCGTTCTGGGCAGATGACTTGGCTGGCCTCCGCGGTACCCCCGGCCTCCTTGGCGTCATGCTGGCCAAGACCGAATCCGCCGACCAAGTGACGGAAAGCTTCCACCGCATGGACGGCAAGACCCCCGTCATCCCTTTGGTGGAATCCGCTGTCGGTATCGAGGAAGCCAACCAGATCGCCAAGGCACAGGGCGCTTTCCGCCTGGCGTTCGGCTCCGGTGACTTCCGCCGCGACACCGGCATGGCCGCCACTGCCGAGGCCATGGCCTACCCGCGCGCCAAGCTCGTGGTAGCCAGCCGCGTCGGCAACCTCCCGGGCCCCATCGACGGCCCCACCGTTGGCACCAACCACCCCATCCTGCGGGAGCAGACCGGCATCACCGTGATGATGGGCATGACCGGCAAGCTCTGCCTGGCCATCGACCAGACCCCCGTCATCAACGAGGTCATCAGCCCCACCCCGTCCGACGTCGCCTGGGCCACCGACTTCATGGCCGACTTCGAAGCCAACGGCCGCGTCATCCGTGACGGCTCCGACCTGCCCCGCCTGGGCCGCGCCGAGAAGATCATGAAGCTCGCGGTAGCCTTTGGGGTGCAGCCCGCGCTGTAGCACCTACATTCATTCCAGGAGACCCCGTGACCGATACCCGTTATCTGGTCCACGGGGTCTTTTGGCCCGCGCCGCCGGCCTCCTGCCCGGTCCTGCGGCTGCAGGCTCCGGACGGCACCTTCCGGGAATTAGCGCTCGACGGCGGTGCCCGCCTGGGCTTCCGGCTCGCCGCCGACGGGAAGTCCTGCCTTGGCCACCACCGCGTGCACGGTCCCGAGCACCGGGACCACGTCCTGTGCCCCGGCCGATCTCCGGCGGCCCGCGGGCACCAGTGTGAGCGGTGCTTTGTTGCGGACGATTTCCGGCTTATGCACGACTTCCACCGGGACGGCCGGGTTCCGCCGGGCCTGCGCAGCTACCTGATGCAGCCGCACTGGCTTTACGTTGCCACCTTCGCTGCCGGGGCAACCAAGGTGGGTACGGCATCAGATCTCCGAAAGTGGCAGCGGCTCGCCGAACAGGGGGCCGTGGTGGCCAGCTACGTCGCCCGTGCCGCTGACGGGCGCGTGGTGCGGCTGCTGGAGGACATGGTGACGCGCGACGGCGGGCTTCCACAGCAGGTGCGGTCAGCCGCCAAGGCTGCGGCCCTGGCCACTCCGGCTTCTGCGTCCTGGCTCACCCAACGCAACACCTTGCACGCAACCACCGCACGCCGGGTCATTTCCGCAGCAGGGCTGGACGGTTTCGAGGTGGTGGACGAAGGCTGGAACCGGCCCGGACTCGCGCAGCGGCTTTGCTCCGGAACCGCCCGCCACGCCTACCCCCACACGCTGGCTTCCGGGCAGCACGGGTTCACCATCCGGTCCGCGGCCGGAAGCTTTGTCCTGGCAGCCCTCAATGACGCCGATCTGGAATTCGTGGTGGACCTTGGCCAGCTGAAGGGCCGCACCATCGAACTGGGCCAGTACAGCTCCACAGTGCCGGCAGTCCAAGAGGCGCTGTTCTGACTCCGGCACTGCTGCCCGCCCGCCACCGGCGCACTCCGGTAACGGCGGCTCGTCCCGGTAGAATGGCAAGGTGCTGAACGAATTCTGGGCCACCGCGCCAACCCGCTACAAAGTCCTGGTCTTCGGCGCGATGGGACTGATCGCCGTCGGCATCATCCTGAACCTGGTGGGCAACACCAGCGGCAACTCCGCCCTCGCCACCGCATCCCTGCCGCTGATCGGGTTGGGCCTGATTCTGCACATCGCCGGGATCGTGGTCCGTGGCCAGAGCATCCGCAAGAACCTGCGCCGGTAACCTTTCGAGCGGCTCCGGAGCCTGACGATAGGCTTGGGCCCATGACTATCAATCCGGACCTGCAGGGCAGAAGCTACCCTGCCGCAGAGGTGTACGACGTTGGCCGCGAGAAAATCCGCGAATTTGCCCGCGCCGTCAAAGCCACCCATCCTGCACACTTCGATGTTGACGCCGCCAAAGCCCTGGGCCACACCGACCTTGTTGCCCCGCCAACGTTTGCCATCATCATTGCCCAGCGCGCTGACGCCCAGCTCATTGAGGATCCGGAGGCAGGTATCGACTTCTCGCGCGTGGTCCACGCCGACCAGCGCTTCACCCACCACCGGCCCATCCTCGCCGGGGACCGCCTGGTTGCGGAGCTTCACGTGGACGGTGTCCGTGCCATGGGCGGCGGCGCGATGATCACCACGCGTTCGGAGATCTTCGCCCTTGGCGCGGATGACTCCCGGGAACCGGTCACCACCACCACGTCGTCCATCCTGGTCCGCGGAGAGGGACAGTAACCATGAGCCCCACGTTCAACGAACTCACGGCCGGCCAGGAAATCGGCAGCCGCACCATCGAGGTCACCCGCACCGACCTGGTCAAGTACGCCGGTGCTTCCGGCGACTTCAACCCCATCCACTGGAACGAGGCCTTTGCCACGGGCGTGGAGCTGCCCGGCGTCATTGCGCACGGCATGTTCACCATGGGCTCCGCCGTGCAGCTGGTCACTGACTGGGCAGGCGACCCGGCCGCCGTCGTCGACTTCCAGACCCGCTTCACCAAGCCGGTCCTGGTCACCGACACCACCGGGACCGCCGAACCCGGCGCCACTATCGAGGTCAGCGGCACCATCGGAAAGCTCGACGCCGAGGCCGGCACCGCGCGTGTTGACCTCACCGTGGTTTCCGCCGGGCAGAAAGTCCTGATGAAGGCCCAGGCCGTCGTCCGCCTTTCCTGAGGCCCCGCTGCCATCAGGCGCAGGTGTACAAAAGGACTGAGGGAGGCTGCCCCGGGGCAGCCTCCCTCAGTCCTTTTTCATGACAATGCTGCCCGGGTTCAGGAAGCCGAGGCGGCGGCGTTGTAGGTCGACTGAATGACAGAACCCCAGTATGGTCCGTACATCTTGGTGGAATTGCTCCCATAACCGTAGCTGTTGACCGAGTTTTGATACCCGCCGGACGAGCTGCCGATGAACCAGGGACCACCTGAGGAACCGCCGGTCATGTTGCACGGGATTCCTTGGGAGTTGAACTGCGGGTTGTAGGGATCGTTGGTTGCTGTGCCCGTGCAGCTCTTGAGCGATTCTCCATTGAAGGGTGCTGCTGCCGGATAGCCGAATGCCTTGTAGCTGAGGCCGCGGGCGGCATTGAACCGGACGCCGGAGGCTCCGACGACGTCTGCAAGGTTGCGGCCGTTCAGCTGTGACATGACGGCGAACCCTGTGTCGTACTGCATGCTGCCCGACGAGCTCCACTGGGTAGGAGCATAGAGGGCTTTGGCCGTCCACTTGCCGTAGGGTGCTGAGCCATTGAGATAGGCAGGCACGAAGGTGAACCTGGTTGCGAACGCGCCAGGGCCTTCATTGAGGCAGTGGCCCGCTGTGGAAACAGTGTTTCTGTTGCCCGACGCCACCGAGTTTGCCGAGCAGACATAGTCCGCTCCGCCCAGGGTAAAGAACACCTTGCCGATGTGCGGCACCGGGTTCTCGCTGGCATTCACCAGCGGTTGGACTGAGGGGTCCGAACCCTTGATTCTGCTTTCAGCTCCCTTACCGACTGCTTCGTCGGCGTACGGAGTGTTGGCCTTCTGCCGCGCCAGTGCCTTCTTCGCCAGCACTTCGCCGGGTATGGCTGCCCGCATGCGTTCCGACGTCCAGTAGTCGGGGTCGGCAGTGCCGGCAGTCCTGGTGCTGCTCACGCCGTGAACTTCCTTGTGCTCCGGAGCAGGGGGTGCCGCCGTGGCGCCGCCTGCCGAGGCGAGGGTCAATAGTGCGGCTGTGGATAGGCTCATGAGGCTCGTGGCCAGAGTCCTGGATATTGTCATAGCTGTCCTATGCGTTTGCCGGGAAGCGAACCCTTGTATGTGATCCGCTGGGGTTGAAACTACGCAGGTATGACAAGTTTGTAAATATCTAATACTGGTTTTGTTTCTTAATTATCGATCTTGTTAATCGCCGATCGGATCCAGATGGTGGTGCCGCCCAGGGCCCCCTTGAGTTTGCCTAGTATTGTGGTCTGGTGACTTCCACCCTGCTTTCCCAGCTCACCACGGCCGCCGTCGGCGGCCCGGCCGCTGCCTACATCGAGGCACGGACCGAGTCTGAGATCATCAACGCCGTCCGCAACGCCGATGCAGCCAGTGAGCCGCTGCTGATCCTCAGCGGTGGCTCCAACCTGCTGATTTCCGACGACGGGTTCCCCGGCACGGTGGTGAGGATCGTCTCTGAAGGGTTTACCGTCAACGCGGAGGACTCCTGCGGAGGCGTTGCCGTGGTGGTTCAGGCAGGGCACAACTGGGACAAGCTGGTGGAGCACGCCGTTCTTCACGCCTGGTCCGGGGTCGAGGCCCTCGCCGGCATCCCGGGCTCAACCGGCGCAACCCCGGTGCAGAACGTGGGCGCCTACGGCTCGGACGTTTCCCAGACCATCGCTGTTGTCCGCACCTGGGACCGGGAGCGGAATGCCGTGAAAACCTTCACCAATTCGGAGCTGAAGTTCGGGTACCGGGACTCCATCCTGAAGCAGACCACGGTTAACGGCTCGCCCCGCTACGTGGTTCTCACCGTTGAGTTTCAACTGCCCCTGGGGCGGATGAGCGCCCCCATCCGGTACGCGGAACTGGCACGATCGCTGGGGGTGGAGCAGGGCAAGCGCGCCTACTCCACTGACGTGCGCCGGGAAGTGCTCCGACTGCGTGCTTCGAAGGGCATGGTCTTGGATCCCGAGGACCGGGACACGTACTCCACGGGTTCCTTCTTCACCAACCCCATCGTCCCGGCCGAGGTTGCCGCTGCGCTTCCGGAAGGGGCGCCCCGGTACCCCGCAGGCCAGGACGGGCTGGTGAAGCTTTCCGCTGCGTGGCTGATCGACCAATCCGGCTTCAGCAAAGGCTTTGGCCTGGAGCCCGGGAGCGTCAGCGGGGGCCGTGCGTCCCTGTCCACAAAGCACACCCTGGCCATCACCAACCGCGGCTCGGCCAGTGCGGCGGACGTGGTGGCGGTGGCGCGGGAGGTGCGTTCCGGGGTCGAACAGCGCTTTGGCATCACACTGCACCCGGAACCACTGCTTATCGGCTTGGAACTGTAGCCCGCGGTTCAGTGGGAGCCCCGGTGGAAGTTCCGCCCGTTGCCTCGGTGCCGAGTCCCATAACCGCCGAGGCCCAGCCGGCGCTGGCCAGATAGAGCCCCATAAACAGCCAGACGAGCAGGCCAGGGGCCAGCGGGTTTGCGGTGCCGGCCACCACGCAGGTCGCCAAACCGCCGGCGGCGATGGCGATGGACAGCACCCAGAGAACCTTTCCGGCCCGGGGGTGCCGCCGCCAGTCGCGGAACACCCGCAGCCCGTTGCGGCTCACGCTGATAGCCGGGAAGAGCACCGCGTAGCCGCCGCCCAGGCATAGGGCCAGGGACGGTAAAAGGAGCAGGGGATCGGAGCTGCCGCTCTCCACAAAGCCGGGCAAGGAAGCCACCCCCAGGACTGTTCCCGCCAGGACGGAAACTGTCCCGCCAAGCATCCACTGCTTCGTTCTTAAATCAAGCAACTGCCACAAACTCCCCAAAGTCATGCCTCTACCCTAATGGTCCGTGCCGCAGGCCGGTCCGGAGCCTAGGATGGGCCCATGGCTGCAAGGGTGGGGAACCGTGTTGACCGCCGAACCATGGGCAGGCTGCGGCTGGTGTCCCAACGGCTGGTGTCCCAACGGCTGGTGTCCCAACGGCTGGTGCCGCTTCCGGCCGTGCCACCCGCCCCTGACGTCTCCGGGTCTGTAGCCGGGACGGTCCGGTGGATGACAGCAATGCAGGCCCAGGACCTGCAGGCAGCGATCTGGGCTGTGGGCGCCAGGGTACCGGGAGTGGGTTTGAGTGATGTCCGGTCCGCCCTCGATTCGGGTGCTGTGGTCCGGTCGTGGCCGATGCGCGGCACATTGCACTTCGTGGCGCCTGAGGATCTGCACTGGATGCTGGACCTCACTGCAGAGCGGTTAACGAAGAGTATCGCCGCCCGGCACCGCGAACTGGGCATCACGTGGGCGGACATCGAGAAGTGCCGGGGCATTGCGCTGGAACGGCTTGCCGGGGGCGGGGCTGCCAGCCGGGCGGAGCTCTTCCAGGTGTTCGACGCCGCGGGGCAGCCTACCGAGGGCCAGCGGGGCATCCACATCCTGGGAACATTGTGCCGGCACGGCTGGCTGGTGCAGGGGCCGCTGGCCGGGAACCAGCAGCTGATGGTGGGCTTCGAAGACTGGATTCCGGTGTCGCGGAAACTGGAGCGGCAGCAGGCCGTCGCGGAGTTTCTGCTGCGCTACTTCCGCAGCCATGGTCCGGCAACGGTCCGGGACTTCGCCTGGTGGACGCAGCT
This sequence comes from Arthrobacter sp. Hb9-2, assembly GCF_059091165.1. Lineage (NCBI taxonomy): Bacteria > Bacillati > Actinomycetota > Actinomycetes > Micrococcales > Micrococcaceae > Arthrobacter > Arthrobacter sp. Hb9-2. The sequence goes on along the minus strand of NZ_JBNHGJ010000005.1, from coordinate 121,884 downwards.
TCCCCTGACCGAGGTCCGGGCGGCGTTCGAGGACGTTAGAGGGCAACTCGTGGAGCTTGAGTTCGAGGGCACAAGCTACTGGCTTTCCGCGGAGACGGCGTCCCTGCTCGACTCCGGTGTACCCGGCCAGCGGTCCGTGCTCCTGCTGCCTGGCTTTGACGAGTTCGTGCTGGGCTATATGGACCGGAGCCTGGTCCTGGCGCCCGAGCACGCCAACAAGATCGTCCCTGGCGGTAACGGCGTCTTCAAGAAAACCTTGGCGGCCGGGGGAGAAGTGATAGGCACCTGGGCCGTCGAGGGCAAAGGCCAGCGCGCCGCCGTCGTGCCTGGGCTGTTCGACGACGCCCGGCCGCTCGGTCCGGCAGCACAGGCCGCCTTCGACCGCGCAGCCCGGAGCTACCTCAAGTTCCTGGAAGGCTGACGGGCTGCACTGCACGCGCAGCCCTGCCCCGCATAAGCGGTCCGGGCGGGACCGTTCGTGCGGGGCAGGGCCGCTATCAATGGCAGCTGGCGGGTTACAGGTTCCCGGTGGCGATGTTGAGCATGCGGCGCAGCGGCTCGGCGGCGCCCCAGAGGAGCTGGTCGCCCACGGTGAAGGCGCTGATGTACTGCGGGCCCATCTCCATCTTGCGGATGCGGCCTACGGGGATATCCAGGGTGCCTGAGGCGGCGACGGGCGTCAGCTCCGCCATGGAGGCTTCCTTGGTGTTCGGAACCACCTTGGCCCACTGGTTGTCCTCGTCCAGGAGCTTCTCGATCTCGGCGACGGACAGGTCCTCGCGGAGTTTGAGGGTGAGGGCCTGGGAGTGGGACCGCATGGCGCCAATGCGGACGCAGAGTCCGTCCATGATCACGCGGTTTTCCTCGCCGGTGCCCAGGATCTTGTTGGTCTCCACCCCGGCCTTCCACTCTTCCTTGGACTGTCCATTGCCGAGGTCGGCGTCGATCCATGGGATGAGGGAGCCGGCAAGCGGCACGCCGAACTGCGTGGCATCGATGCCGGTGCGCTGGTGGGCAAGGACTTTGCGGTCGATGTCCAATATGGCCGACGCCGGGTCGTCCAGTTCCGAGCTGACCTCGGCGTTGAGCGTACCGAACTGGCTGAGGAGCTCACGCATGTGCCGGGCACCGCCGCCGGAGGCAGCCTGGTAGGTCATGGAGGTGCCCCACTCCACCAGTCCGTTCTTGAACAGGCCGCCAAGGCCCATAAGCATGCAGGACACGGTGCAGTTGCCGCCGATGAAGTCCTTGGTGCCGTTCACCAGGCCCTTGTCGATGACGTCCCTGTTGATGGGGTCCAGGACGATGATCGAATCGTCGTTCATGCGCAAGGTGGACGCGGCGTCGATCCAGAGGCCGTCCCACCCGCGGCCGCGGAGCTCACCGTGGACCTGCTTGGTGTAATCGCCGCCCTGGGCGGTGACAATAATGGGCAGCTTCGCGAGGGTGTTGATGTCGAACGCGTTCTCGAGCTTGCCGGCGCTGCCTTCTGCTATACCAGCAAGCGACGGCGCGGCACCTCCCGCGTTCGAGGTGGAGAAGAACACCGGGTTGATGTTGGCGAAGTCGCCTTCGTCCTGCATGCGCTGCATCAGGACGGAACCGACCATGCCGCGCCATCCGACCAGGCCGACGGAAGGGGTAGCTGCTGTAGTCATCCGTCCAGTTTAGACGCCGGAACAGGCAGGGCGCAGTCGGTTACGTCACTCTGGCGGCTGCGAACGGGGCCCGACCTGGAGTCGATCGAAGACCAGGCTGCCACTACCTGTCGAACTGGTGGCGGCGGAACCAGGGTCACTGGGACACATGGCCGGCGCCGGGCTCGGGGGCGCCCCGCTCTTTGCGTACCTGGGTGGCGCGGTGCTCGTCACGGGCCAGGCCAAAGGTGTACCAGGCACCCAGCCCCGCCAGGGCAGAGAGGATAAGTGCCGCCCAAAACGGCGGCTCACCCTGCGCCAGGGGCATTAGCAGTATTAGCCACGAGGCACCGAACAAAAGGCCCAGCACGGCTGTAAGGATCCCCATGCCCCACCAGGACCGCACCTGTACCTGTCCACGGCCTGGCGAAAAACCAATTTCGTCGCTGGGGTAGCTGTGCAGCTCACCGGTATCCGTTTTTCGAAGGACGCGTTTTTCGCCCCGGGCGAGGGCCTGCTTGTGTTCGGCATAGACGTCGTCGTTGCGGCGTTCGCGGTCACGGTCGAATGGCATGTCAGTCCTGACGGATGGTGCGGATCTGGGCAAGGAGAGCGGCGTCATCAAGCCCGGCGGTTTCAGAAATATCCTGCTGCCCGCGGCTGGAGGTGGCGACGGTCCATGTTCCCTCGTCCTTCTTTACATAAAGGGTTTGGCCGGTGGCCTCCTCGCGGCGGCGCAGCGTGGCGCCGCCCTGGGGGTTGTCGCGCAGGTGCTGCTTGACTACCAGGAGATTGGTTTCAGCGGCGGTAAGATCAGGCCGCTGTGCCATGGCCCACCACGTGAAGTAGGCGCGGGGCTGGAAAATCAGCTGGATGTCAGGGCTTTCGACTCCGATGACGCTGTCGCCGCCCTCCGGGGTGAGCAACGAAATTTCCATGCGGCGGGTAGCGGAAGAGAGCGCCGTAGCGATGGCGGCGGTGGGCCCCGCTACGGCAAGCTTCCCGTCGGCTTCGGCTGTAGCAAGGCCACGGGCCACCAGCGACGAGGCGCCGGCGCTGATCAAGTCGGTGTTGCCCAGGTAGCTGTCCACCCGTAACGCCTCGGCGCTCAAGACGGAGGCATCCCCGCCCTGGAGGCTGGCAAGGGTGGCAATTTCAGCAAAACCAAAACCGAGCGCGTCCGGTACGGCTGTTGTTTCCGTTGGGGTTTCAGTCATCGTCAATGCCTCTCGTTGTGTACTCAGAACCCAAAGAAGTCACCGACCTTTTCGGCCGCGTCTCCAGCGCCTTCCCAGGCTGCCTCGGCGCCGTCGGCGATGGATCCTCCGATGCCATTCACTGTTTCCTTGACGATGGGAACATTGTCGTAAATGGCCAGGGCGCCGGAGGCCACCATGGCTGCCGTGCCCACAGGAGGCGGCGCGAAGCTTGCCACGCCCAGTCCTGCCTTGATGCCAGAGTAAACGGCACCTCCGGCGTCCCCTTCGCTGATGTTGTTGACCGTATCCAGCAGGTCAAGGCCAACGCCGACACCTCCGAGGACTTTGCCGCCCACCTCGAAGAACGTGGCGGCCTTACCGCCGTCGGCAAGATTCAGCGCTGTATCCCACCTGCCGTCGAACAACTCCGAGGACGTGTTGAAGTACTGGCTCAGGATGTTCGAATCCTGGAATGCCCTTGCTACCTCGCGGAAGTCCTTGGAGAAGAATTCGCCGACAGAGTCGGCCTTGCCAATGAAAGCGCCAAGATCGAACAGGCCAGCCCGTAAGTTGGGGAAGGCCTTGGTCAGGTTGTAGATGTCCCAGCCGTCGCGAAACGGGGAATCGGGGTCGGCTATCCAATCCGGTCCCCATGGATTATCGGATGGCGAGCGGCCCGTGCCCTGGCCACCGACGCTGCCTGGCACGCCCGTACCGGGTCCGCCCGTGCCAGGCCCGGCGCTCCTGCCAGGCCCGGCGCTCCTGCCAGCCCCGCCGGTGCTGCTCGCCCTGTCCTGCTCTTCGGCATGGGTGAGCAGGAGCTTGGACTCCTGCTTCAGGCGTGCCGCAGTTTTCTGCAGGAGTGTACGGTGGCTGCCGTTCCAATCGGACCTGAAGTGCTCGGCGTCCTGGCCCTTCCACGCCGGCGTGTTGTTGATCTGGCCGCTTAGCTGCGTGGACTGCTGCAGCAACAGGTCGGCCGTCTTACTGAACTGCCGTGCCAGCGTGCGCAGCTGGTCGACGTCCGCGCCCCACAGATTTCCTGACACCTGGCTTCCCCCAATATTCGAGCAGCTCCTGACGGCTGCAGGCCCAGCCTAGTAACAACCTGGTTCGGGCGCGATGGGGTGGTCTCCCCATGACCCGGACTTACGTCGGCTAGTGGCGCTCCGGTTCCTCCAGCACGGCTGCTTTCCGGGCGCGCAGGGCAAAGAACGCGCCGAAGGCGAACACCTGCGTCACCACGACGAGCACAATGGCCCCGGCGATCTTGTTGCCGCCCAGGACCATCGTGAGCCCAACGATGGCGGACAGTAGCGCCAGCAGGGGGAGCAGCATGTAGCCCAGCACAAAAAGGGTTTCCGGTTTCTTCAACATTCCTAGCCCTCAGTCCTTGACCATTTAGTAAACCTGTAGCGTGTGCCGTTGGCGCCGGTCAGCCAGCCGTCCGGCGGGACGGAGGCGGACGCTTCCCAACTGGTGCCAAGCTCGGGGGCGAAAGTGTCGCCGTCGGAATCGACGTCGATGGTGGTGACCACCGCGACGTTGGCGAGCTCGGTGGACTGGCGGAAAATCTCGCCGCCGCCCAGGATCCAGACGGTTTCGCCGCCGTCGACGAACTGGGACTCAAGCAACGCGTCATCAAGGGAGGAGACCACGACGGCGCCTTCCGCCTCGGGCGTGTCGGCCCAGCTTTTCTGCCGGGTGATCACGATGTTGGTCCGGCCGGGCAGGGGTCGGTACTTCTCCGGAAAGGACAGCCAGGTCTTGCGGCCCATCACTACGGGGTGGCCCATGGTCAGCCGGTTGAAGTGCTTGAGGTCCTCGGGCAGGTGCCAGGGCATGTCGCCGTCTTTGCCGATGACCCCGTCGGGCGTCTGGGCCCATACCAGTCCCACGCCCGTCACCGACGCTGCCAGTTCCTCCGTGAAGGACTGCGGATCGGTCGAATTCTCCGTGCTCATACCGCGATCGGAGCCTTGATAGTGGGGTGGTGCTGGTAGCCCACCACTTCGAAGTCGTCCAGGGTGTAGTCGAAGATCGAGGCCGGTTTCCGGATGATTTTCAGCTGCGGGTACTCGTACGGCTGCCGGTCCAGCTGCTTGAGGACCTGGTCCATGTGGTTCTCGTAGATGTGCACGTCGCCGCCGGTCCAGACGAATTCGCCCGGCTCGAGTCCCACCTGCTGTGCCACCATGCAGGTGAGCAGCGCATAGGAGGCGATATTGAACGGCACGCCCAGGAACATGTCTGCGGAGCGCTGGTACAGCTGGCATGAGAGCTTGCCGTCGGCCACGTAGAACTGGAAGAACGCGTGGCACGGCGGCAGTGCCATGTCATCGAGTTCGGCGACGTTCCAGGCCGAGACGATGTGCCGGCGGGAGTCCGGATTGGATTTCAGGTTCTCGATGAGTTCGGCAATTTGGTCGATGTGCCCGCCGTCCGGGGTGGGCCAGCTGCGCCACTGGACGCCGTAGACGGGTCCCAGGTCGCCGTCGGCGTCGGCCCACTCATTCCAGATGGTGACGCCCTGGTCCTGCATCCATTTCACGTTCGTTTCGCCGCGCAGGAACCACAGGAGCTCTACTGCCACGGACTTGAAATGGACCCGCTTGGTGGTGATCAGCGGAAAACTCGTGGCCAGGTCAAAGCGCATTTGGCGCCCGAAAACGCTGGTGGTTCCGGTTCCAGTGCGGTCCGATTTGTGCGTGCCGGAAGCCAGGACATCGCGCAGGAGGTCTTCATAAGGCGTTGGGATGCTCACGGCTCAAGTCTACTTTGGTTGCCAACGCCGCCAGCCCAGCCGCACCTAGTCATCAAAAGGCTTGAACTGCTCCACGGCAACAATCCGGTTCTTACCGCCCGGAGCCACATGGCACACCACCAGTTCGCCGGGGGACAGGTACGGCTCGTCCGCCGGCAGGAGGGCGCCCAGGTGCGACGACATGTGTTTGGCCAGCTGCCCGAACACGGTGGGCAGCGCCGGGCGGTGGGTGCAGACGGCGACTGGACGCTGCTTATCGAGCAGGGCCTCGATGACTGCCGCGGTCTTCTTGGGACTCCGTTGGTGCCGGTGCTCCGTCAGGGCTTCGGCCAGTTTCACCTTCGCGCCGGTTGCCTTGGCATACGGCGCAACTGTGGCGACGCACCGGAGCCACGGGCTGGTGACAACCCGGGGCGGCTTCCACGCCTGAAGCAGCCGGCCGACAGCCTGGGCCTGGCGCGTTCCGGTGGCAGCCAACGGCCGCTCGCCTTCCGCCTTGGTCCATGACGAGCGGGGTTTGGCTTTTGCGTGGCGGACAACCAGGAGGGGCCAGGTGTCCAGTTCCCCACGCTCATGGGCCTGGCGCAGGCACTCCAGGGGCTCGACGTCGGACGGGTTGGAAAGCAGCTTGGCCGCCTTTTCCGGGGCGCACCACATCACACTGTCCACCTCTTTGCCGTCCGGTACCAGCCTTCCGCCACCGTTGACTTTGACGGCCCAGTAATGGACGACCTTCAGGCCGGACGCTACGTGGTAGTGGATGGGCGGCAGGGGAATCCCCAAGGGCGCGTCCAGCCCGATCTCCTCCCGGACTTCGCGGACGGCGCATTCGGGGACGGTCTCGCCGTCGTCGATCTTGCCCTTTGGCCAGGACCAGTCGTCGTAGCGGGGGCGGTGGATCAGCAGGACTTCAAGCTGGTCCTTCGTGACCCTCCAGGGCAGGGCGCCGGCGGCAGTGACTGCTACCGGTTCTCCTGGGTGGTCTGTCTGGTCTGCTACGAGTGCGTCGCTCGACAAAACAGCAGCCCTTACCGTCGGCTCAGGCTGCGCTGCCGAGGCCGCGACGCCAGCAGGAAGGACTGGACGTCCTCAAGTTTCCTGCCGTCGTCGGCCAGATGGTGACGTGACCAGTTCCCCTCGTTGTCCAGGTGCCAGCTCGCGGTTTCCGGGGCCATGTAGCGGCGCAACAGGTCCAGGACATAGTTGATGTCATCGGGAGCGGCCAGTTGGACCAGGGCCTCTACCCGTCGGTCCAGGTTGCGGTGCATCATGTCCGCGGACCCGATATACACCACCGGATCCCCGCCGTTGGCGAAGGCGAACACGCGGGAATGCTCCAGGAACCTGCCCAGGACGGAGCGGACGGTGATGTTGTCGCTGAGCCCTGGCACTCCCGGGCGCAGCGAGCAGATGCCGCGGACCACGACGTCCACCTTTACCCCGGCCTGGGATGCCCGGTACAGCGAATCGATGATGGCCTCGTCCACCATGGAGTTGACCTTGATCTGGACGCGGGCCGGCAGCCCGGCGCGGGCGTTCCGGATCTCAGTTTCGATCCGGTCGATCAGCCCGGAACGCACCGAACGCGGCGCAACCAGAAGCCGCTTGAAAGTTGACTTGGGGGCGTAACCGGAGAGCTGGTTGAAGAGCTTGGAAAGGTCCTCGCCCACCTGGTCGTTCGCGGTTAGGAGGCCCAGGTCCTCGTAGTAGCGGGCCGTACGCGGATGGTAGTTGCCTGTCCCGATGTGGCAGTAGCGGCGCAGCCCGTCCACTTCCTGGCGCACCACCAGTGAGAGCTTGCAGTGGGTCTTCAGGCCCACGATGCCGTACACCACGTGCACGCCGGCCTGTTCCAGCTTTCGGGCCCAGGAGATGTTCGCCTGTTCGTCAAACCTTGCCTTGATCTCCACCAGGGCCAGGACCTGCTTGCCGGCCTCGGCCGCATCGATCAGCGCATCAACGATGGGGGAGTCGCCGGAGGTGCGGTACAGGGTCTGCTTGATGGCCTGGACCTTGGGGTCCGCTGCGGCCTGCTCAAGGAAGGCCTGGACCGAGGTGGAAAACGAGTCGTACGGGTGATGGAGCAGGATGTCCCGGCGGCGCATCGCCGCAAAGACGTTGGCAGCCTTGGAGGTCTCGGACTCGTTCAGGTACCGGGAGGTATGTGGAACGTGCTTGGGGTAGTGCAGGTCGGCGCGGTCAATGCCCGCAATCACCGACAGGCCCCGGAGGTCCAGCGGGGCCGGGACCGAGTAGACCTCGGATTCCTCGACGCCCAGTTCCCGGATCAGCAGCGCCCGGATGTTGGGGTTGATGTCGTTGGTGACCTCCAGCCGCACAGGGGGGCCGAAGCGGCGGCGCAGCAATTCCTTTTCGAGCGCCTGCAGCAGGTTCTCGGCGTCGTCCTCTTCAACCTCCACATCCTCGTTCCGGGTGACCCGGAAGGTGTGGTGTTCCAGGACCTCCATCCCGGCAAACAGCTTGTCCAAGTGAACGGCAATGACTTCCTCAAGCGCGATGAAGCGCGCCACCCGGCCGGCTACCGCTCCGGCACGCGGGCCGTCGATGGATATGAGCCGCGGCAGCTGGTCCGGCACCTTGACGCGGGCGAACAGCTCCTTGTCGCTGACCGGGTTCCGCACCACGACGGCCAGGTTGAGGGAGAGACCCGAAATGTAGGGGAACGGGTGCGCCGGGTCCACCGCCAGGGGCGTCAGGATGGGGAACACCTTTTCGGCGAACATCTGGCTGAGCTGCTGCTTGGCCGCATCATCGAGTTCGTCCCAGTGCATGAGGTGTATATGCTCGTACGCCAGGGCCGGACGGATCTGTTCTGCGAAGACCCGCGCGTGGCGCTGCTGGAGCCGGTGGGCTTCCTCCCCGATTTTTTCAAGCACTTCCACCGGGCTCAGGCCCGCGGGGGACGGGACCGCCAGTCCCGTTGCGATGCGCCGCTTCAGGCCGGCCACGCGGACCATAAAGAACTCGTCCAGGTTTGACGCGAAAATAGACAGGAAGCTCACCCGTTCCAACAGGTGCAGGGAAGCGTCTTCGGCGAGCTCAAGGACCCTCGAGTTGAAGCTGAGCCAGCTCAGTTCCCGGTCAAGGAAGCGGTCCGGCCGGATGTCGCCCTCAGGTTCCAGGTTGGGCGCAAAATCCGGAATGTCGATCCGGTCCTGCGTGGCCCGCGACGCCGGAACCTCCGAGGAGCCGAATCGGGCGCGCACAGGGACTGGAGTCTCCTGGGACGTGGCTGCTCCGGAAGGTTCCGGGTTCATGGCATCTCCTTTACCTGGCGCTTGAACTGCCGTTTCCGGCCGGCGCGGTTCTGTTTCAACCATACAAGCATTCACTGCCCGGGCGCCTTTGATTTACCGCCTTCGGGCGCCTGCGTCAGGGGATTGGACTAACCCGCCGCCGGGCCGTACATCACGTCCATGTCCCAACGGGTGAAGCCCAGGCGGCGGTACAGGGACACTGCCGGGGCGTTATCGGCGTCCACGTACAGCATCACCGCGTGCAGCCCCAAGTCCTGCAGGTACTTGATGCCCGCCACTGTCAGGGCTTTGCCCAGGCCTGAACCTTGGGCTTCCGGGGTCACCCCCACCACGTAGATTTCACCGATAGGGGGGTGCGAGCCGTGGCTCGGATGCACCTTGGTCCAGTGGTACCCCAGCAACCGGCCGTTCCCGTTCACGGCAAGGAGGAAGCCCGCGGGATCAAACCAATCCTCAGCCATCCGGGCATCAAGGTCCGCGCGGGTGAGGCTGCCCTGCTCCGGGTGGTGGGAAAAGGCGGCGCGGTTGGCTGCCAGCCAGGCGTCCTCATCCTGGCCGGGCACAAAAGCCCGGATCACAACGCCTTCCGGAAGGGCGACGTCGGGAAGGTCCGCAGCCGCCGTCGTCATCCGCATCTTCCACAGCTCCCGCACGGGGACGTAGCCGTAGCGCGCGGCAAGGTCGGCCGCCGCTTCATGGTTGCCGTGGGACCACGCCTTCAGTCCCTGCAGCCCGCGCTGGTCCTGAAGGGCACCAACGAGGCGGTCGGCGACGCCCTGGTTGCGGTAGCTGGGGTGTACCGCGATTTCCACCACGCCGTTGCCGTCCGGCTCTTCGACCACCGTAGCGAAGCCTGCAAGGTCCTGGCCGGAGGAGGGATCAGAGTCCTCGTCCGGGGCATAGAGGGCCAAGGTCAGCAGCTTGTGTTCCACGGAGTCGCCGGCGCGCATGCTGATGAGGGTCTGCTCTGAGATGGATGGGTTGCCGTCCGACTCTTCCGCCGCCGACAGGAGACCGATGCAGTCCTTCAGGAGCTGCTGGTCAACACCGCCTTGAACAACATGGACGGGCCACTTCTCAGGGTGCGCTGGAGTCATGAGGCAAGGCTATACGGGTTCGCCGGACGCCGGACCGCGAAGCCCGGGGTCAGGCTTCCGTCAGCTCGTCTTCTTGCTGCCGCACCAGGGTGAGCCGGTAGCCAACGTTGCGGACAGTGCTGATGAGGTTTTCGTGGTCGGCGCCCAGCTTGGCGCGCAGGCGCCGGACATGGACATCCACGGTACGGGTGCCGCCGTAGTAGTCGTAGCCCCATACTTCGGTGAGCAGCTGCTGCCGGGTGAATACGCGGCCGGGGTGCTGCGCCAGGTACTTCAGGAGTTCAAATTCCTTGAACGTCAGGTTCAGGGGTGCCCCGTTCACGCGGGCGGTGTAGCTCGCCTCATCGATGACGACGCCGGCGGCACGGATCTCGGACGGCGTGTCCTCCTGTTCGGGCACAGCCCGGGCGACCGACAGCCGGATGCGGGCCTCCACCTCGGCAGGGCCAGCTGATTCCAGCACGATGTCGTCCACGGCCCAGGCAGAGGAGACAGCAGCCATGCCGCCTTCGGTGAGGATCAGCACCAGCGGGGCGCTGAGTCCGGTGGCTTTGAGCAGCTGGGTGAGGGAACGGGCCCCCACCAGGTCCTTGCGGGCATCCAGCAACACAATGTCGCAGGGGTCGGTCTCCAGCAGCGCTGTTGGCTCGGCGGGAAGGATATGAACGCGGTGGTTTAGCAACTCCAGGGCAGGCAAAATGTCCACCGAAGAACCGGTGCTGTTCGTCAGTAACAGGATGTGCGACATTGTTCCTCCAAGGGCCGTCCGCGCATCGTTGGGCGACTGAACCGGATTTTCACCGGCCTGTACTGGCTCCCTGCCACGGTTTGGGACTCTGCCAAGGGCAGCGGTCCGGCCACTTCAGCAGGGAACTTAGCTGAGCTCCGAGTATACCCGCAGGCCCTGCCGGCACCATTGATTCGGCCCTGATGAGAGTACGTTTTGCGACATAACCCGTTCACATAAGGCAGGATTGTGGCAGGGCCGGATGCCCTGCCGCCGAGGGCGGACCGCCTTCGAAGGTCAATGCAGGATGGGATGCATCGCGTGAGTGCACAGACTAAGCCCGGGCCGGGATCCGTATGACGGCGGAACTGCAGGCGCCCGCGCGCTCGCTGGGCTCGTGGACCATCGGCGTGGTGGGAATCGTAGGGCTGGCTGCCATCATCGCGGGGGTCTATACATCCCGGGAGGCCCTCGTCGCCGTTGCCGTGGCCAGCGCGGCTGCGGTGGGCATCGGCTGGCCGCACTTCCTCCGGATTCCTGCCAAAAAGACGCTCGCGGCGGTGATTGCCCTGGCCGGGGCCGGGTCCGCGCTCGCTGCCGCGTATGCCCCCGCTCCCGGCTACCTCGATTGGACGCCGCCCTTTATTGCACTCGGCATGATGGCCGTTTTTGTGGTGCAGCTCATCCGCGGAACAGGGCAGGCGCAGCGGCTGGAGTCAACCCTCGGCTGCTCGGCAGGAGTGCTGCTCGCCTGCCTCGGCGCGGGCTGGATCGCCGGCGCACGGTTCAACGGGGTGCGCGAGATGCTGCTCGTGGCGGCGATCAGCGCGGCCGTTGCCCTGCTGGCAGGATTGATCAGGTGGCCGGACAGTATTATTGCGCCCCTGGGCATCGTTCTCGCGGGACTTGCCGGTCCGCTCGCCGGGCTGGTGCTCTCGGATATCGCTGTCCTGCCGGCGGCCATTTTTGGTGTGGTGGTAGGTGCGGTCCTGGTGAGTTTCCGCCGGCTCGTAACGCTGCGCGGCGCTCCGATTAACGTTCCTGCTGCCTTTAGCATGGGCTTGGCGCCTGTCTCGGCGGTGGGTTCCCTGGCTTACTTCATAGACAAACTACTCATCTACTAACGCGTTAGGATGGCATCATGTCCGTACTTGCTTTTGAAATCTTCTTCCTTGTCCTGCTCGGCATCGCCAGCCTCTCCATGGCATGGTTTGCCGGCTTTGTGGTTTACCGCCTGTTCAAAGGCCAGAAGTAGACCCTTTCCGGAGCTAGCCGTTTTCCGAGGTAATTGCTGTGCCGATTGAGATTCCCACTGACTTGACCCCAGAACTCGTCCCGCTTTCCTGGCTCATTGGTGAGTGGGAGGGCCGCGGGCGGCTGGGCACAGGGGACGAGGACTCGGAGCACTTCCTGCAGCGTGTGTCCTTTACCCACAACGGGCTGCCGTATCTTCAATACCGTGCAGAGAGTTGGTTGACGGACGACGACGGCACGCGCCTGCGGCCGCTGACCGTCGAGACGGGCTTCTGGGCGCTGGAGCGTAAACAGCTGGATGCCGACGGCGGCCCTGGCCTGATCCCCGCGGACATCGTTCCTGCTTTGAAGAGTGCCGATGAGGTGGAAGCCCTCCGCAACAGCGAGGGCGGCTTCGATATCTCGGTGTCCATCTCGCATCCCGGAGGTATCTCCGAGCTGTACTACGGACAGATCAAGGGACCGCAGATCCAGCTGACCACCGACATGGTGATGCGCGGGAGCCACTCCAAGGACTACAGCGCGGCCACGCGCATCTTCGGCCTGGTGGACGGCAACCTGCTCTGGCGGTGGGATGTCGCCGTTGGTGGCAAAGAGGGCAAGGGACTGGAAGCGCACGCCTCCGCCTTCCTCAAAAAAGTCTCCTGACCCTATCCGGTCCGGGGGAACGAAAGCGGGTCGTGGAACGTGAAAGATTCCCAGAACGTACAGTCTTCCGGCAGTCCGCTGGACTACAGCGACCTGAAAGCAGTTTTTTTCAACGGGACCCTGAAGAGGTCGCCCCAGACCAGTAATACGGACGGGCTGATCAACATCAGCCGGCTCATCATGGAAAAGCAGGGCGTCAGCACCCGTGTGATCCGCACAGTGGACCACGATATTGCCAGCGGCGTCTACCCGGACATGACCCAGTACGGCTGGCCCACGGATGAGTGGCCCCAGCTGTATCCGGCTGTGGCGGAAGCGGACATCCTGGTGGTGGCCGGACCCATCTGGCTCGGAGACAACTCCTCCCAGACAAAGAAGTTGATCGAGCGCCTCTACGCCCACTCGGGCGAACTCAACAGCAAAGGCCAGTGGGTTTTTTACCCCAAGGTGGGCGGCTGCCTGATCACGGGCAACGAGGACGGCATAAAACACTGTTCCATGAACCTGCTCTACAGCCTTCAGCACATCGGTTTCAGCATTCCGCCCCAGGCGGACGCAGGGTGGATCGGAGCCGTTGGGCCGGGACCGAGTTACCTGGATGAGGGTTCGGGCGGGCCCGAAACAGACTTCACCAACCGCAACGTCACTTTCATGACCTGGAACCTCCTGCACCTTGCCCGGATCCTCAAAGACGCTGGCGGGCTGCCGGCCCATGGCAACCTGCCGCAGGAATGGGCAGCAGGGACGCGTTTCGATTTTGAAAATCCGGAATACCGCTGACCTTCAAGGACTTCTACTACATATGACTACTTCCAGCCCCCTGTTGTCGCGCCCTGGAGCCGTTGAGGCAACCGGCGCGGACGCCGGCGTCGCCTCCCACTACGGCGAGCCCCTGCGTGAGCAGCGCGCACTCGCTGCCGGTACCGCCGTCGTCGACCTTTCCCACCGCGGCATTGTCACCGTCAGCGGGCCGGACAGGCTGAGCTGGCTCAACACGCTGTCCTCGCAGCAGGTGGCCGGCCTCCAGCCCGGGGAATCCAGCGAACTGCTCCTCCTGAGCATCCAGGGCAGGATCGATTTCGACGCCCGGGTGATTGACGACGGCGCTACCACCTGGCTGATCGTTGAGGCCGCCGAAGCAGCCCCCCTGGCAGGATTCCTGAACCGGATGAAATTCATGCTGCGGGTGGAAATTGCTGATGTTTCCGACGACTGGGCGGTCGTGGGCAGCACCAAGGCAATTCAGGAATGGTCGGAGCTGCTGGTGTGGCAGGACCCCTGGCCCAACGTGGCAGCCGGTGGCTACTCCTATGCCACCGTTCCGGAAGCCAGCCATCCCGGGCTGGAGCGGCCATGGTTTGAGTACCTGGTACCGGCCGCCGGCCTGGAACAGCGGGTAGCCGACCGCCAGCTGGCCGGAGTACTCGCAGCGGAAGCGCTGCGGCTGGCGGCCTGGCGCCCGCGGATCGGTGCTGAAACGGATGACAAGACCATCCCGCATGAGCTGGATCTCCTCCGCACGGCCGTGCATCTGGCCAAAGGCTGCTACAAGGGACAGGAAACCATCGCGCGCGTGCACAACCTGGGACATCCGCCGCGCCGGCTCGTGTTCCTCCAGTTGGATGGATCGCAGCACACCCTGCCACAGGCCGGAAGTCCGGTGTTGGCGGGGGAGCGGAAGGTGGGGACGGTTACCTCGGTGGCCCAGCATTACGAGATGGGGCCGGTTGCCCTGGCAGTCATAAAGCGTTCGGTGGGCGCGGATGAAATACTGACGGTCCTGGACGGCGAGGAGCCTTACCCTGCTGCCCAGGAACTTATCGTTGCCCCCGACGCCGGCCAGGTAGTGGGGCGCCAGACCGGATTCCTCAAGGGGCCACGCTAATGACTGACAACGCCGGAACCAACGCCGCACCGTCCGCCTCACCGGCGGGCCAGGAAGGGCCCGACGACGAGGCGCTCGCTTTGGCGCAGACGCTCTTCCAGGCCGCCAGGGAAGGGGACACGGCGCTGCTCCGTGCTTATCTCGACGCCGGCGCTCCCGCCACCCTGACGAATTCCGCCGGCGATTCCCTCCTGATGCTCGCTGCCTACCATGGCCACGCGGAGACCGTTCAGCTCATCCTGAAACACGGCGCTGAGGCCGACGCCACCAACGACCGCGGCCAGACTCCGCTGGCCGGAGCGGCGTTCAAGGGCTACACCGACGTTGCCCGGGTCCTGCTGGATGCCGGTGCGGACCCGGATGCAGGTTCGCCGTCGGCCCGGGCTGCCGCCCAGATGTTCGCGCGCAGGGAGATCCTGGATCTCCTGGGCTAGTTGACGCGGCCGTAGTGCCGACCTTTATGAAGCCTCGGCCGGTTTAGCGCTGGGGCTTCAGCGTGTTTGTCCCGTCACCCAAGGTGGACGCTGGTCTGGATTCCGCCGGCTGACAGGCCTAGCTTCCGGGCCAGCGCCAGGGACCCGGTGTTGCTGACGTCCGTCCGCCACTGCAGCGTAAGGCCGGCTGCGAGTGCCTCGTGGGCTGCGATGGACACCGCGAGCGAGCCCAGGCCCCGGCGCCGCCATTCCGGGTCCACCAAGACGCCCAGGTGGGCCAGCAGGCCCACCCACTCCGAGTATGCGCCGCAGGCCAGAGGGACGCGGCGCCCGTCAACTTCGTGGACGATGGTGTAGCGGTTTTCGAGGTCTGACAGGCCAACCTCGTTGACGTCGTCCGGCGGGCAGCGGCCCTCCAGTTCGATGGCCTCCGGGTTGCCGTGGGAGACCGTCATCTCTTCCGAGGGCTGCTTCAGGGGCAGGTCGTCGGCGAAGAACAACGCCGCGGCGCCCAGGCCGTGGCCCCCGTGCGACCGGGTCAGCGTCAGGAGCGTGACGTGCTGGGCCATCTCCTCATCGGGAATGCCGGCAGCGGCATCAATGACCCACTGCGGGCCCACCAGTGCCGAGCTGCCAAAGAGCCGCACGAACTCCACGGTCCGCGCCGATTCGTCGGCCCGGACGATCCGCTCCCCGGAGGCCAGGGCCGTTCCGAAGGCGTCGTCGTCGAGTCCCAGGCGCCTGGCCCAGGCAAGCTGGATGATGGCGGCGGAACCGGGGTCAAGTGTCATACTCCCAGCCTAGGGCGGGCAAGTGGCCCCGCCGAGCAGGACACCTTTGCTGAACGAGACAACGCAGCTGAACAGGACACCGCAGTTAAACAGGACAACTCAGCCGAACAGGACGGCGGCTTCGTCGTAGCGCTTCTGTGGAACGGTCTTGAGCTGGCCCAGGGCTTCCTGGAAACCTACGTGCTCAATGTCCGTGCCCTTCAGTGCCACCATGGTGCCCCAGTAGCCTTCCACCACCGAGTCGATGGCCGCCATGCCCAGCCGGGTGGCCAGGACGCGGTCGAAGGCGGACGGCACGCCGCCGCGCTGGATGTGGCCGAGGATGGTGGCACGGGTTTCGATGCCGGTGCGGGCTTCAAGTTCCGGGGCGAGCTGGTCCGCGATGCCGCCCAGGCGGGGCCTGCCAAAGGTGTCCAGGCCGCGTTCGGAGTGCGGGGTTTCCATATGCTCGGGAACGAATCCTTCGGCCACCACCACCAGGGGCGCGCGGCCACGGGCATGGGCGTCCTTCACCCATTCCGTGATCTGGTCGATGCTGACCTTTTGCTCCGGGATAAGGATGGCGTGCGCACCGGCCGCCATGCCGGCGTGCAGCGCGATCCAGCCAACGTGCCGGCCCATGACTTCGGCGATCATGCAGCGGTGGTGTGATTCGCCGGTCGTCCGGAGCCGGTCGATGGCTTCGGTGGCGATCTGGACGGCGGTGTCGAAGCCGAAGGTGTAGTCGGTGGCGTCGAGGTCGTTGTCCACCGTCTTGGGAACACCTACGATCTTCAGGCCTGCGTCGGTGAGGCGCTTGGCAGCGGCCAGGGTCCCCTCACCGCCGATGGCGATGATGGCGTCAATGCCGAGGCGGTCCATATGGGCTTTGATGACCTCGGGGCCGCCGCCGTTTTCGAAGGGGTTGGTGCGTGAGGTTCCCAGAATGGTGCCGCCCTGTTTGGCGATACCGCGGACCATGGTGCGGGGGATGTCGATGATGTCGCCCTCGACGACGCCGCGCCAGCCGTCAAGGAAACCTACGAATTCGTGACCATGGATGGCAATGCCTTTGAGGACGGCTCCGCGGATCACGGCGTTCAGTCCGGGGCAGTCGCCACCGCTGGTGAGAATTCCAATTTTCATGTCTCGGCTCAAATCCTGGAGAGAAGGTGTACAGGCAGAGCGCCACGCTGAGCTCACATAGAGTCTAGTGGGGGGTGTGGGGTACGACACAAACCGGTTACATAAGGGCCCGGTCGGGGATCAGGCAGCGCAAAAGAAAAAGTGCCCCGCTCGCAAGGGGAGCGGGGACACTTTTTAGTCGGTTTCTCAGGGACGGTTCAGGGACCGGCGGTCAAGGAACGTCTGGAGCGGGATGACGTTCCGCTGGTCCGGCAGGACCACCCAGGCCAGGAGATAGAAGATCAGGGCCGGCCCGGGCAGCAGGGCAAAGAGGAGGAATGCGATGCGGACGTACGCCACGTCCACGTTGAGCTTGGCGGCGATGCCTCCCAGAACGCCTCCAAGCCAGCGCTGCGGTCCGCGTTTCAGGCCGAGGCCCCTGACGATGCTGAAAAACTTGTCCATGGCTTAAGCCTTCCCTGTTGTAGGACTGTTGTCACGTTTCCGGGCTGAGAGGAGTCCACCGATCACCAGGGCGGCGCCGGCTCCGATCATGAGCCCGATCAGGACGTAGGTCCCATTGAGGGTGACGATGCCCAGCTGCGCGATGATGATCAGGGCGGCGAGGGCCAGGACGATCAGTCCCCAGACCACCGTTCCCACCCGCGCCCCAGATGGAGGGGCAGAGTCGGTGCGTGCCGCCGTCGTGCTTCCCGGAACGTACGGGTCCGGGGCCGGGGTGTGGCTGCTCATGTCAGTTACCTTCCTTGATGATGACATTGCTGACGGTGCCGTCGATCTGGATCACCAGGTGGCTGCCGGGCTTGTCGGTGTTGTAGCTGCTTTCCCGTGTGGTGGTCCCGCCGCGCTGGCTCCCGCCTTCGGTCAGGTTGCCGAGGGTCATATCGGCCCTGATGTCCACGGGCACGGTGTCGGGAATGACCACCGTGACGTTGCTGGCGGTGAAGTCCAGCGGGACCAGCACCTCTGACTGGAGCGGGGCACTTCCGGCCAGTTCGGTGAGATCGACGGTGCCGCGTCCTGCCGTGATGTTGAGCCCGTCGCTTGCCTGCTGGATGCTCATGGGCGTCCAGTCAACCTGCTGGAAGCGGACCCGGTCGCCGTTGTTGCCCACCACGTTGAAGATTCCGCCGATGATCAGGGCCGCCACCGCGAAGAACGAGAGGATGCCCGAGGTCCGGCCGCGGAGGCCCAGGATGAGGATGCCGATGCCCAGGGCGGCCGCTGCGCTTGCCCAGGCGATGGCGTTGGTGGAATCACCGAGGTCGATGACGTTGGTGACGTCCAGCGCTTTCAGTCCTGCGCCGACAATCAAGGCGCTGCCGGCTGCGATCGCGACGGCGGGGGCACCGGGACCTGCGGGACGTACCTTCGGAGCAGGTGGGGGACCCTGCGGTTGCCGGGTGCCACCGGCGCCTCCGTTGTTCCATCCGCCGCCGGACCCGCTGCCGCCGTACGGGCTGCCTCCGTACGGGCTGCCGGTGAAAGGACCGGTGCCCGCAACGTCTGAGTATGGGGGAGTGGTGCCGGTGGACGTAGATGCGGAATATGCGGTGCTGCCGGGGTAAGCGCTGCCTGCGTAGGAGGTGGGGCCGGCCGCTGCGCCCGCCGGTGTTCCAACGGCCGCCTTGTTCCGCTGCGCCAGGTAGTAGATCAGGTAGATGGCGCCGCCAACCCAAAAGATGGTCCAAAGGAAGGCGCCGAAGCCGTGGTCGCCCCAACCCCAGAAGCCGCCGCCCAATCCGCTGAAGCCGAGGATAACGGCGATCAGGGAACCTGTCATGCCGCTGGTCCACCGGCCGGCGCCGGCCTCCTGGACGTGGATCCTCCCATCGGGCTCGGGCAGGAAGGCCCACGCCAGGCCGTAGGCAAGAACGCCGATGCCGGCGAAGAGGGTGAGGACGATGAAGACGCCGCGCACGATCAGCGGGTCGATGCCCATGCGGTGGGCGATGCCGCTTGAGACGCCGCCGATCCAGCGGTCCTGGCCGCGGGTGATGCCGTGGCTGCGGACCCAACCGAAGAAGTCCGTCTGCTGGCTGGGCATTCCCGCGTAGGCGTAGCTGCCGGTGTTCTGGGTTGAGCTGCTGTGGCTGGAGGAGGGTCCGGCCGACGGCTCGGCGTAAGGCCCATCAGAGCTGTCCTGCGCCGGGTAATCCTGTGTCGCGGGGTAATCCTGCGTGGGGTCCTGCTTGGATTCCTCGGCCGGGATCTGGTCCGATGCTGAGGGGGTGGCAGGCGGCACCACGGGCTCCGTGGCGTGTTCGTTTTCGCGCCTGGGGAGGGGCTCCGTTGGCTGGCCGTCGTCGGGGGTGGGGGTTTGCGAGTTCATACCTCGATCCTTCCGCTTGCCGGTCCTTGGCTCTACTGGGGGACACCCTGAACGGCCCCTGAGTGGCCCCCGGTTCCGGCCGGATTGCGGTCCGGGGAACCCTGATCCGTGCTTGGATTGATCCATGACAACCGTCCCCGTCCGCCCCCCGCTGGTCCGCCGCAGCGACCGCTTTATCGCGGGCGTGTGCTCCGGCCTTGCCGCGCACCTGGGCTGGCCGGTCCGCAACGTACGGGTGGCGATGGCCCTGGCTTCACTGGCCGGCGGGGCCGGCGTCGTCTTCTATGCCTGGTTGTGGATCATGGTGCCCACCGCGGACGAAAGCGCCCGGCGGCAGGCGCGCCGGCCGCCGTCGCCCAGTGCCCCGGCCGTGAGCCGCGAGCCTGTTCATGGGGCCGTTCCCCGGGCCCCTGCCCCGGCTGGCCCTGGTGTTGCCCTTCCCGGAGCGGCCGACGGCGGCCCTGGCTCGGCCACTGCCCCTCCCGCTTCCGGCGGTTACCCGGCAGCAGGGGAGTCAGCAGGACAGGCTTCCGAGGCTGCCCGTCCCTGGTTCAGGTTCCGGGACATGCGCTACGGCAAGGAGATCCTGCTCGGCGTGGGGCTGCTGCTGGTGGCGGGCATCCTGGTCGCCCAGCTCCTGGGCGTGGACGTTCCCCTGGGCACACTTATTCCGGCGGCGGCAGTCCTTGGCGGCGCTTCCATTGCCTGGATGCAGCTTGATGAAACCCGGCGTGCCGGGCTCGTGGACAAGACCAAGGCGGACCAGGCCGGCGGCTGGGCCCGGCTGGCGGCCGGCCTGGCGCTGGTGGTGGCGGGCGTCCTGGTGATGGTGTCCGGATCCGGTTCCTGGGAGCAGACGTGGCTGGCGCTGCTGGCGTCCGTTGCTGTCCTCGGCGGGGTGGTGCTGGTCCTGCTCCCGTGGGCGCTGAAGTTCTGGCGTGACCTGGAAGCGGAGCGCGCCGGCCGCATCCGGGAAACTGAACGTGCCGAGATCGCCGCCCACCTTCACGACTCGGTGCTGCAGACGCTGGCCCTTATCCAGCGGAGGGCTGCCAATGAGCACGACGTCGTCCGGCTGGCCCGTGCCCAGGAACGGGAGCTGCGGGGCTGGCTGTTTGAGGATCCCGGCAAGGACGCCGGGCAGTTGTCGGACCGGATCAAGGCGGTAGCCGCCGAAGTGGAAGACCTGCTGGGCAACGCCGTCGAGGTGGTCAGCGTGGGGGACACGGCCGTCACGGAAGGCCATGAAGCGCTGGTCCAGGCGAGCCGAGAGGCCATGCTCAACGCCTCCCGTCACGGCGGCGGGACCGTCTCGGTCTACTTGGAGGCAGCCGCCGGACGTGCGGAAGTCTTCGTCAAGGACCGCGGCCCGGGCTTTGAGCTGCAGGACGTTCCGGAGGACAGGCTCGGGGTGCGGGAGTCCATCATCGGCCGGATGAACCGGCACGGCGGCACGGCGGCGATTACCAGTACCAGTGAAGGCACGGAGGTGCGGCTGGTCTTCCCCGCCGCGCCGCAGGACGGCACGGAAGGCAAACCATGAATGCAACGCAGGGAGCCGGTGCTGGCCCCGTCCGAACCGTCAGGTCCGCCCGGGTGGTGATTGTGGATGACCATGCGATCTTCCGCTCCGGCCTGAAGGCGGACCTGGATCCCAGTATCCAGGTGGTGGGCGAGGCGGCGACGGTAGAGCAGGCGATTGCCGTGATCGCCCGGGAGCGACCGGACGTGGTGCTCCTGGACGTCCACCTTCCTGGCGGCCTTGGGGGCGGGGGTCGTGAAGTCATCGCCGGCTCCGCTGCCCTGCTGGCCACCACCAGGTTCCTTGCCCTCAGCGTCTCGGACGCGGCGGAGGATGTTGTGGCGGTGATCCGGGCCGGAGCACGGGGCTACGTCACCAAGACCATCTCGGGGGCAGAAATCACCGACGCCGTGTACCGGGTTGCCGGTGGGGACGCCGTCTTCTCGCCGCGGCTAGCTGGCTTCGTCCTGGATGCTTTTGGCACCGCCCCTGCAGACATCGCCGACGACGAACTGGACAAGCTCTCCGCCCGGGAGCTTGAGGTCATGCGCCTCATCGCCCGCGGCTACAGCTACAAGGAAGTGGCCAAGGAGCTGTTCATCAGCATCAAGACTGTGGAAACTCACGTGTCCGCCGTGCTCCGCAAGCTGCAGCTCTCCAGCCGGCACGAACTCACCAAGTGGGCAGCCGAACGCCGCCTTCTCTAAACGGGACGCTCTATCACTTAATGGGCATTAACCCGGAACGCTCTCTCCCTTGATGCGGCTTAAGCCGGAACGCTCTATCACTCTCCTGAGGAGAGTGATAGAGCGTTTGGGTTTTTCCTGCGGAAGGTGATAGAGCGTTTGGGTTTTTCCAGCGTTAAGTGAGAGAGCGTCCCTACTGGGCCTTGCCTAGGAAGTCCTGCAGGCGCTGCACGCCGGTGGCGAGGTCCTCGTCACCAAGCGCGTAGGAAAGGCGCAGGTAGCCGGAAGGCCCGAAGGCTTCGCCCGGAACCACTGCCACCTCAACCTCATCCAGGATGAGGGCTGCGAGCTCGGCGGAGGTCTGCGGCGTGGCGGTACCCGACCCGGTCGGGAATTCCTTGCCCAGCAGCGCGCGGACATCCGCGTACACGTAGAACGCGCCCTTCGGCGTCGGGCATTCCACGCCGTCGATGGCGTTCAGGCCGGCGACGATGGCCTTGCGGCGGCGGTCAAAGGCGACCTTCATCTCGTCGACGGCGGTCAGCGGTCCGGACACGGCGGCGAGGGCGGCGACCTGGGGAATGTTGGAGACGTTGGAGGTCGCGTGGGACTGCAGGTTGGTGGCGGCCTTGATGACGTCGGCCGGGCCGATCATCCAGCCCACGCGCCAGCCGGTCATAGCGTAGGTCTTGGCCACGCCGTTGAGGATAACCACTTTGTCGCCCAGCTCCGGGGCAGCGGTGGCGATGGAGGTGAACGGAACGCCGTCGTACGTCAGGTGCTCGTAAATCTCATCAGTGACAACCCACAGGCCCTTGGCCGCGGCCCACTTGCCGATCTCCGCCACCTGCTCAGGGGAGTAGACGGAACCGGTGGGGTTCGACGGCGACACGAACAGCAGGATCTTCGTCCTGTCGGTGACCGCTGCTTCGAGTTGCTCCACCGTCACCAGGTAGTCCTGCTCCGGGCCGGCAAACACCTCCACGGGCACGCCGCCTGCGAGCCGGATGGCCTCCGGGTACGTGGTCCAGAACGGGGTGGGCACAATGACTTCGTCACCCGGATCAACCAGCGTGGCGAAGGTGTTGTAGACGGCCTGCTTGCCGCCGTTGGTCACCAGTACCTGGGAAGCGTCCACCGCGTAGCCGGAGTCCCGCAGGGTCTTCTCGGCGATGGCCTTCTTCAACTCGGGCAAGCCGCCCGCGGGGGAGTAGCGGTGGTACTTGGGCTGGCTCGCCGCCTCAATGGCCGCCTGGACGATGTAGTCCGGGGTGGGGAAATCCGGTTCACCCGCGCCGAAACCAATGACCGGCCGGCCAGCTGCCTTCAGCGCCTTCGCCTTGGCATCAACGGCAAGGGTTGCGGATTCGGCAATAGCGGAAATGCGCTTGGAAACGCGGGCGGCAGACATGGCAGGTCCGTTCTTCGCTTGCAGCCCGGAGGCTGGAGTGTGGGTTTCGACGTGATCTACTCTATGCTGTTCACCGGACCCTCCGGGTTGCCGGTTCTGATTTGTGACTGCCTGCCAGTCAAGGTCAATCCTGGCTCGCGGGAAGGGCCGGAAACGGGCTGGTTCGACGAACGCGAAGTTGTTGCGTAGACTGGTTCACCGGTGTTGAAAACACGGATGATGACGTGCGCCCCAGTGCAAGCTGGTGGTTTGTCGTCGGAGCGTGGAATTCACTCCATAGGGTAGTGGCGCAATTGGTAGCGCAGCGGTCTCCAAAACCGCAGGTTGCAGGTTCGAGTCCTGTCTGCCCTGCGCAAGCTGCCCCGGACAAAAATCCGGGGCAAGCGCAGCAACCATGGTTCTGATCAGGGCCGGGTAATCCAACATTGCAAAGATGAGCGAGGACCAGGTGACCGAAACAGCTGCCAGCAGCTCCAAGGGCCGCCCAGCTAAGAAGGACGCCAAGGCAAACTTCTTCGCCCGCATTGCGCTTTTCATCCGCCAGATCATCGGCGAGCTGAAGAAAGTTGTTGCACCAACCCGCAAGGAACTGATCAACTACACGCTCGTGGTGCTGGTGTTCGTCGGCATCATGATGATCATCGTCAGCCTGCTGGACCTCGGTTTTGGAAGCGCTGTCAGCTGGATCTTCGGCGGTAGCGTCCCCGGGGACAGCTAAGGCTGAACCGTCCGCAGGCCGTGTGATCCGTCCGGGAAACCGGAGGGAAACACCGGTGTGCGGAATTGAGCCATTTAAATAGGCATGTTAGGCAATGAGGAAGCAGGAGACCAAGTGTCTGAGCAGGAGCTCGAGGTAACCGAGACTGAGCTGGAAGAGTCCGCGGACATCACGGCAGAAGCCGGTGACGAGTCTGAGGTTGAGTCCTCCGCGCCCGAAGCCAGCGACGCCGAGTCTGAAGACGCTGAGGCGGACGACGCCGGCTCCGAGGAAGAGTCAGCTGACGCCCTCGCAGCCGCCGCGGCGAAGGCCGATGTTGACCCCGCCGAGGAATTCAAGGCCAAGCTGCGCCGCCAGGAAGGTGACTGGTACGTCATCCACTCCTACGCCGGTTACGAAAACCGCGTGAAGGCCAACCTGGAAACCCGCATCCAGACCCTGGATATGGAAGATTACATCTTCGAGATCCAGGTGCCCATGGAAGAAGTCGTTGAGATCAAGAACGCTCAGCGCAAGGTCATCAACCGCGTCCGCATCCCCGGCTACGTACTGGTCCGCATGGACCTGACGGATGCCTCCTGGGGCGCCGTCCGCCACACCCCCGGCGTCACCGGCTTCGTGGGCAACGCCCATAACCCCGTGCCGCTGCGCCTGGACGAGGTTTTCTCCATGCTCGCTCCTGTTTTCGAGGAAGAGCAGGCCGAGAAGGGCAAGCCGGTCAACAAGCAGAACCAGGCTCCCGTGGATGTCGACTTCGAGGTCGGCGAATCCGTCATCGTCAAGGAAGGTCCGTTCGAGACCCTCCCCGCAACGATCTCCGAGATCAAGGTCGAATCCCAGACCCTCGTGGTGCTGGTTTCCATCTTCGAGCGCGAAACGCCGGTCACCCTGGCGTTCAACCAGGTCACCAAGATCTGACCACCTAAGAATTCGTCCCGGCGCTGCCTGCTTTAGCAGCACCGGAACGGCCGGCCGCCTTGCCATGGCGGCCAAAAACCTGAGGCACGCTCCTGTGTCCCAGGACGTTATTGAGAGAAGGACCCTACATTGGCTCCCAAGAAGAAGGTCACCGGCCTCATCAAGCTGCAGATCCAGGCAGGTGCCGCTAACCCGGCTCCGCCGATCGGTCCTGCGCTTGGCCAGCACGGTGTCAACATCATGGAATTCTGCAAGGCGTACAACGCTGCGACGGAAGCCCAGCGCGGAAACGTCATCCCCGTGGAAATCACGGTCTACGAGGACCGTTCCTTCACGTTCATCACCAAGACCCCGCCGGCTGCAGAGCTCATCAAAAAGGCTGCAGGCGTCGCCAAGGGTTCAGCAACCCCGCACACCGTCAAGGTTGCCAAGCTGACCCAGGCACAGGTCAACGAGATTGCTTCCACCAAGATGGAAGACCTCAACGCCACCAGCCTCGAAGGCGCAGCGAAGATCATCGCCGGCACCGCCCGCTCCATGGGCATCACCGTCGAGGGTTAATCCCCCGCTGCCACATGTCGGGTTCGGGAAACTGATCACGACGACGGGCGGCACCGCCGGGCAACCGGCACCACTGCCGTATAAGCGGCACAAACCGACAATGTTGGGAACCGGGCACGGATAACGAGCCCGCTCACCAACTGTGGCAGGGCCCAGCGCGGTCCGCAGACCACAACTGCACAAGGAGAAATAAGCAGCATGGCAAAGCGCAGCAAAGCATATGAGGCAGCAGCCGCCAAGATCGACGCGGAGAAGTTCTACGCGCCGTTCGAGGCAGTAACGCTGGCCAAGGACACCAACCCGTCCAAGTTCGACGCCACCGTTGAGGTTGCATTCCGCCTCGGCGTCGACCCCCGCAAGGCTGACCAGATGGTCCGCGGCACCGTCAACCTGCCCCACGGCACCGGTAAGACTGCCCGCGTCCTGGTTTTCGCTACGGGTGACAAGGCTGAGGCAGCAATCGCTGCCGGCGCCGACTTCGTTGGTTCCGATGACCTGATCGAAAAGATCGCAGCCGGCTGGACCGACTTCGACGCCGCCGTTGCCACCCCTGACCTCATGGGCAAGGTTGGCCGCCTCGGTAAGGTCCTGGGCCCGCGTAACCTGATGCCGAACCCGAAGACGGGCACCGTGACCCCCGACGTCACCAAGGCCGTCAACGACATCAAGGGTGGAAAGATCGACTTCCGCGTCGACAAGCACTCCAACCTGCACTTCATCATCGGCAAGGTGTCCTTCGACGCCCTCAAGTTGGCTGAGAACTACGCAGCAGCACTGGAAGAGGTGCTTCGCCTGAAGCCGTCCGCTTCCAAGGGCCGCTACATCCAGAAAGCCACCGTTGCCACCACCTTCGGCCCCGGCATCTCCGTGGACCCGAACGTCACCAAGGTTCTGACCGAGGCCTAAATCCTCGTGTGAAGCAACCGCAGCGGATCCTTCCGATGCAAACTAAAACCGCCCGGCACCCGTGCCGGGCGGTTTTTGTTTAAGTCCGGAAACCATGCCCGAAGCGGCAGACTCTTGCCTAAGCTGTAGAAATGGCCGAACCGGATGTGGATCCATCCCCGGAAGACTCTGTTGTGCTGGCAATATCCGAAGTGGACATCCTGCAGCCCGGCGGCGAAACAGCTGCGGGGGCCCGCCAGCTTACCGCCGAGTTTGAGGAATGCCACGCCTTGAGGGTGGCCCATGAACTCGCTGCGTGGGGCAACCTGGACCGCTGCCCCACGCTGCAGGAAGCTGCCGAGTTCTGGCAGGGCAACGAGTATGAGGAACGGCACCTGTACCTGGCCAGGGTCGGCGCGGAAACTGTGGGTATCTGCTCGGTCACCCTCCCGCTGCGCGAGAACACGCACACCGCTGGAGTCGATGTCCTGGTTGCTCCTGTCCACCGGCGTCGGGGACTGGGCCGAGCCCTGCTCAAGCATGCCGAGGCCGTCGCCCGGGATCGCGGCAGGACCTCTCTTGACGCCTATCACGAGGTGCCTTTGAAGGCTGCGAATGGTGCAGCCCTGCCCGCGAAATCCGGCGCCGGTGGACTGCCGCTTGACGAGCCCGCGGTGGCTTTTGCCGTTGCTGCCGGCTATGAGCTCGAGCAGGTGGAACGGTCAAGTCGCCTGGCCCTGCCTGTGCCGCCGGAACTGCTGGACCGGTTGGAGGCCGATGCCTCCGCCCAGGCCGCGGAATACTCCGTCATCGGCTGGAATGACAGCTGCCCGGAAGACCTGCTGCAGGCGTATGCCGAGCTCAAAGCGACGATGAGTACGGACGTACCCATCGCCGGGCTGGATTGGGAACGTGAGGACTGGGATGTGGCCAGGGTCCGGGAGGAGGAGAACACGCTGATCCGCAGTGGAGTCCAATCAGCGGTGACGGCGGCCCGGCAGCGGGAGACGGGGCAACTGGCGGCCTACACCGTCCTGAACTGGCGCCCGGGTGTGCCGGACTCCATCGTGCAGCAGGACACCCTGGTCACCTCCGAACACCGCGGCCACCGCCTGGGCATGCTGACCAAAGTGGCAAACTTGCGGCGGGCCCAGAACCGGTGGCCGGCGGCGCGGTCGGTGCTGACATGGAATGCCAACGAAAACCAACATATGCTGGCCATAAATATCGCACTTGGATTCAAGCCCGCAGGTTATGAAGGCGAGTGGCAGAAACGGCTGGGATGATTCGCCTATGGCAAAAGACGTGAAGATCGAGCAGCTTTGGATTCCCGACTCACTGGAGGCGCCGGACGCGGCGGACTTCCTTGCCGCCGTCGAGGTGGGGCGGAAAGTCAGGATGCAGACCTGGGGCAGCGATGACCTCGCCTATGGTCCGTTGGAGAAGCTGCTCGAGTTCCAGGACCCGTACGAGCGCCAGCTGATTCTCGTAGCCAAGGTGGACGGGGAGATCGTGGGGACCGTCGATATCGCCCTGCCCTTGACTGACAACCTGGACCTGGCCGAATTCACCCTCGACATCCTTCCCGAGTTCCAGCGCCAGGGAGTGGGCCGCCGGCTCCTCCAGGCCGCCGAACAGCTGGCCCGCGGCGAGGGGCGCACCATGATCCTGGTGGACACGAACCACCCCGGCGCCTCGCTCCATGAATTCGAGCGCGCCCAGTTGGTTCCGGGCTCGGGCCAGGGCTTCGTACCGCTGGAGAGCCGCGAAGTGGAGTTCGCCCAGCGGACCGGATATACGCTTCAGCATATTGAGCAGTTCAGCTCCTGCACGCTGCCGCTGGACACAAAGCTGGTGGCCGACCTGCAGGCGGAGGCAGACGAGGCCAACAACGGCCGATACCGGCTGCACCACTGGACGGACCGCTGCCCGGACCAGTGGCTGGAGGCCGTCGCGGCCCTGGAGAACCAGTCAGGGGCCGACGTCGATCCCGCCCTGGACCCGCCGGTTGAGCAGGACATGGTGCTCGACGGCGCCATCCTCCGGGAAGCCGAAGAGGTTGCCATCGCGCAGGGCAGACGGACCGTGGTCACCGCCGTCGAACACCTGGCCTCGGGAACGCTCGTGGGACTGACCACCATCACGGTACTGGCACACCGGGCCGACGTCGTCTTCCAGGACGACACCCTGGTGCTGCAGGAGCACAGGGGGAACAAGCTGGGCCTGCTGATTAAGGTGGCCAACATGGAAAGGCTCACCGAGCAGTTTCCCGATGCGCGGGTCATCTATACCTGGAACGCGCCGGAAAACCGGTACCTCCTGACCGTCAACCAGCAGCTGGGTTTCCAGACCGCCGGGGTCACCGGGATTTGGCAAAAGGAGCTTCCGCACGTGCACACCAGCACCAGCTAGCGGCCGGATTTGGAGGACCGGGGGCTCTCCCCGTAGACTTGAAGAACCAAAGACCGTCGGTTGTTGGAAATCCACTCTCTCGAACATGGCTCAACTCTGCAGTTGTGTGCGGGAGAAGCAGTGGCTTTCTGGACGAAGGACCCTCAACGTAGGGCGGCCGGCGCAGGTGAACGAAGCAAAGCTCCATGGAAACATCTGTGTTGAGCCAAGCCCCGTGCATCTGCGCGGGGCGTTTTTAGTTTTAGCTCACTTGAGCGGGGACCGTCGCATACCGGCACTATCCCCGGAAGGAGGGTTATGGCAACGCCTACCAAGGTTTCAGCAGTAGCTGAGATCACTAACGATTTCAAGGAATCGAACGCCGCTGTCCTGACCGAATACCGTGGGCTCACCGTTGCACAGCTCAAGCAGCTGCGTGTTTCTCTCGGCCAGGACACCAAGTTCGCGGTCGTCAAGAACACCCTGACCGCCATTGCAGCCAAGGAAGCCGGTGTTGAAGCATTCAACGACCAGCTTTCCGGCCCCACTGCAATCGCGTTCATCAAGGGTGACGCAGTTGCCGCTGCCAAGAGCCTGACGGATTTTGCCAAGACCAACAAGCAGCTGGTCATCAAGACCGGTTACTTCGAGGGCAAGGCACTGAACGCCAGCGAGGTTGCCGAACTGGCAGCGCTCGAGTCCCGCGAGCTGCAGCTCGCCAAGGTTGCAGGCGTCCTCAAGGCCCCTGCCGCAGCAGCTGCACGCATCATTGACGCACTGCGCCTCAAGCTTGAAGAAGAGAACGGTGCACCGGCAGCTGCCGAGGCGCCTGCCGCTGAAGAAGCTCCCGCTGCCGAAGCAGAAGCTCCCGCAGCTGAGGCTCCCGCAGCCGAAGAGAACTAATTCTCTTTACCCCACAAGACTCCGGTGTGAAGCACGGCCGCGTGCCGCTGAACACCACAACAGGAAGGACGCCTACCATGGCGAAGCTCACCAACGAAGAGCTCATTGAAGCTTTCAAGGAACTGACCATCATCGAGCTCTCCGAGTTCGTCAAGCTCTTCGAAGAGACCTTCGAAGTTACCGCTGCTGCTGTAGCTGTTGCCGGCCCCGCCGGTGCTGCTGCTGAAGAGGTTGAAGAGAAGACTGACTTCGACGTCGTCCTCGAAGCTGCCGGCGACAAGAAGATCGCAGTGATCAAGGAAGTTCGCGCCATCACTTCCCTGGGCCTCAAGGAAGCCAAGGACCTGGTTGACAGCGCTCCCAAGGCTGTCCTCGAAGGTGCAACCAAGGAAGCTGCCGAGAAGGCCAAGGAGCAGCTCGAGGCTGCAGGCGCCACCGTTACCCTCAAGTAACAACGCCTCTTCCTCAAAAAGCCCCGTCCACGTTTGTGGGCGGGGCTTTTTGCGTATTCAGTTCAGCTGGCGTCAAGCAGGGTCGCTGATGTCCGCGACGACGGCGCGCAACGCTCCCGTGAGGGCGTCGGCGTCCACGAAGGCGCTGTAGCCGTGGGCACCTGCACCCATAGAGATCCTCCGGCCCGTGATGGTGGCGTCGGCATACACAGGCCAGCTGTTGGTGCTGCCCAGCGGGGTGATGGTGCCGCGTTCGTAGCCGGTTGCGTCCAGCGCCACGTCCGCTGGCGGCAGGTAAAGCTTGTTGACGCCCACGAGGTTCCGGAGCTTGGGCCAGGAGATCTGGCGGTCGCCGGGAATCAGCGCAAAGAGGAACGACCCGTCCTTGTGCTTGACCACCAACGACTTCACGATGTCGGCGGGCGTAATGCCCAGGATGCCGGCCGCTTCCTCGAGGCTTTTGGCGGCCGGCCTTTCCACTACCTCGACCTGCAGGCCCCTGGCGGCTGCATCCGCCAGGAACCGTTCGCGTCCGACGCCGTCCGTTCCGTTCGCAGGCATGTCCGCCATCAGTCGCGGTACAGCAGGAGGGCTTCGCCCTGTCCGCCACCCCCGCACAGGGACACCGCGGCTTTGCCTGTTCCGCGTCGCCTAAGCTCATGGGCGGCATGTACAGCGAGCCGGGCACCGGATGCCCCGATGGGGTGGCCCAGTGCGATGGCACCGCCATGGATGTTGCACTTTTCAAGGGGGTAATCGAGATCCTGCAGCGACTGGACCGCCACGGAACCGAACGCTTCGTTGATCTCGATAAAGTCCAAATCGGCGGTGGTCCAGCCCGCACGGCCCAGGGCGTTCTTAATGGCGTTGGACGGCTGGGAATGCAGGGAGTTGTCCGGCCCGGCAACCTGCCCGGGCTTGCCGACAACC
Organism: Arthrobacter sp. Hb9-2; assembly: GCF_059091165.1. NCBI lineage: Bacteria > Bacillati > Actinomycetota > Actinomycetes > Micrococcales > Micrococcaceae > Arthrobacter > Arthrobacter sp. Hb9-2. The sequence goes on along the minus strand of NZ_JBNHGJ010000005.1, from coordinate 91,336 downwards.
GCAAGGTATTCCAGCCCGTTCTCCTCGGCAAAGGCGCGGGAGGAGAGGACCAGGGCCGCGGCTCCATCAGACAGGGGAGAGGAGTTGCCGGCGGTGATGGTGCCGTCGGTGACGAAGGCTGCCCGCAGCCCGGCCAAGGACTCGACGGAGGCGTTTGGGCGCACACCTTCATCGGTGGAGACCACCAGGGGATCGCCCTTGCGTTGCTTGACGCTGAGGGGAACGATCTCGTCGTCGAAGGTGCCGTTCTTGGCGGCCAGTGCGGCGCGCTGGTGCGACTGGGCGGCCACGTTGTCCTGTGATGTCCTGTCGATGCCCAGCGTAAGGTTACGGGTTTCGGTGGACAGCCCCATCGACTGGCCGTCAAAGGCATCCGTAAGTCCATCGTGCGCAGCCACGTCCAGTGCCTGGATGGAGCCGTAGGTCCACCCCTGCCGTGAGCCGGGCAGCACGTGAGGTGCCCGGGTCATGGACTCCTGCCCGCCTGCCACCACCACGGCCGCCTCACCGCCGCGGATCATCCGGGCAGCGTCGATCACCGCGGTCAGCCCCGAGAGGCAGACCTTGTTCACGGTGACAGCAGGAACGTTCCAGCCGATGCCGGCGCCGATGGAGCTCTGCCGTGCGGGATTCTGGCCGGCACCGGCTTGGAGCACCTGTCCCATGATGACGGCCTCCACCTGGCCGGCGTCCACCCCGCTCGCTTCCAGGGCCGCCTTGATGGCGTGGGCCCCGAGATCGACGGCGGTAAAGCTCGCCAGCTGGCCGTTGATACGGCCCTGTGGAGTACGAACTGCTGCGAGGATGACAACGTCAGTGTTGTCCGCGAAGTTGCCCATGTTTATCTCTTCCGATCTGATTCGTTGTAGGCCACCAAGGCTATCGTGACGCTGGTCACCCATATATTCAAACGCCCCGGCCGCTATGTGCATTCCGGCAGTGCCCCGGCTCCCGCGACGGCGCGGCGGGGGAGGAGTCCCCATCCCCGGAACGTGCGCGACGGCGGCTGCCTGCGTAGGGTGGACGCCGGACACTTTTGCAGGGGGACAGCAGGTCCGTGCCCCGGGGACGCTTGGAGCAGCACCGTGAAAAAAATCCTGATGATGGCAGCGGCCATCGGCTTTGCGTCACTTACGGCCTGTTCCGTTTCCACCCCGGATCCCAACGCCGCCTCAACGGCGCCGGCCGCGCCTGAGCCAGGCCGGGAAAGCCCGCCCCGCCCCACCGGCTCCGCTGGAAGCGTCACGGACGCGCCGCCGTCGTCAGCTCCAGGGGGAGCCACGCCAGGGGGAGCCGCAGCAGTGGGAGCAAAAGGGACCTGTGAACTCTTCAACAAACTGGTCGCGGAGTACAAGGCCGTCCCGGCCGATGACCCGGACGGCTTTGAGGACATCTACCTGCGGGCCGACGACGCCAAGGACGCAACGGCCGGGGACCTCCAAGGGCTCTTCGCGTCACTGAGCCTGCTCGCCATCGACCATTCAGCCGCAGCAGAAGCCGGCGGCGTGCCAGCGCAGGAATCCCGGGACGCAGTCAGGGACGCGGTGTTTGCCAACGCCGGGACGTGCACGGCCGAAGGCGTCACCCTGCGGCTTTAGTCCCGCATGCCGCACACAGCCCGGAAAACCGGTGCTTGCAATCGGGCCGGATGTGGGGTAGACATGTAGGTTATTTTGCCGTATCGTAGATATTTGCGTCTTCCCTGTTTACCTTCAGCCTTCATATAGCGGTGGGCTTTCGCCTGGCAGCTGGCAATCAACGTGCCGTCAACAACGTCACAGCATGGTCAGCACCGGCCCCGGGTCATATAGCGGAACCGGATGGTAGCACTGCGGAGCATTCCGCAGGGTGCACAGCGGGGGAGATCTGAAAACGCCTGAAGGTCTGTGGAAGGATCCCTCTTGGTCGCCTCGAGCACCTCTAATAACGAAACCGCTAACACCGCCGACAGCACTGATGGTGCCACTCGCCGGCTCTCATTCGCAAAGATTCACGAACCTCTTGACGTTCCGAATCTGCTTGCCCTCCAGACGGACAGCTTCGACTGGCTGGTCGGAAACGAACGCTGGCAGGCACGCGTAGCGAAAGCTGTCGAAGAAAACGATCTTAGCGTCGCCACCACGTCCGGTCTTTCGGACATCTTCGAAGAGATCTCCCCGATTGAGGACTTCCAGGGCACTATGTCCCTGAGCTTCTCCGATCCCGAGTTCGCTGACCCGAAGTACACCATGGCCGAGTGCAAGGACCGGGACGCAACGTACTCGGCTCCGCTGTACGTCAAGGCCGAGTTCATGAACAACAACACGGGCGAGATCAAGCAGCAGACCGTGTTCATGGGCGACTTCCCGCTGATGACCGAGAAGGGTACCTTCGTGGTCAACGGCACCGAGCGTGTTGTCGTCTCCCAGCTGGTCCGTTCCCCGGGCGCCTACTTCGAGCGTGCCGCCGACAAGACCAGTGACAAGGACATCTTCACTGCGAAGATCATCCCGTCCCGCGGCGCCTGGTTCGAGCTCGAAATCGACAAGCGCGACCAGGTCGGCGTTCGCCTCGACCGCAAGCGCAAGCAGTCGGTCACCGTCCTGCTGAAGGCCCTCGGCTGGACCGAAGGCCAGATCCTCGAAGAGTTCGGCCAGTACGACTCCATGCGGGCAACCCTGGAGAAGGACGCCACCGAAACCCGCGAAGACGCGTTGCTGGACATCTACCGGAAGCTGCGCCCGGGCGAGCCCCCCACCGTCGAGGCTGCCCAGTCGCTGCTGGACAACCTGTACTTCAACTCCAAGCGCTACGATCTGGCCAAGGTTGGCCGCTACAAGATCAATCGCAAGCTTGGCATCGACCGCTCCCTTGGCGACAAGGAAGCATCGGTCCTGCACGTTGAAGACATCGTGGCCATGATCAAGTTCCTCGTCGCGCTGCACGCCGGCGAGAAGACCATCAAGGGAACCCGCGATGGCCAGGAAGTGGACCTGCGCGTCGAAATCGACGACATCGACCACTTCGGCAACCGCCGCATCCGCGCCGTCGGCGAGCTTATCGAGAACCAGGTCCGCACCGGCCTGTCCCGTATGGAGCGCGTTGTCCGCGAGCGTATGACCACCCAGGACGTCGAGGCCATCACGCCCCAGACCCTGATCAACATCCGCCCCGTGGTTGCAGCCATCAAGGAGTTCTTTGGAACCTCCCAGCTGTCGCAGTTCATGGACCAGAACAACCCGCTCTCGGGCCTGACCCACAAGCGCCGCCTGTCGGCCCTTGGCCCCGGTGGTCTGTCCCGTGACCGCGCCGGCATGGAAGTCCGTGACGTGCACCCGTCCCACTACGGACGTATGTGCCCCATCGAAACCCCTGAAGGCCCGAACATTGGTCTGATCGGCTCGCTGGCATCCTACGGACGCATCAACCCGTTCGGCTTCATCGAGACCCCGTACCGTCTGGTCAAGAACGGCGTTGTGTCCGACGACGTCCAGTACCTGACGGCCGACGACGAGGCTGAGGTGCTCATCGCCCAGGCCAACGCGCCGCTGGACGAGAACAAGAAGTTCGCCGAAGACACCGTCCTGGTCCGTGCCCGTGGTGGTGGAGGCGAGCCTGTGCTCGTTCCCGCCGAGGACGTCGAGTTCATGGACGTTTCCCCGCGCCAGATGGTGTCCGTGGCTACCGCCCTGATCCCGTTCCTCGAGCATGACGACGCCAACCGCGCACTCATGGGTGCCAACATGCAGCGCCAGGCCGTGCCGCTGGTCCGTTCCGAGGCTCCGTTCGTGGGCACCGGCATGGAGCGCGCCGCAGCCGTTGACGCCGGTGACGTTGTCATCGCGAAGAAGGCCGGTGTGGTCACCGAGGTTTCCGCCGAGCTCGTCATCATGCTCAACGACGACGGCACGGAGACCAACTACCGCATCAACAAGTTCGCCCGCTCCAACCAGGGCAACTGCTACAACCACCGTGTCCTGGTGAACGAAGGCCAGCGCCTGGAAGTTGGCGGCATCATCGCCGACGGCCCGGCAACGGACCAGGGCGAGCTCGCCCTCGGTAAGAACCTGCTCGTGGCATTCATGTCATGGGAAGGCCACAACTTCGAGGACGCCATCATCCTCTCGCAGCGCATCGTTGCCGAGGACGTTCTTTCCTCCATCCACATCGAGGAGCACGAGATCGATGCCCGCGACACCAAGCTTGGTGCCGAGGAAATCACCCGCGACATCCCCAACGTGTCCGAGGAAGTCCTGGCAGGCCTGGACGAGCGCGGCATCATCCACATCGGTGCTGAGGTTGAAGCAGGGGACATCCTGGTTGGAAAGGTCACCCCGAAGGGTGAAACCGAACTGACCCCCGAAGAGCGCCTGCTGCGCGCCATCTTCGGTGAGAAGTCCCGCGAAGTCCGCGACACCTCCCTGAAGGTGCCCCACGGCGAGTCCGGCACCGTCATCGGCGTGCGCGTCTTCGACCGCGACAACGACGACGAACTGCCCCCGGGCGTGAACCAGCTGGTCCGCGTCTACGTGGCTGCCAAGCGTAAGATCACCGATGGCGACAAGCTCGCCGGCCGCCACGGCAACAAGGGTGTTATCTCCAAGATCCTCCCGATCGAGGACATGCCGTTCCTTGCCGACGGCACCCCCGTTGATATCGTCCTGAACCCGCTGGGTGTCCCGGGCCGAATGAACGTGGGCCAGGTGCTTGAAACGCACCTCGGCTGGGTTGCCAAGACCGGCTGGAAGATCGAAGGCGAGCCCGAGTGGGTGAAGCAGCTGCCGAACCTGCCGCGCGAGAGTGGCCAGACCACTGTTGCAACGCCGGTGTTCGACGGCGCCCGCGAAGAGGAAATCACGGGCCTGCTGGACTCCACCAACGTGACGCGCGACGGCGAACGCCTGATCAATTCCTCCGGCAAGACCCGTCTGTTCGACGGCCGCTCCGGCGAGCCGTTCCCGGATCCGATCTCGGTCGGCTACATGTACATCCTGAAGCTCCACCACCTGGTGGACGACAAGATCCACGCGCGCTCCACCGGCCCGTACTCCATGATCACGCAGCAGCCGCTGGGTGGTAAGGCACAGTTCGGTGGCCAGCGCTTCGGTGAAATGGAAGTGTGGGCGCTCGAAGCTTACGGCGCCGCCTACACGCTCCAGGAACTCCTCACGATCAAGTCTGATGACATCCACGGTCGTGTGAAGGTCTACGAAGCCATCGTCAAGGGCGAGAACATCCCCGAGCCGGGCGTTCCCGAGTCCTTCAAGGTCTTGATCAAGGAAATGCAGTCGCTGTGCCTGAACGTGGAAGTCCTCTCCACGGACGGAACCACAATTGAAATGCGTGACTCTGATGACGCAGTCTTCACCGCTGCGGAAGAACTGGGCATCGATCTGTCTCGTGCAGAGCCCAGTTCGGTAGAAGAGGTCTAGCAGGCGGGCGTCCGACGGCGGGTGACCACCCGCCGTCGGACCTCACCTCCCTCATTCCGCACCCAAGACTTCAGAATTTAGAGAACAAGAGAGAACAGGGACCATATGTCCAGCGAATCCTCCTTCGGCCTCATGCAGATCGGCCTCGCCACCGCGGAAGACATCCGCGGCTGGTCTTACGGCGAGGTTAAGAAGCCGGAAACCATCAACTACCGCACCCTTAAGCCCGAGAAGGACGGACTCTTCTGCGAGAAGATCTTCGGCCCGTCCCGGGACTGGGAATGCTACTGCGGCAAGTACAAGCGCGTGCGCTTCAAGGGCATCATCTGTGAGCGTTGTGGCGTTGAAGTCACCCGCGCAAAGGTCCGCCGCGAACGCATGGGCCACATCGAGCTGGCCGCACCCGTCACGCACATCTGGTACTTCAAGGGTGTTCCGTCCCGCCTGGGCTACCTCCTTGACCTGGCACCGAAGGACCTTGAAAAGGTCATCTACTTCGCTGCCTACATGATCACCAGCGTCGACGAAGCTGCCCGCCACGAGGAACTGCCCAACCTGCAGGTTGAGCACGACATCGAGAAGAAGCAGCTCATCGACAACCGCGACTCCGACATCGCGGCGATCGCCCGCGACCTCGAAGGCGAAATTGCCCGCCTTGAGGGTGAAGGCGCGAAGGCTGCCGACAAGAAGAAGGCCCGCGACTCCGCCGACCGCCAGATGGCGAACGTGCGCAAGCGTGCCGACGCCGACATCGAGCGCCTCGAGCAGGTCTGGGATCGTTTCAAGAACCTCAAGGTCGCCGACCTCGAAGGTGACGAAGGCCTGTACCGCGAGCTGCGCGACCGCTACGGCATGTACTTCGAAGGCTCCATGGGTGCCGAAGCCATCAAGAAGCGTCTTGAGAGCTTCGACATGCAGGCCGAGTCGGACCTGCTCCGCGACATCATCGCCAACGGCAAGGGCCAGCGCAAGACCCGCGCCCTCAAGCGCCTGAAGGTGGTCAACGCGTTCCTGACCACCAACAACAGCCCGCTTGGCATGGTCCTCGACGCCGTCCCGGTGATCCCGCCGGAACTGCGCCCCATGGTCCAGCTGGACGGTGGCCGCTTCGCGACCTCCGACCTCAACGACCTGTACCGCCGTGTGATCAACCGCAACAACCGCCTCAAGCGCCTGCTTGACCTGGGTGCTCCGGAGATCATCGTCAACAACGAGAAGCGCATGCTTCAGGAAGCTGTTGACAGCCTCTTCGACAACGGCCGCCGCGGCCGTCCGGTCACCGGACCGGGCAACCGTCCGCTGAAGTCCCTGAGCGACATGCTCAAGGGCAAGCAGGGCCGTTTCCGCCAGAACCTCCTCGGCAAGCGCGTCGACTACTCCGGCCGTTCGGTCATCGTCGTCGGCCCGCAGCTGAAGCTGCACCAGTGCGGCCTGCCCAAGCAGATGGCGCTGGAGCTCTTCAAGCCGTTCGTGATGAAGCGCCTGGTTGACCTCAACCACGCCCAGAACATCAAGTCGGCCAAGCGCATGGTGGAGCGGTACCGTCCGCAGGTCTGGGACGTGCTCGAAGAGATCATCACCGAACACCCGGTGCTGCTCAACCGTGCACCTACCCTGCACCGCCTCGGCATCCAGGCGTTCGAGCCGCAGCTTGTTGAAGGTAAGGCAATCCAGCTCCACCCGCTGGTTTGTGGCGCCTTCAACGCCGACTTCGACGGCGACCAGATGGCAGTCCACCTGCCGCTGAGCCCCGAAGCGCAGGCTGAGGCCCGCATCCTGATGCTGTCCTCGAACAACATCCTGAAGCCCTCTGACGGACGCCCGGTCACCCTGCCTTCGCAGGATATGATCATCGGCCTCTACCACCTGACCACCAAGCGTGTTGGCTCAGCTGGCGAAGGCCGTGTCTTCGGTTCGGTTGCGGAAGCCATCATGGCGTTCGATGCCCGCGAGCTGCACCTGAACTCGCAGGTCAAGATCCGCCTCGAAGGCTTCGTGCCCTACGCCGGCTGGGAAGCTCCGGAAGGCTGGGAGCCGGGTCAGCCCGCGCTCGTCCAGACCTCCCTGGGCCAGGTTCTCTTCAACGAGACGCTGCCCGAGGACTACCCGTGGGTTGAGGCTGTTGCCGACAAGGGCGAGCTGTCCCGCATCGTCAACGACCTCGCGGAGCGCTACCCGAAGGTCGTCACCGCGGCAACGCTGGACAACCTGAAGGATGCCGGTTTCTACTGGGCCACCCGCTCAGGCGTCACCGTCGCCATCTCGGACATCGAGGTTCCGGCCGCAAAGCCGGCCATCCTCGCCGGTTACGAGGAGCGGGCTGCGAAGATCCAGGGCCAGTACGACAAGGGCCTGATCGACGACGACGAGCGCCGCCAGGAACTGATCGAGATCTGGAACAAGGCAACCAACGAGATCGCCCAGGCGATGCGCGACAGCCTGTCGCCGATGAACACCATCAACCGCATGGTGTCCTCCGGTGCACGTGGTAACTGGATGCAGGTCCGCCAGATCGCGGGTATCCGTGGCCTCGTGGCCAACCCGAAGGGTGAAATTATTCCCCGTCCCATCAAGTCCTCCTACCGTGAGGGCCTGTCGGTTCTGGAATACTTCATCGCCACGCACGGCGCGCGTAAGGGTCTTGCTGACACCGCTCTGCGTACCGCCAACTCGGGTTACTTGACCCGTCGTCTGGTGGACGTGTCCCAGGACGTCATCGTCCGTGAAGAGGACTGCGGCACCGAGCGCGGCCTGGTCACGCCCATCGCCGTCGCCGATTCCAACGGTGAGCTGGTGCTGGACGAGAACGTCGAGAACAGCGCGTACGCACGTACGCTCGCCGTCGACGTCGTGGACTCCGAGGGCAACGTCCTCGCAGCCGCCGGCACCGACTGCGGCGACGTAGTGATCGCCGAGCTGTTCGCGGCAGGCATCACCGAGGTCAAGGTCCGCTCCGTACTCACCTGTGAGTCCAGCGTCGGCACCTGCGCCCTGTGCTACGGCCGTTCGCTGGCCACTGGCAAGACCGTGGACATCGGCGAGGCCGTGGGCATCATCGCCGCACAGTCCATCGGTGAGCCCGGTACCCAGCTGACCATGCGTACGTTCCACACCGGTGGTGCAGTCTCCGCCAGCGGCGGCGACGACATCACCCAGGGTCTGCCCCGTATCCAGGAGCTCTTCGAAGCCCGTACTCCGAAGGGTGTTGCACCGATTGCAGAAGCAGCCGGCCGCATCACCATCGAAGAGTCCGAGCGCCAGATGCGCCTGGTCATCACTCCTGATGACGGAACTGAAGAGATCGCCTACCCGGTCCTGCGCCGTTCACGCCTGCTGATCGAGGATGGCGACCACGTCACCGTCGGCCAGAAGCTGATCAACGGACCGGTGGACCCCAAGCAGGTCCTGCGCATCATGGGTCCGCGTGCGGCACAGAAGTTCCTGGTGGACGAAGTCCAGGGCGTGTACCGCAGCCAGGGCATCGGTATCCACGACAAGCACGTCGAGGTTATCGTCCGCCAGATGCTGCGCCGCGTTACGGTCATCGAGTCCGGCGAATCGGACCTGCTGCCCGGCGAGCTCGCCGAGCGCAGCCGCTTCGAGGACGCCAACCGCCGTGTTGTCTCCGAGGGCAAGACTCCGGCTTCCGGACGTCCTGAGCTCATGGGCATCACCAAGGCGTCGCTGGCCACCGAGTCTTGGCTGTCCGCAGCTTCCTTCCAGGAGACCACCCGCGTCCTGACGCAGGCGGCCATGGAAGGCAAGAGCGACCCGCTGCTCGGCCTCAAGGAGAACGTCATCATCGGTAAGCTGATCCCGGCCGGCACGGGCCTCCCGCGCTACACCGAGGTCACCGTCGAGCCCACTGAAGAAGCAAAGGCCAACCTGTTCACCGGCCCCAGCGCATTCAGTGACTTCTCGTACGACACCCTGGGCGGCGACGGAGCTCCTGAGTTCCACGCCATCCCGCTGGATGACTACGACCTGGGCAACGACTTCCGCTAAGGAAGTTCCGCTGATTGGCTGAAGGGCCCCGCCCCCACATTTGTGGGGGCGGGGCCTTCCCCTTACCCACTTGGGGGAGTGCCGCCCGATTAAGGGGTGGAGGCCGTCCGTGCTAGACTTGTTACCAATTGTTATTGTGGCAGTGGATGAGTGCGCCGGTTCCAGCTGAAAGGCTGAACCAGAGCGACGTTTCCGGTTTGCAGGGTTCTTGTGCAACGTATGCCACATTTTTGCATGCCTAGGGACCATTGAAGACGCGAGTCAGGTCATTCCCTGCGTATGCGATCCGACTATTAAGGCTTCGCCTTCGCCGCCTGGGCCTTGGAGATCTTCTTCAAGGCCCAGGCGGCGGGGCAACGCAAAGGAGAGTGGCCGGAAGCGGCCACTCCGGATAAAACGGAGAACACGAGAGTGCCTACGATCAACCAGCTGGTCCGCAAGGGCCGCACGCCGAAGGTCAAAAAGACCAAGGCCCCCGCCCTTAACGGCAGCCCCATGCGCCGCGGTGTCTGCACCCGCGTCTACACCACCACCCCGAAGAAGCCGAACTCGGCTCTGCGTAAGGTGGCACGTGTGCGCCTCAACGGTGGTATCGAAGTAACCGCCTACATTCCCGGTGTTGGCCACAACCTGCAGGAGCACTCCATTGTGCTCGTCCGCGGTGGTCGTGTGAAGGACCTCCCCGGTGTCCGCTACAAGATCGTCCGTGGCGCCCTCGATACCCAGGGTGTCAAGAACCGTAAGCAGGCCCGCAGCCGCTACGGCGCAAAGATGGAGAAGAAGTAATATGCCTCGCAAGGGTCCGGCCCCGAAGCGGCCGCTAGTCATTGATCCCGTTTACGGCTCCCCGCTGGTCACCCAGCTGATTAACAAGGTGCTCGTCGACGGCAAGAAGTCCACCGCAGAGCGCATCGTTTACGGTGCCCTTGCCGGTGCGCAGGAAAAGTCCGGTGGCGATCCCGTTGCAGCCTTGAAGAAGGCCATGGACAACATCAAGCCGAGCCTTGAAGTGAAGTCGCGCCGTGTTGGTGGTGCCACTTACCAGGTTCCGGTTGAGGTCAAGCCGGGTCGAGCCACTGCGCTTGCCCTCCGCTGGCTCGTGGGCTACTCGAAGGCCCGCCGCGAGAAGACCATGACCGAGCGCCTCCGCAACGAGATTCTGGATGCGTCCAACGGTCTCGGCGCCGCTGTGAAGCGTCGCGAAGACACCCACAAGATGGCCGAGTCCAACAAGGCCTTCGCACACTACCGCTGGTAATACTCCCCGGACGCCGCCGGCTCAACAGAGCCGGCGGCGAACGTGTAGTCCATCCCAAAAGGAGACCCCGTGGCACAGGACGTGCTTACCGACCTTAGTAAGGTCCGCAACATCGGCATCATGGCCCACATTGATGCCGGCAAGACCACCACAACCGAGCGCATCCTGTTCTACACGGGTGTGAACCACAAGATCGGCGAAACGCACGACGGCGCTTCGACCACTGACTGGATGGAACAGGAAAAGGAACGCGGCATCACCATCACGTCTGCCGCCGTGACCTGCTTCTGGGAGAACAACCAGATCAACATCATCGACACCCCCGGCCACGTTGACTTCACCGTTGAGGTTGAGCGCTCCCTGCGCGTCCTCGACGGCGCCGTCGCCGTCTTCGATGGCAAGGAAGGCGTTGAGCCGCAGTCTGAGACTGTCTGGCGCCAGGCTGATAAGTACAACGTCCCTCGTATCTGCTTCGTCAACAAGATGGACAAGCTGGGCGCTGACTTCTACTTCACGGTAGACACCATCATCAGCCGCCTGGGCGCAAAGCCGCTCGTTATGCAGCTGCCGATCGGTGCCGAGAACGACTTCATCGGCGTCGTGGACCTCCTCTACATGCGCGCACTGGTGTGGCCCGGCGATGCCAAGGGTGACGTCACCATGGGTGCGAAGTACGAGGTCCGCGAGATCCCGGCTGACCTCCAGGAAAAGGCCGAGGAGTACCGCGCACACCTCGTTGAGGCTGTTGCAGAGTCCTCCGAGGAACTCATGGAGAAGTACCTTGAGGGCGAAGAGATCTCGATCGACGAGCTCAAGGCCGGCATCCGCAAGATGACGATCAACTCCGAGCTGTACCCGATCTTCTGCGGCTCCGCGTTCAAGAACCGTGGCGTACAGCCCATGCTCGATGCTGTCGTCGACTACCTGCCGAACCCGCTCGACGTCCCGCCGATGATCGGTCACGATCCTCGCGACGAAGAGAAGGAACTGACCCGCAAGCCGTCTTCGGAAGAGCCGTTCTCGGCTCTTGCCTTCAAGATCGCAGCGCACCCGTTCTTCGGCCAGCTCACCTTCATCCGCGTGTACTCCGGTCATGTTGAAGCAGGCGCCCAGGTGGTCAACTCCACCAAGGGCAAGAAGGAGCGCATCGGCAAGCTGTTCCAGATGCACGCCAACAAGGAAATGCCCGTTGACGGCGCTACCGCAGGCCACATCTACGCAGCCATCGGTCTGAAGGACACCACCACGGGTGACACCCTGTGCGACTCCGCCAACCAGATCGTCCTCGAGTCCATGAGCTTCCCGGAGCCCGTGATCTCGGTTGCCATCGAGCCGAACACCAAGGGTGACCAGGAGAAACTCTCCACGGCCATCCAGAAGCTCTCCGCTGAGGATCCCACCTTCCAGGTGTCCCTCAACGAAGACACCGGCCAGACCATCATCGCCGGCATGGGCGAGCTTCACCTGGACATCCTGGTGGACCGCATGCGCCGCGAATTCAAGGTCGAGGCCAACGTTGGTAAGCCCCAGGTTGCCTACCGCGAAACCATCAAGCGCGCCGTCGAACGCCACGACTACACGCACAAGAAGCAGACCGGTGGTTCGGGTCAGTTCGCAAAGATTCAGATCGCGATCGAGCCGCTGGACACCGCCGAGGGCGAGCTGTACGAGTTCGAGAACAAGGTCACCGGTGGCCGCGTTCCCCGCGAGTACATTCCGTCCGTTGACGCTGGTATCCAGGATGCGCTGAACGACGGCGTCCTGGCAGGTTACCCGGTTGTCGGCATTAAGGCGACGCTGATTGATGGCGCGTACCACGATGTTGACTCGTCTGAAATGGCGTTCAAGATCGCCGGCCGTATGGCTTTCAAGGAAGCTGCACGTAAGGCGAACCCTGTCCTGCTCGAACCGCTGATGGATGTCGAGGTCCGCACCCCTGAGGAATACATGGGTGAAGTCATCGGTGACCTCAACTCCCGCCGCGGCCAGATGCAGTCCATGGAAGATGCACAGGGCGTCAAGGTCATTCGTGCGCACGTTCCGCTGTCCGGCATGTTCGGCTACATCGGTGACCTGCGCTCGAAGACCCAGGGCCGCGCTGTGTACTCCATGACGTTCAACAGCTACGCCGAGGTCCCGAAGGCAGTTGCCGACGAGATCATCCAGAAGACCCGCGGCGAATAGTCTTTCGGACTTTCGAAGCGAACTAACTCGGGTGTGCTTCCGGTTGACGGAGGCCCGCCTGGTGCAGGTGGCCGGTTTTCGGTCGGATGCAGTCCGGTCAAGCCGGGTTCCGGCCATCTGCACGAACAGGCTCGAGGGACTAGTATTAGTTCCTGAATCTGCAATTTCACCAATCCAAAGCCCCCCAAGTAGACTTACCTGAGTTTCTGCCGCGACAAGCGCGGCTGAAGGGTATGTCATTTGAAAACGTTCTAGGAGGAACCTGTGGCAAAGGCAAAGTTCGAGCGGACTAAGCCGCACGTTAACATCGGCACCATTGGTCACGTTGACCACGGTAAGACGACGTTGACGGCCGCCATTTCCAAGGTGCTGTACGACAAGTACCCGACTCTCAACGAGAAGCGTGACTTCGCGTCGATTGACTCTGCTCCCGAAGAGCGTCAGCGCGGCATTACCATCAACATCTCCCACGTTGAGTACCAGACCGAAAAGCGCCACTACGCACACGTAGACGCCCCCGGTCACGCTGACTACATCAAGAACATGATCACCGGTGCTGCACAGATGGACGGTGCAATCCTCGTGGTTGCCGCCACTGACGGCCCGATGGCACAGACCCGCGAGCACGTTCTGCTCGCCCGCCAGGTTGGTGTTCCCTACCTGCTGGTCGCGCTGAACAAGTCCGACATGGTTGACGATGAGGAACTGCTGGACCTCGTTGAAATGGAAGTTCGTGAGCTCCTCAGCTCGCAGGGCTTCGATGGCGACGAAGCACCGGTTGTCCGCGTTTCCGGCCTCAAGGCACTGGAAGGCGACCCGGAGTGGGTCAAGTCCGTCGAGGACCTGATGGCTGCTGTTGACGAGTCTGTTCCGGACCCCGTACGTGACCGTGACAAGCCGTTCCTGATGCCCATCGAGGACGTCTTCACCATCACCGGCCGTGGCACCGTTGTTACGGGCCGCGCCGAGCGTGGAACCCTCGCCATCAACTCCGAGGTCGAGATCGTCGGCATCCGCCCGGTCCAGAAGACCACGGTTACCGGTATCGAGATGTTCCACAAGCAGCTCGACGAAGCATGGGCCGGCGAGAACTGTGGCCTCCTGCTCCGCGGTCTGAAGCGCGATGACGTAGAGCGTGGCCAGGTTGTCGTCAAGCCGGGTTCCATCACCCCGCACACCGACTTCGAGGCTAACGTCTACATCCTCTCCAAGGACGAAGGCGGACGTCACAACCCGTTCTACTCCAACTACCGCCCGCAGTTCTACTTCCGTACCACGGACGTAACCGGCGTTATCACCCTGCCCGAGGGCACGGAAATGGTTATGCCTGGCGACAACACTGAGATGACCGTTGCGCTCATCCAGCCCATCGCTATGGAAGAGGGCCTCGGCTTCGCAATCCGCGAAGGCGGCCGCACCGTTGGTTCAGGACGCGTTACCAAGATCAACAAGTAATTCTTGTTTGAACTGAAGAACAGCCCCGCTGCTACTGCAGCGGGGCTGTTCTTTTTGGTTAACTCCTGCCTGATACTGTTGCTGGACCGAAAGGAGTTCATCATGGGATGGCTTATTTTTCTGATCATCGTTGTCGCCGTGGTCGCCGGTGTCTTCTGGGCCAAGAAGCACTTCCGCCACGAAATCGATCGCGCCAAGCGGATCAACCGGGCGAACAAAAACCAGTAGCGGCGCAGGGCTAGCCTGCCGCGGCCCGGCGTGCCTTGCTGAGCGACTGGTACCAGTAGAAGGACTGCTTAGGCGTACGCTCCAGCGTTTCGAAATCCACGTGGACCAGGCCGAAGCGCTGGGAGTAACCGGCCGCCCATTCGAAATTGTCCATTAGGGTCCACACGTAATAGCCGCGCAGGTCCACGGCCGAAGCCATCCCGCCGGGCGAGGTGGCGTCCAGTGCTGCACGCAGGTGCGAGGCGATGTAGTTCATACGGTCCTCATCCTGGACGGGCCCGGACACTTGGTCGGGCTCCGGGTAACTGGCGCCGCCTTCGGTGATGTAAACCGGGGGGAGTGCAGTCCCATACCGGTCCTGGAGTTCTTTGAGCAGGATGCCCAGGTGCTCAGGAGCTACAGGCCAGCCGAATCCGGTGCTGCTGTACTCCGGGTAGCCCACCTCATGGAAAGGAAGCCTGGCTACCGCCTTGTGCGTATTGGCAGGAATAGGCGTAACCCCGCGGCCCAGGGCAACCTTCACCGGGAAGTAGTAGTTGAGGCCGTAAAAGTCCAGTGGCTGGTGGATGGTCTGCAGGTCGGCCTCGGAAATCTGGCCGATGGACCGCAGCCATGGCCTAGCGTACAGGGGCAGGTGCGGGTAGCGGCCCAGCAGCACTGGGTCGGCGTAGATCCTGTTCATCAGGAGGTCGTACAGCTTCGCCACCAGCTTGTCTCCGACCTTTCCGCTGGCCGGCCGGACAGGGGAGTGCAGATTGGTTACGCCTACGTCTCCCTTTACCCCTGCCGCACGCAGGGCCTGTGCGCCGAGACCGTGGGCCAGGAGTTGGTGGTGGATCGCCGGGAGGGCATCGAACATCAGGGTGCGGCCGGGGGCGTGGACGCCCAGGGCGTAGCCGTTCAGGGTCACCGACAACGGTTCGTTGAGTGTCACCCACTGCGCGACGCGGTCCCCGAAGCGTTCGCCGGCGGCGGCGGCATACTCGCCAAACCGTTCCGCTGTTTCACGGTTCATCCAACCACCCCGGTGTTCCAGCGGCAGGGGAGTATCCCAGTGATAAAGGGTGGCCATGGGGGAGACGCCGGCTGCCAGCAACTGGTCGATCAGCCGGTCGTAGAAGTCCAGTCCCTCCGCGTTGAGTCGTCCCTGGCCTTCGGGCTGGATTCTTGGCCAGGACAACGAGAAGCGGTAGGAGTCCACACCAAGCTCCTGCAGGAGGGCGATGTCCTCCGGCAGGCGGTTATAGTGGTCGCAAGCCACCGCGGGGGAGTGCCCGTCCATAATGCTGCCGGGCTTCTCGGCGAAGGCGTCCCACCCGGACGGGCCCCGGCCGCCCTGGGTCAGGGCTCCTTCGATTTGAAAGGCTGCGGCTGCGACGCCCAGGGTGAACGACGGCGGCATGCGGCTGGCCAGTTCGGTCACGGATTCGGTGCTTTCCAGCGTCATGCCCCTATCATCCATTCCGGTGTTGCCGAAGGCAATGATCCCTCGGACTGGCCCCCGGTATGGGCCAATTCGCTTCTGGCGCCAAATTCCGGCATACTAGATGAGTTGTTCAAGCGCTTCTTCGTGTCCCGATCCGGATAATGCCGGGTGCCAGGGTCCAAGTGGAAGACCAAACATAACCCCCTCCCCATGGAATTGCGGATTTGTATGCGTGCCAAGCGCGACACGCCCGACCGCGGGGGTCGGTTACGCCGGCAAGGTGAGGAACCCGGATTCATCCGGATTCAGTTTGTGCGGCGGATGGTGGTTACGACCTCAATTGCTTCGGCAGCCATACAACGAGTAAGTGAACAGGGCAGCCCCAACCAGGGGAAGCACAGACTGAAAGAGAGTCAGGCGACATGGCGGGACAAAAAATCCGCATCCGGCTGAAGTCATACGACCACGAGGTCATTGACGTTTCAGCACGGAAGATCGTTGAGACGGTCACGCGCGCAGGCGCAACGGTAGTCGGCCCCGTGCCGCTGCCGACGGAGAAGAACGTGTACTGCGTCATCCGCTCTCCGCACAAGTACAAGGACAGCCGCGAGCACTTCGAAATGCGCACGCACAAGCGTCTTATCGACATCATCGATCCCACGCCGAAGGCTGTTGACTCGCTTATGCGTCTCGACCTGCCGGCAGACGTGAACATCGAAATCAAGCTGTAGGGAGGTGCTGAGAGACTATGACCGCAACCCGTAACGTAAAGGGCCTGCTGGGCACGAAGCTCGGCATGACCCAGGTCTGGGACGAGAACAACAAGCTCATCCCCGTCACTGTGGTCCAGGCAGATTCGAACGTCATCACCCAGCTGCGCAACGCACAAGCTGATGGCTACGTAGCCGTACAGATCGGCTACGGCCAGATCGATCCCCGCAAGGTTACCAAGCCGCTGGCTGGTCACTTTGAGAAGGCAGGCGTCACGCCTCGCCGCCACGTCGTCGAACTCCGTACCGCAGATGCTGCTGAGTACGAGCTGGGCCAGGAGCTCTCCGTAGAGGTCTTCGAAGCCGGCCAGAAGATCGACGTCATCGGCACCACCAAGGGTAAGGGCTTCGCCGGTGTTATGAAGCGTCACGGCTTCCACGGCGTTGGAGCTTCCCACGGTGCCCACAAGAACCACCGTAAGCCCGGTTCAATCGGTGGCGCATCCACCCCGAGCCGCGTCTTCAAGGGCATGAAAATGGCCGGCCGCATGGGCGCCGTTCGTCACACCACGCTGAACCTCACGGTTCACGCGGTTGACGTCGAGAAGTCGCTGCTCCTTATCAAGGGCGCCGTTCCCGGTGCCCGCGGCCAGGTCGTACTCGTACGCACCGCCGTGAAGGGAGCCTAGTTCAATGGCTAACACTGTCCAGGTTGACCTGCCTGCAGAGATCTTCGACGTTCAGACCAACGTGCCGCTGCTGCACCAGGTTGTCGTTGCCCAGCTCGCTGCTGCTCGCCAGGGTACCCACAAGACCAAGACCCGCGCTGAAGTTTCCGGTGCAGGACGCAAGCCGTTCAAGCAGAAGGGCACCGGCCGCGCCCGTCAGGGTTCCATCCGTGCTCCTCACATGACCGGCGGTGGCGTTGTCCACGGTCCCACTCCGCGTGACTACAGCCAGCGCACCCCCAAGAAGATGATTGCTGCTGCACTGCGTGGCGCACTGTCTGACCGGGCGCGCAACGGACGCATCCACGTTGTTGCCGAACTGGTTGAGGGCTCCAAGCCGTCGTCCAAGGCTGCACTTGCAACGCTGCGCGGCGTTTCCGACCGCAAGAACCTGCTGGTTGTCATCGAGCGCGCCAACGATGTTGCTGCACTGTCCGTGCGCAACCTCGACGGTGTTCACGTTCTGTACGCAGACCAGCTGAACACCTACGACGTTCTCGTGTCTGATGACGTTGTCTTCACCAAGGCTGCCTACGAAGCATTCGTTGCCGGCAAGGCAGTGGCAAAGAATGAGGAGGATGCCAAGTGAGTGCAGCCACCATCAAGGATCCCCGCGACGTCGTGCTTGCGCCCGTCGTGTCGGAAAAGAGCTACGGCCTGATCGACGAGGGCAAGTACACCTTCCTGGTGGACCCCCGGTCGAACAAGACCGAGATCAAGCTGGCCGTGGAGAAGATCTTCTCCGTCAAGGTCGAATCGATCAACACCATCAACCGTGCCGGTAAGCGCAAGCGCACCAAATTCGGATGGGGTACCCGCAAGAACACCAAGCGTGCAATTGTGACCCTCAAAGAAGGCACTATCGACATCTTCGGCGGTCCGCTCGCGTAGCGGAGACCACTTTAACGAGGAAATAAATTATGGGAATCCGTAAATACAAGCCGACTACCCCGGGCCGTCGTGGCTCGAGCGTAGCGGACTTCATCGAAATCACGCGGTCGACGCCGGAAAAGTCGTTGGTACGTCCGCTGCCCAAAAAGGGCGGCCGTAACAATACCGGTAAGATCACCACCCGTCACAAGGGTGGCGGACACAAGCGCCAGTACCGTCTGATCGACTTCCGTCGCCACGACAAGGACGGCGTTGACGCCCGCGTTGCTGAAATTGAGTACGATCCGAACCGTACGGCTCGCATCGCCCTCCTGCACTACGTTGATGGCACCAAGCGTTACATCATCGCCCCGAACAAGCTGTCCCAGGGTGACTTCGTAGAGGCAGGTGCCAACGCTGACATCAAGCCTGGCAACAACCTGCCCCTGCGCAACATCCCCGTGGGTACCGTTATCCACGCAGTTGAACTGCGCCCGGGCGGCGGCGCCAAGATGGGCCGGTCCGCTGGTGCATCCATCCAGCTCGTCGCCAAGGAAGGCCGCTTCGCCCAGCTGCGTCTGCCTTCCGGTGAAATCCGCAACGTTGACGTGCGCTGCCGCGCAACCGTCGGCGAGGTGGGCAACGCCGAGCAGTCGAACATCAACTGGGGCAAGGCCGGCCGTATGCGCTGGAAGGGCGTCCGCCCGACCGTCCGTGGTGTCGCCATGAACCCGGTTGACCACCCGCACGGTGGTGGCGAGGGTAAGACGTCCGGTGGACGTAACCCCGTCAACCCGAACGGTAAGCGGGAAGGCCGCACCCGCCGCCCCAACAAAGAGAGCGACAAGCTTATTGTTCGTCGCCGTCGTACTGGCAAGAACAAGCGATAGGAGCCTGGACACATGCCACGCAGCCTGAAAAAAGGTCCTTTCGTTGACCAGCACCTCTTTGTGAAGGTAGCCAGGGAAAACGAAAAGGGCACCAAGAACGTCATCAAGACCTGGTCACGCCGTTCGATGATCGTCCCCGACATGCTCGGGCACACGATCGCCGTACACGACGGACGCAAGCACATTCCGGTGTTTGTCACTGAGTCGATGGTCGGGCACAAGCTCGGCGAATTCGCTCCCACGCGGACATTCCGCGGCCATGTCAAGGACGACCGTAAGGGCAAGCGCCGCTAGGCGCCTGCACTTACGTCAAAGACGAGAGAAGGAAAGCAATGGAAGCCAAGGCAATTGCGCGCCACATCCGCGTAACGCCTATGAAGGCCCGGCGCGTCGTCAACCTTGTTCGTGGTTTGCAAGCGAATGAGGCTCTGGCAATTCTGAAGTTTGCCCCACAGGCAGCTTCAGAGCCGGTATTCAAGGTAGTTCAGTCGGCAATCTCCAACGCCCGGGTCCTCGCGGACCGCGACGGCGTGGCGTTTGACGAAGGCGACCTCATCATCAGCGAAGCGTTTGTTGATGAAGGCCCGACCATGAAGCGGTTCCAGCCGCGTGCCCAGGGTCGCGCATTTCAGATCAAGAAGCGCACCAGCCACATCACCGTGGTAGTCGCTACCCCGGAGAAAGAGGAGGCTCGCTAAGTGGGACAGAAAGTAAACCCGCACGGGTTCCGACTCGGCATCACCACCGATCACGTATCGCACTGGTTCGCTGACAGCACCAAGGCCGGCCAGCGGTACAAGGACTTCGTTCGCGAAGACATCCGCATCCGCCAGCTCATGTCCACGGGCATGGAGCGCGCCGGCATCGCCAAGGTTGAGATCGAGCGCACCCGTGACCGTGTCCGCGTGGACATCCACACGGCCCGCCCGGGCATCGTCATCGGCCGCCGTGGAGCAGAAGCAGACCGCATCCGCGGCGAGCTCGAAAAGCTCACCGGCAAGCAGGTCCAGCTGAACATCCTCGAGGTCAAGAACCCCGAGATGGAAGCACAGCTTGTTGCCCAGGGCGTTGCTGAGCAGCTGACTTCACGTGTGGCTTTCCGCCGCGCGATGAAGAAGGCCATGCAGTCCGCACAGCGTGCAGGTGCCAAGGGCATCCGTATCGCCTGCTCGGGTCGACTGGGTGGCGCTGAAATGTCCCGCTCGGAGTTCTACCGCGAAGGCCGTGTGCCCCTGCACACCCTCCGCGCGAACATCGACTACGGCTTCTACGAAGCCAAGACCACCTTCGGCCGCATCGGTGTGAAGGTTTGGATCTACAAGGGTGACATCACCGCCAAGGAACTGGCCCAGCAGGCCGCTTCCGCTCCGTCCCGTGGCCGCGGTCCGAGCGACCGTCCCGGCCGCCCGGGTGGCGCTGACCGTGGTGACCGCCGCCGTCGCAACGACCGTCCGGCCGCTGACGCAGCTCCTGCTGCCGAGGCTCCGGCAGCTGAAGCTGCTGCTCCGGCAGCAGAAGGAGGACAGGCTTAAATGCTTATCCCACGTCGAGTCAAGCACCGTAAGCAGCACCACCCGGGTCGTTCCGGCGCTGCTACGGGCGGCACCAAGGTCTCCTTCGGTGAGTACGGCATCCAGGCCCTGAGCCCGGCGTACGTCACCAACCGTCAGATCGAATCCGCCCGTATCGCCATGACCCGCCACATCAAGCGTGGCGGTAAGGTCTGGATCAACATCTACCCGGACCGTCCCCTCACCAAGAAGCCTGCCGAAACCCGCATGGGTTCCGGTAAGGGTTCACCGGAATGGTGGGTCGCAAACGTCAAGCCGGGTCGGGTTCTCTTTGAGATCTCCGGCGTCGAAGAATCGGTAGCACGCGAGGCCCTGCGCCTGGCAATCCACAAGCTCCCGTTGAAGGCACGCATTCTGCGTCGCGAAGGTGGTGAATAGAAATGGCAGTAGGATCCAAGGATCTGGCTCCCGCACAGCTGGACGGTTTCGACAACGAGCGTCTCGTTGAAGAACTCCGCAAGGCCAAGGAAGAGCTGTTCAACCTGCGTTTCCAGTCCGCCACCGGACAGCTGGAGAACCACGGTCGTCTGCGCGCGGTAAAGAAGGACATCGCCCGCATCTACACCGTTCTCCGTGAGCGCGAGCTGGGCATTCGTGCCGAGGTTGCCGCACCGGTTGTGGAAGCCAAGGAAGAAAAGAAGTCCAAGAAGGCAGCAACCAAGAAGGCCGACAAGGCTGAAACGGTTGAGACCGAGGAGGATGCCAAGTGAGTGAAAAGGACGAGAACGTGACCGAAACTGCTACCGCAGCCACGGCTGAGCAGCGCGGTTACCGCAAGACGCGTCGCGGCTACGTGGTCTCTGACAAGATGGAAAAGACCATCGTTGTCCAGGTTGAAGACCGCGTGAAGCACGCCCTGTACGGCAAGGTCATCCGCCGTACCTCCAAGGTCAAGGCCCACGACGAAGAGAACACCGCCGGCATCGGCGACCTCGTTGTCATCGCCGAGACCCGTCCGCTGTCCGCCACGAAGAACTGGCGGCTCGTGGAGATCCTCGAGAAGGCCAAGTAGCACCTGCTGCTTCGGTATCCGGAAGCCCCTGCTCCCTTTGGGAGCGGGGGCTTCCGCGTTCAACAGCTGCGCCCCGTCACGCTGGGCATGCTTTCAGGGACGGGACGACGGCGGTTGCGGGTCTGGGGGAGTGGCAGGGTGGGCCAATAGGCTGCGGTGCGTGACGCCGTCGTCCCCCTCGACGCTCTCTCACTTAAAGCCTGTTTTTAACGGACGCTCTCTCACTTAAAGCCTGTTTTTAACGGACGCTCTCTCACTCCTCTCAGGAAAGTGAGAGAGCGTCAACCGAAAGGGCACATCAAGTGAGAGAGCGTCAACCGAAAGGGCACATCAAGTGAGAGAGCGTCCCAGGCAGCCTGCGGGAAGTGGTGGGGCGTTGCTTGAAAAGGTGCAGGAGGTGGTGGAGCGTACGACGGCGGTGCGGCGGCTTCCTGCGTGAGTGGCATGTCAGGCGGGACAACAGGCTGCCGGGTGTGACGCCGTCGTCCGTCTTGCGAGGGAGCGCCGGCGGTGATATGGGGATGGGCGGAAAACGTGCTAGGATATTGAGTTTGTATGGCGCCTTTAGTGCGCCGACATCAACCTCGTAAACAAGCGTGCCACGGCATAGTGCCCCCTTGCGCCCAGGATCTCCTGGACCGGATGGGAGCAACTGCTTCTGGCACGGGCGTTTAGGCCTGGTCTGGCAAAATCCAGGCAGGTCAAGAGACACCCCGATCAACCGTTCCGCAAGGCTCATTCCGTAGGAAGATTTTCGGTCTGAGAACCGGCGCGACGCAAGGAGTAAATAGTGATTCAGCAGGAGTCGCGACTCAAGGTCGCCGACAACACGGGTGCTAAGGAAATCCTTACCATTCGCGTTCTCGGTGGATCCGGCCGTCGCTACGCAGGCATCGGTGACGTCATTGTCGCCACCGTCAAGGATGCAATTCCCGGCGGCAACGTAAAGAAGGGCGATGTTGTTAAGGCAGTCATCGTCCGTACCAAGAAGGAACGCCGCCGTGCGGATGGTTCCTACATCAAGTTTGACGAGAACGCAGCTGTGATCCTGAAGGGCGACGGTGACCCCCGCGGTACCCGTATCTTCGGACCGGTTGGTCGTGAACTGCGTGACAAGAAGTTCATGAAGATCGTTTCTCTGGCTCCGGAGGTGCTCTAGTCCATGGCTAAGATCAAGAAGGGTGACCTGGTTCAGGTCATCACTGGCGCCAAGGCTGAGCGCGGCGGCGACCGCGGCAAGCAGGGCAAGGTCCTGCGCGTGTTCCCCGAGACCAACCGCGTGCTGGTCGAAGGCATCAACCGCGTAACCAAGCACACCAAGGTCGGTCAGTCGCAGCGCGGCACCAAGACCGGTGGCATCGAAGTTGTTGAAGCTTCGATCCACATCTCCAACGTGGCTCTGGTTGACCCGTCCACCAAGAAGCCCACCCGCGTCGGTTTCCGCACCGAGACCGTTGAGCGCAATGGCGTGAAGCGTGAAGTGCGCGTGCGCGTGGCCAAGAGCTCAGGGAAGGACATCTAATGACTGAGACTCTCGAGACTCCGGCAACGAAGATCGTTCCTCGTCTGAAGACCAAGTACGCCGAATCCATCAAGAGCACGCTCATTGAGGAATTCAAGTACGAAAACGTCAACCAGGTTCCGCGCCTCGTGAAGGTCGTTGTGAACATGGGTGTTGGAGATGCCGCCAAGGACTCCAAGCTGATCGACGGCGCTGTCCGCGACCTCACCCAGATCACCGGCCAGAAGCCGCAGGTAACCAAGGCCCGTAAGTCGATCGCTCAGTTCAAGCTGCGCGAAGGCATGCCCATCGGTGCACACGCTACCCTGCGTGGCGACCGCATGTGGGAATTCCTGGACCGTCTGGTCACCCTCGCACTGCCCCGTATCAGGGACTTCCGTGGTCTCTCCGGCAAGCAGTTCGACGGTAACGGCAACTACACCTTCGGTCTGACCGAGCAGGTTATGTTCCACGAGATCGACCAGGACAAGATCGACCGCGTCCGCGGTATGGACATCACGGTTGTCACCACTGCCAAGACCGATGACGAAGGCCGCGCGCTGCTTAAGGCGCTTGGTTTCCCGTTCAAGGCCGAAGACTAATCTAACTACGTAAAAGGTCCGGCGGTCCGGCTTCTGAATCCGTTCAGGAAAGCAGCACCGCGGAAACCGTTATGAGGAAGGGCAAGAGCCCACAATGACAATGACAGATCCTGTCGCAGACATGCTTACGCGTCTGCGCAATGCAAACTCGGCATACCACGATTCCGTGTCCATGCCGTACAGCAAGCTCAAGGCACGCGTTGCTGACATCCTCAAGGCCGAAGGCTTCATCGCCGGCTGGAAGGAAGAAGACGCTGAGGTTGGCAAGAAGCTGACCATCGAGCTCAAGTTCGGACCGAACCGCGAGCGTTCAATCGCTGGTGTTCGTCGTATTTCCAAGCCGGGACTGCGCGTTTACGCAAAGTCCACCAACCTGCCGCACGTGCTGGGTGGCCTGGGTGTCGCAATCCTGTCCACCTCTTCCGGCCTCCTGACTGACAAGCAGGCCGGCAAGAAGGGCGTGGGCGGCGAAGTCCTCGCTTACGTCTGGTAACGGGAAAGGAAGAGAATAATGTCACGTATTGGACGTCTCCCCATCACCGTTCCTGCCGGCGTTGAGGTCAAGGTTGACGGCTCTGTCGTCAGCGTCAAGGGTTCCAAGGGCGAGCTGAACCACACTGTGGCCAGCCCGATCGAGGTCACCCTGGATGCAGACACCCTGACTGTCGCCCGCCCGAACGACGAGCGCGCCTCCCGTTCACTCCACGGCCTGACCCGCACCCTGATCTCCAACATGATCGAGGGCGTTACCAAGGGCTACGAGAAGAAGCTTGAAATCGTCGGTACCGGTTACCGCGTTCAGGCCAAGGGATCTGACCTTGAGTTCGCTCTCGGCTTCAGCCACCCGGTCAATGTCTCCGCACCGGAGGGCATCACCTTTGCAGTTGAGACCCCGACCAAGCTCTCTGTTTCAGGTATCAACAAGCAGCAGGTCGGCGAGGTTGCTGCCAACATTCGCAAGCTGCGGAAGCCGGACCCCTACAAGGGCAAGGGCATCCGTTACGCCGGCGAAGTCATCCGCCGCAAGGTCGGAAAGGCTGGTAAGTAACCATGGCCATCTCAATTAACAAGAAGCGTACGAACAAGAGCAAGTCTGCCCAGCGCAGCCGCCGCCAGCTTCGTATCCGTAAGCGCATCTCCGGTACGGCTGTACGTCCTCGTCTGGTCGTCAACCGTTCCGCACGCCACGTATTCGTCCAGGTTGTCGATGACACCAAGGGCCTGACCGTAGCGAGCGCCTCCACTCTGGAAGCCGACCTTCGTGCATTCGACGGCGACAAGACTGCCAAGGCCAAGCGCGTTGGCGAACTCGTCGCAGAGCGTGCCAAGGCTGCCGGTATCGAAGCTGTTGTCTTCGACCGCGGTGGTAACAAGTACCACGGCCGGATTGCCGCCGTCGCTGACGGTGCACGTGAAGGTGGGCTGTCACTGTGACGGAAGCAAACAAGGAAAAGGACACTGTGTCTGCAGATCAGAAGGCTACCGAAGCCGTAGCTGCCGCTGAGACCACTGCGCCCGCAGCTGCCGATGACCGCCGTGGTGGCGCTCGTCGCGGTGAGCGTGGCGACCGTGGCCAGGGCCGCGGCGACCGTGGTGGCCGTGGCGGCCGCGACGGCGGCCGTGAAGCCGAGAAGAGCCAGTTCGTAGAGCGCGTTGTCACCATCAACCGCGTCTCCAAGGTGGTCAAGGGTGGTCGTCGCTTCAGCTTCACCGCCCTGGTCGTCGTCGGTGACGGCAACGGCATGGTCGGCGTTGGCTACGGCAAGGCTAAGGAAGTTCCTGCCGCAATCGCGAAGGGCGTTGAAGAGGCCAAGAAGTCCTTCTTCCGCGTTCCCCGCGTTGGCAGCACCATCCCGCACCGCGTCCAGGGTGAGGCCGCTGCAGGCGTCGTAATGCTGCGTCCGGCTTCCGCCGGTACCGGTGTTATCGCCGGTGGCCCGGTCCGTGCAGTACTGGAGTGCGTGGGCATCCACGACATCCTCTCCAAGTCGCTCGGTTCCTCCAACGCCATCAACATCGTTCACGCGACCGTTGATGCCCTGAAGCGCCTCGAAGAGCCGGCAGCAGTGGCAGCACGCCGCGGCCTGCCCCTCGACGAGATCGCTCCGCCGGCACTGGTGAAGGCTCTCCTGAATTCGAAGGCGGGTGTCTAGTTATGGCTAAGAACCTGATTCCCTCCGACGTCCAGTTGGAGATCACTCAGATCAAGTCCGCCATTGGCGGCAAGCAGAACCAGCGCGACACCCTGCGGTCCCTCGGCCTGAAGCGGATCGGACACACCGTTGTCCGCACCGCCGATGCCGTCACCGTGGGAATGCTCAACACGGTTCCGCACCTGGTACAGGTAGAGGAGGCGAAGTAAATGGCAGAGAACACTGCTGACAAGGCACAGAGCGCCACTGCTGAGAAGCAGAACGCCCTGAAGGTTCACCACCTGCGTCCCGCCCCGGGTGCCAAGACCGCCAAGACCCGCGTTGGTCGTGGTGAAGGCTCCAAGGGTAAGACCGCCGGTCGTGGCACCAAGGGTACTGCAGCCCGCTACCAGGTCAAGGCTGGCTTTGCCGGCGGCCAGCTGCCGCTGCACATGCGCCTGCCGAAGCTGCGCGGCTTCAAGAACCCGTTCCGGGTTGAGTTCCAGGTTGTAAACCTGGACAAGCTCAACGAGCTGTTCCCGGAAGGTGGCGCAGTCACCGTGGAGAACCTGGTCGAAAAGGGTGCCGTTCGCAAGAACCAGCCCGTCAAGGTGCTGGGCACCGGCGACATCACCGTCAAGGTTGACGTCACCGCCCACGCATTCTCGGCCAGCGCCGCTGAAAAGATTGCTGCAGCAGGCGGAAGCACCACCGCTCTCTAGAGCCGGTGGGCGCCAAGCCCGTTGTTGAACTCCCGGTCTCCGGGGCCAAGGCCCTGGAGACCGGGAGTTTTTCACATCCACCGGGCGTATTTTTCCCGCCACCCGCCGCATGCGCGCTTTCCCGGATTGTTCGCATGGCGCATCCAACCGTTAGACTCGGTTGTTGGGATTTATAGATCCCCATCACAACTCTTATTAACACCACCAGGAGGACGCTTGCTTAGCGCATTTGGCCGGGCCTTTCGCACGCCTGATCTGCGACGCAAGTTGTTGTTCACGCTGGGAATCATCACCATCTTCCGCTTGGGTGCTTTCATTCCCTCGCCAGGTGTGGACTACCAGAATGTCCAGCAATGCTTGCAGAACGGTCAGACCGCAGGCGGCCTGTACCAGCTCGTTAACCTGTTCAGCGGCGGCGCGTTGCTCCAGGTGTCCATCTTTGCCCTCGGCATCATGCCGTACATCACGGCAAGCATCATCGTCCAGCTGCTCCGGGTGGTTATTCCCCGGTTCCAGCAGCTCTACGAAGAGGGCGCGTCCGGGCAGTCCAAGCTGACCCAGTACACGCGGTACCTCACCATCGCGCTGGGCCTGCTGAACGCCACCACCCTGGTCTCCCTGGCGCGGTCCGGGCAGCTTCTTCCCGGCTGCAACCTGCCGATCATCCCGGACACCAGCGTGATCACCACCATCCTGATCATCATCACCCTTACGGCCGGCACCGGCCTGATCATGTGGATGGGTGAGCTCGTCACCGAGAAGGGCGTGGGCAACGGTATGTCCCTGCTCATCTTCACGTCCATCGCGGCCACGTTCCCCACCTCCCTCGGCGCCATCTGGAGCTCGCAGGGTCCCGGAACGTTCTTTATGGTCCTCGCCATCGGCCTGTTGACCGTGGCCCTGGTGGTCTTCGTTGAGCAGTCGCAGCGCCGCGTGCCGGTGCAGTACGCCAAGCGCATGATCGGCCGCCGCACCGTGGGAGGTACCAGCACGTACATCCCCATCAAGGTCAACATGGCCGGTGTTATCCCCGTGATCTTCGCTTCTTCCATGCTGTACCTGCCGGGCCTGATCTCCCAGTTCAACCAGCCCCGGCAGGGCGAGCAGATCCAGCCATGGGTGGAATGGATCAACAACAACCTGGTCCGCGGTGACCAGCCGATCTACATGGTGCTTTACTTCGCCATGATCGTTTTCTTCACCTACTTCTACGTCGCGATCACCTTCAACCCTGAAGAGGTCTCGGACAACATGAAGAAGTACGGCGGCTTCATTCCAGGTATCCGCGCGGGCAAACCGACCGCTGACTACCTGCAGTACGTGCTGTCCCGGATCACCCTGCCAGGCGCCCTGTACCTGGGCTTCGTGGCGCTGATTCCGCTGGTGGCACTGGTACTGATCAACGCGAACCAGAACTTCCCGTTCGGTGGCACCTCGATCCTGATCATGGTGGGCGTTGGCCTGGAGACCGTCAAGCAGATTGATGCGCAGCTACAACAACGTCACTACGAAGGGCTTTTGCGATGACGAGAATGCTGATTATTGGACCTCCCGGTTCCGGAAAAGGAACGCAGGCAGAGCGGATCTCGGAGCGCCTCGGCGTTGTGGCGATCTCCACCGGCGACATCTTCCGTGCAAACGTAAAGGGCGAAACGCCGCTTGGCATTGAAGCCAAGAAGTACATGGACGCCGGCGACTTCGTTCCGGACAGCGTGACCAACAAGATGGTGCGCGACCGCCTCAGCGAGTCCGACGTCGAAAACGGCTTCCTCCTGGACGGCTACCCGCGCACCACGGCGCAGGTGGACTACCTCGATGAGATCCTCGCCAAGGGCGAAGAGAAGCTCGACGTCGTCCTGCAGCTGACCGCCGACGACGAGGAACTCGTACACCGCCTCCTGGGCCGGGCCAAGGAAACGGGCCGGAGCGACGACAACGAAGCCGTCATCCGCCACCGCCTGGACCTGTACCACGAGCAGACCGAAGCCGTGGTGGCCAAGTATGCCGAGCGCGGCATCCTTACCCAGGTGGACGGGATCGGCCCCATCGACGAGGTCACGGACCGCGTCATGCAGGCCATCAAGGCCGCGCAGGCTGCCTGATCCAGGCAAAGCATTTCCGAGGCTCCTCCCGGTAAACGGGAGGAGCCTCAGCCATTTGAAAGGAAACACCATGGCCTTTGGCCAGCCCCGTATCGAATACAAGACCAACGCCCAGATGCGCATCATGCACGAAGCAGGCCTGGTCCTGAGCCGTGCCCTGGATGCAGCGGTTGCAGCAGCCGTGCCCGGAGTTACCACCAAGCACCTGGACGACGTGTTCGCTGCTGTGCTGAACGAAGCCGGCGCGAAGTCCAACTTCCTCGGCTACCACGGCTTTCCGGCGACCATCTGCACCTCCGTCAATGAGGAGGTGGTGCACGGCATCCCCGGCAGCCGTGTGCTCCGCGACGGCGACATCATCTCGATCGACGGCGGCGCGATCGTGAACGGCTGGCATTCGGACTCGGCGCGCACCGTTATTGTGGGCACCGCGGACCCCGAGGACCAGCGCCTCTCCGACGTCACCCGCGCAGCCATGTGGCGGGGCATCGCCGCACTGGCCATGGGCAAGCACGTGGGTGACATCGGCGCCGCAATCGACGATTACGTATCCTCCGTGCCGGGCAAGCCGCTGGGCATCCTTGAGGACTATGTGGGGCATGGCATCGGCTCTGAAATGCACATGGCCCCGGACGTGCTCAACTACCGCACCAGCCACCGCGGCCCCAAGATCCGTCCCGGCCTTTGCCTGGCGATCGAGCCCATGCTGGTGCGCGGCAGCATCGACACCGCCGTTCTTGAGGACGACTGGACCGTTGTCACCACGGACGGCCAGCGCTCCTGCCAGTGGGAGCACTCCGTAGCCGTCCATGACAAGGGCATCTGGGTGCTGTCAGCGCCCGACGGCGGCGCAGAGCACCTGCTGCCCCTCGGCGTCACCCCCGTCCCCATCCCGTAGTTTCCGCTCGCCCAGCCCAACCCAGTAGCGCCAAGTGTCCTTTTGACCCTTCAAAACGACACTTGGCGCTACTTAGTTGGGGGAGGGGGAACAATGGGTGCCATGGGAGCAATCACCGACGTGCCCGGGATCAGGGTTGGCCACGTACAGAAGACCGACGCCGGCTGGCTAAGTGGCGTGACGGTGGTCCTGCCCCCGCCGGGCACGGTTGGATCAGTCGACGTCCAGGGCGGCGGACCGGCCACCCACGAAACGGATGCACTCGATCCCACCACCCTGGTCAGTGCGGTGGACGCCGTGGTGCTTACCGGCGGCAGCGCGTACGGCCTGGTGTCCGCGTCAGGCGCCCAGCGCTGGTGCGAGGAAAACAACCGGGGCTTTGCGGTGCCCGGGGGAGTAGTGCCCATGGTCCCGGCAGCCGCGATCTTCGACCTGGGCCGCGGCGGTGACTTCTCAGCCCGTCCGACGCCGGAGATGGGTTACGCCGCAACCGCCGCCGCCGCTGGGGAAAAGGACGGGCACGACGTCGGACGCGGCAATGTGGGTGCCGGCACAGGAGCGTTGCTGGCCCGAACCTATAAAGGCGGAGTAGGTACGGCATCAATCGCACTCGAAAACGGCATTGTTGTGGGGGCAATTGCTGTTGTGAACGCGCTGGGACTGCCATTTGACCAGAACAAACCTGAAGTACCAGCGCCGGTGAAAGCGGCCACCACGACGAACACCACGCTGGTTGTTGTGGCAACGAACGGAGTCCTGGACGTGGCCGAATGCAAGCGGACTGCTTCAGCCTCCCATGCCGGGATCGCCCGGGCACTGAATCCTTCGCACACTCTTGGCGACGGGGACGCGGTTTTCTGCTTGTCCACCCAAGCTGTGGCGCTCGACCGCACGGACGAAGCTGCCCGGCAGGTCAGTCTCATCGCGCTGCAGAGCGCGGCAGCCGACGTCGTCCGTTTGGCCATCCTCGACGGCGTGGCCAGCGCGGAAGCCGTGAGCACTCCGGCCGGTGATTATGGTGCGTACGGCGCCCGGTAGGTTAGTATTGCCGATTTAACTTTTACAGCGATACGGAGTAGTGTTGTTTGTTGGTTGTCTGGACTGCCACGCCCTTTTGGGGCCTGGAACTGACAATCGATCCAACAAAAACGTTCGTGGTCATGCCCGGTGCAATCCGGCAGGACTGCGGCAACAACAGTTAGCGGAGGGTATGGCCAAGAAGGACGGGGTCATTGAGATCGAAGGCGTTGTGACTGAGGCGCTGCCTAACGCGATGTTTCGCGTTGAGCTCACCAACAAGCACATCGTACTGGCACACATCTCTGGAAAGATGCGTCAGCACTACATCAGGATTCTCCCTGAGGACCGCGTAGTGGTGGAGCTGAGCCCGTACGACCTCACCCGTGGTCGTATCGTCTACCGCTACAAGTAAATTGCTGGGCGGCTTCAGTGCGAACTGATGTCCGCTCCAGTTGACCAACTGCCACACGCAAAGGAATGCCATGAAGGTCAAGCCGAGCGTCAAGCAGATCTGCGAAAAGTGCAAAGTGATCCGCCGTAATGGCCGGGTCATGGTGATCTGCGAGAACCCGCGCCACAAGCAGCGCCAGGGCTAATTTCCCTTCTCGGGAAATCCTGGGTTGCTAACCCACGCAAGTAAATAAAGGCAGCACAAGCTGATCTGGAACATTGAGCTCGAAAGAGTCCGGACAGCTAACCCCCGGTCGGAGGCTGGGGCCGCACAGAACGTGCGGGTGTACTGCCTACGACCTCCGGTTTATCAAGGAGTACTGCCACTATGGCTCGTCTCGCTGGCGTAGACATTCCCCGCGAAAAGCGGCTGGAAATTGCGCTTACTTACATCTACGGCGTGGGCAAGACCCGTGCACACGAAACCCTGGCTGCCACTGGCATCAGCGCTGACGTTCGCGTCAAGGACCTGACTGATGCACAGCTGGTTGAGCTGCGTGACTACATTGAAGGCAACTACAAGGTTGAGGGTGACCTTCGCCGCGAAGTAGCAGCAGATATCCGCCGCAAGGTTGAAATCGGCAGCTACGAAGGCCTGCGCCACCGCAAGGGCCTGCCCGTACGCGGACAGCGTACGAAGACCAACGCCCGTACCCGCAAGGGCCCGAAGCGCACCGTCGCCGGCAAGAAGAAGGCCCGTTAAAATCCCCGCCGGGATTAACGGACTTTCCCCCGATAACTTTCTGTAGGAGAAATAATGCCCCCGAAGACTCGTGGCGCGGTTCGCAAGCCGCGTAAGAAGGACAAGAAGAATATCGCGCTTGGCCAGGCGCACATCAAGAGCACTTTTAACAACACCATCGTTTCCATCACGGATCCGAACGGCGCTGTTATCTCTTGGGCTTCCTCAGGTGAGGTTGGCTTCAAGGGCTCGCGTAAGTCCACTCCGTTCGCTGCCCAGATGGCTGCCGAAGCCGCTGCCAAGCGCGCCCAGGAGCACGGCATGCGCAAGGTTGACGTTTTCGTCAAGGGACCGGGATCCGGACGCGAGACCGCGATCCGTTCGCTGCAGGCCGCAGGCCTCGAGGTTGGCTCCATCCAGGACGTCACCCCCGCTGCGCACAACGGCTGCCGCCCGCCGAAGCGCCGCCGCGTCTAAGGCTTTCCACGCCGCATGAGCTTGCCCGGACCGTCGATGGTCCGGGCAAGCCCAGCGCGTTAAGTCTTCAGACCGAATTTCCACCACCTGTGTTGCGTCATATAGCGGATGCTCGCCGAAAGGAAACCTAAGTGCTCATTGCACAGCGCCCCACCCTCTCCGAAGAGGTAGTTTCAGAAAACCGTTCGCGTTTCATCATTGAACCGCTGGAACCGGGCTTCGGCTACACCCTCGGAAACTCCCTCCGCCGTACCCTGCTCTCCTCCATCCCCGGTGCTGCTGTAACCAGCATCCGGATCGATGGCGTGCTGCACGAGTTCACCACGGTTCCGGGTGTCAAGGAAGATGTCACTGAGATCATCCTGAACATCAAGAGCCTCTCGGTTTCCTCCGAGCACGATGAGCCGGTTGTCGCTTACCTGCGCAAGCAGGGCCCCGGAGTCGTCACCGCCGCGGACATCGCTCCGCCGGCCGGCGTCGAATTCCACAACCCGGATCTGCACATTGCCACGCTGAACTCGAAGGGCAAGTTCGAACTCGAACTGACCATCGAGCGCGGCCGCGGCTACGTTTCGGCAGCTCAGAACAAGTCCGGCGACGCAGAAATTGGCCGTATCCCGGTCGATTCCATCTACTCGCCGGTGCTGAAGGTTACTTTCCGCGTGGAAGCAACCCGTGTTGAGCAGCGCACCGACTTCGACAAGCTGATTGTCGACGTCGAGACCAAGCAGGCCATCGCCCCGCGCGATGCCGTCGCTTCCGCAGGCACCACCCTGGTGGAGCTCTTCGGTCTGGCACGTGAGCTGAACACCGCAGCTGAAGGTATTGAGATCGGCCCGTCGCCCACCGACGCTGCCCTGGCAGCCGACATGGCCCTGCCGATCGAGGATCTGGACCTCACCGTCCGTTCCTACAACTGCCTCAAGCGTGAGGGCATCCACACCGTGGGTGAACTCGTTGCCCGCTCCGAGGCTGACCTGATGGACATCCGTAACTTCGGTGCCAAGTCCATTGACGAGGTCAAGGCAAAGCTGGTTGAACTGGGCCTGTCCCTCAAGGACTCGCCTCCCGGTTTTGACCTCGCAGCACGCGCCGCAGCAATCGAAGAGGACGACGCCGCCTTCGGCGACGACGAACTCTAAACCAGACCTTGGCCGGCGGGCAGGGCACCATGGTGTGCCCGGCCCACGGCTTCCATTTGAGGAGAAACAATTATGCCTACCCCCACTAAGGGTCCGCGCCTCGGAGGCGGCCCGGCTCACGAGCGCCTCATGCTCGCGAACCTGGCAGCATCCCTGTTCGAGCACAAGCGGATCACCACCACGGTCACCAAGGCCAAGCGCCTGAAGCCGTACGCAGAGCGCCTGGTGACCTTCGCCAAGCGTGGCGACCTCGCTTCGCGCCGCCGCGTGCTCGGCCTGATCAGCAACAAGGGCGTCGTCCACGAGCTGTTCACCGACATCGCCCAGGCTGTGGAGAACCGCGACGGCGGCTACACCCGCATCACCAAGATCGGCAACCGCAAGGGCGACAACGCTCCGATGGCTGTCATCGAACTGGTTCTCGAGCCGGTTTCCGCCAAGCAGGCTGTAGTCGCTGAGGCTACCGCCGCTGCCAAGCGCGATGCAGACAAGGCTGCTCCGGCTGCCGAGGAAGCTCGCGAGGCTGAGGTTGCCGAGACCGAAGCTGCTGAGGCTCCGGCCGAGGCTCCTGCCGAGGACGCTGCAACTGAAGAGGCAGCAACCGAAGAGGCTCCGGCCGCTGAGGAAGCTCCTGAAGCTCCCGCTGCCGAGGAGAAGGACGCGAAGTAATTCGCTGATCTTCTTCGCATAGACTTAGTTCTATGAACGACCAAAAACCCGCGGCCCCCGTAATGGGGGGCGGCGGGTTTTTGCGTGTCCGGCTTGACGTGTCGTACGACGGCGGGCCCTTCAGCGGGTGGGCGCTGCAGCCGGGCCTCCGGACGGTCCAGGGCGTCCTCGAGGAGGCCCTGCACATGCTCCTCCGGCGTGCCGTCCGCGTGACTGTTGCCGGGCGCACCGACGCCGGCGTGCATGCCCGCGGCCAGGTGGTCCACCTGGACCTCACGGAAGCCGAGTGGCAGGGCCTGCCGCGCGGGCACGAACTGGATCCCGCCATCGCCATGCTCCGCAGGATCCGCGGCGCCCTGAGCCGGGTGCTCGGCGACCTTACCGGCGCTGTGGAGGTGCATCGGATCTCGCTGGCGCCCCCCGGCTTCGACGCCCGTTTCTCCGCCCTCTGGCGGCGCTACAGCTACCGCATCGCCGACGGCCCCGCCCTGTGGGACCCGCTGGGCCGGTACTCCACCCTGTGGCACAAGAATCCGCTGGACGTTTCGCTGCTGAACGAGGGCGCTGCCAAGCTCCTGGGGCTCCAGAATTTCCTGTCGTTCTGCAAGCCCCGTGAGGGTGCCACCACCATCCGCGAGCTCCAGCGCTTTGAGTTCGCCCGGTCGGAGGACGGCGTCATCGTGGCCACCGTCCAGGCCGACGCCTTCTGCCACAACATGGTCCGCGCCCTGATCGGTTCGGCCCTGTATGTGGGAGAGGGCGTGGAGGAACCGGGCTGGCTCCACGAACGGCTGCTCGCCAGGAAGCGGGATGCCAAGTCCGTGCTGGCCGCCCCGCACCCGCTGGTGCTGGAGGAAGTGGCGTACCCGTCCGACGACGAGCTGCTGGCCCGCGCCGAGCTCACCCGGGCGCTGCGGGAGTAATCCCCCCGTCCCCTAGAACGACGGCGGCGGGCCCTCCGCCGGCAGGGTCAGCGTGAAAGTGCTTCCCTGGCCTTGCCCGCTGACACACGTGATGTGCCCGCCGTGGCGCTCCACAATCATCTTGGTGATGGACAGGCCGAGGCCGGCGCCGGCGATGGCGGCGCCCTTGGCGGACTCCGTTCGGAAGAAGCGCTTGAAGACCCTGGTGGTGTCCTCGCTGCTGATCCCCATTCCGGTGTCGCTGACACTGAGCTGCACCCAGTCGTCGGTGCTGCGGGCGCTGATGCTCACCCTCCCGCCGTCGGGCGAGTACTTGATGGCGTTGGACACCAGGTTGTCCAGTGCCTGCCCGATCCTGAGCGGGTCCGCGTAGGCCCACAAGGGCGAGGGAACGTCTGCCGTGAGCCGGATGTTCGCATGCTCCGCCTGCGCCTGGGCCGAACCGATGCTGGTTTCCACGAGGCTGGCGAGGTCCGTGCGTTTGGGGTGGACGTTAAGTGCGGCCGACGCCGAAGCGGACAGGTCCGCCACGAGCGCCAGCAACCGCTCAGCATTCCGCTGAACCACCAATAGGCGCTGGGCCACCTGGGGTGGCAGGGCGGCGACGTCGTCGAGTACCAGGTCCACGTTGCCGATGATGGAGTTCAGGGGTGTCTTGAACTCGTGGGTCACGTTGGAAACCAGTTCCTGGTTGGCTGCCAGGGCTTCCACCCAGCCGGTAACGTCGCTGTAGACCACCACAGCTCCGGTGAATTGGCCGTCCTCGCCGACGAGGGGCCGGGCCGCCGTCGAGACTGCGCGTTGCTCCGTTCCCTCTCCGGCCCACACCAAGTAGTCGGCGAATGACTCCCCGGCGATGGCGCGGCTGATCGGACGCTTCTCCGGCGGCAGCAGGGTCCGCCTGTCCTGGCCGAAGATCAGCTGGTGGCCCTGGCCGGGCATGGCGTCGTCGGCACCGGTTGCCCGGCGGAAGTTCCGCTGCCGGTCGTTTGAAACGAGGAAGTGGCCGGAACGGTCGACGGCGGCAATCCCGACGTCGGTGGCGTCAAGGACCGTCTGAAGCAGCTTTTCACGCTCCCGGCTCTCACGGAGCAGCTTCCGAAGTTCCTTGTCCTTCTGGGCCAGTTCGCGTTGCTGCAGCCGGACGTGCATGCTCGCGAACCTGATGGAGAGGGAAACGGAAAGCATCATGAGGGGGAAGAGCAGCGTGGTGGTGATGTCCGAGGGCGTCAGGTTGGGAAACCGCCCGGCCAGTGAGGGAACCATGATGAGCATGGGGCCGAAAAAACTGAGGACGAGGCTGCTCCTGGCGAGCATGCCCGAGGCGGAAAGCCAGATCACCGGGAACACCGCCAGGACGGCAAGTCCCGGGAGGAGGGGCGCGGCGCCATTCCGGAGAAGCCCGATAGCGACGAAGTCGAGGATGGGGATCAGCAGGTAGGGGCGGTGCGCCAGCCGCTCCCAAGGGACCAGAAGGCAGCCGAGGAAGAGGATGCCGGAAAGGAGGATCCCGCCCAGGAAGAGCGGACTGTGCAGCAGCGTGGGCCACGCGAACGGGGTGGCAATGGCAAGGGCCGCCACGATCAAAGTCAGGGGCAGTTGGCACAGGGCAACCTGCGACCGCGGCCCGAGGCGCTGGAAGAAGCGGGCAGGTCCGCGTGGAAAAAGCCCCTCAGCCATGACCCCGGCTACGGCCGCCGCTCAGGCTACGGTGGATTGTCACTTGGATATTCACCGCTGGGGCAACAGAATTCCCGTTGAGCAAGGTGGCACATCCTCTCCGGCTCGTAATCCACATACTTGTCATAATAATTGACTTTTCAAATGCAATGTTGAAACAGATGTGATCAGCACGGCTTACTTGTAGCGTATAAAGGGTTGGAGCGGGTATGGCATTAGCGCTGGGCTGATGGGGGGCCATAACCGCCTGGCGCAGGGATATCAATGGACGATCTTGGTGTGGCTGTAGTAATCGAAGACGACGCCGACGTGCGCAACCTCCTCGAAGGAGTGTTGAGCCAGGCCGGCTTCGAGGTGCATACAGCGGTTGACGGGCGGGCCGGAGTGGAAGTGGTCCGCGCCAAACAGGCGAACGTGGTGACGCTGGACATCGGACTGCCGGACATCGACGGGTTCGAAGTGCTGCGGCGGATCCGCAATTTCAGCAACGCCTACGTGGTGATGCTGACCGGCAGGACCGAGGAGCCGGACCTGCTGTCCGCCCTTAACGCCGGTGCTGACGACTACATTGCCAAGCCTTTCCGGCCCCGCGAGTTGAGGGCACGGGTGGCGGCGATGATGCGCAGGCCCCGGCACGAGATCAACACGCAGAAACCGGCGTCATCCGTCTGGGGAGCAGCGCCCGCTGCGCCTGTTGCGGCCGCCCGGCTGGAGGATTCCGCGGTCCTGCACCACAACGGCCTGGCACTGAACCACCGGACACGCACGGTGGAAATCAACGGAGAGCCGCTCGGACTCACGCGAAGCGAGTTTGATCTGCTCCACGTCCTCCTGCGCGGCGGCGGGGCGGTCTGCACCCGGGCTGACCTTGTCCGGGCTGTGCGAGGCGACTTCTACGGTGAGGACACTTATATCAGCGAGGCGGACGAGCGGGCCGTTGAGGTCCACATCGGCAACCTGCGGCGGAAGCTGAAGGAAGATTCGGTGTCGCCGCGCTGGCTGCAGACGGTGCGGGGAGTCGGGTACAGGTTGGCGCCCAGCAGGCCGGACACTGTCTAAGCCGTTCAGCAAAAGGCCGGCGTCGGGTCAGGCTAGCCGTTTTTGAGGATGTACGTGGCCTGGAGTTCGGATACCGTCTGGCCGCCGTCCTGGGCAACCCGTTTCATCAAAGCTTGGCCCTGGCCGAAGTCGCCCCGCCGGATCAGTACTTCCAGCAGCTCAGCCAGTTTCGCCAGGCGCACCCCGCCCACCATGGCGGAGCTGATCTTCAGGCTGATGACGGCATCGAGAGCCGATTCGCTGTCCTGGCTGTCCACCGCTGCCGCCAGCCGCGTGCAGCGCTGGTCCCACATGGCGGCATAATCGCGGGCGAAGCGCTGGGCGAGGCCGGAGCCGGCAAGTTCGTCTTCCAGCTCCTCCAGCACGGCCGCGTCAACAAGCGGCAAGAGCCCGGCCGCTTCCTGTGAATGCCCGGAACCGGTAACCGCTGTGATCCCGGGCTGCGGCGGATTCGCAGGTGCGCTCCTGTCGCTGGAGCCGGGATCGGGACTTTGCATTCTTCAAGGCTACTTCCTGGGTTGAGTTGGTTGGCCTATTTTGGGTGATCCTGTGTAAACCTTGAGTCATTTTTGCGGCCATACACTTCCGCCCTATTGGCTGCTGAAAGTCACGATCGTGTTGATGACGGCGGGTCCGAGAATGGCGATGAACAGGACCGGGAAGATGAAGAACAGCAGCGGAAAGAGGATCATCACGGGAAGCTTCATGGCCTTTTCTTCGGCCCTCTGGCGGCGCTTTACACGCATCACCTTGGCCTGGACGCGGAGCACCCGGCTGATGGCGATGCCGTACGTGTCTGCCTGCACCACTGCCTGCACAAAGCTGCGCAGCTCGGGGATGTTGGTCCTTTCCGCCAGCGCAAGGTAGGACTCCCTGCGGCTGCGGCCAACCTGCATGTCCTGCAGGGTGCGCACCAGTTCCTCGGCTAGCGGCCCCTTGCCGTTTTCCCCGGCGCGTGCCATCGCTCCTTCGAAGCCGAGGCCGGCCTCCACGGAGATCAGCATCTGGTCCAGCGTATTAGCGAGTTCCAGCTGCATGACCTTTTGGCGTTCCTGGCCCTTGCTGTAGAGCAGCAGGTCCGGAATGAAGTAGCCGAGGACCAGGACGAAAAGCCCTGCCAGTTTCATCAGGGGAGTGCTTCCAATGGCGGTGAGGTAAAAGCCCAGCCCGGCTCCCGTGAGCCCGAGAGCAAGTTTTGACCCTAGAACCTTGCCTAGCGGCATGGATGCCGGCCGGCCCGCGAGGGCCAACAGCCGGTCCAGGAAGGCGACGTAGGCCGGGGGAGTGAGGCGTCTGCCAATGGTCTCAAGCAGGCTGGGCTTGCCGGTGCGCTCAACGTCCACCAGGGCGGCGCCACGGGACAGCAGATCGTTGACGGCCACGCGGCCCTGTTTGTCCACGGTGAGGACGGCCCAGGCCAGACCGGCTACGGGAACACAAACCAGCAGGATGGAGAGGAGGACTATCAATTTCATGGTGTCCTCAGAACTTCAGGTCGATGATCTTGCGCATCCACAGTGCGCCGATGGTCATGAGCACAAATGAAGCTCCGATCATCACCCAGCCCAGGGGGTGGGTGAACATCGAGTTCATGTAGTTCGGGCTCACGGACAGCAGCATGGCCACGATGCCGAACGGCATGGCAATGAGAATGTAGGCAGAAAATTTGCCTTCCGCCGCCAGTGCCTTGATATGGCCCTTGATCTCGCTGCGCTCGCGGATGGTTTCGTTCACCTGGTCCAGGACGTCCGCCAGGTTACCGCCCACTTCGCGGTTGATCTGGATCGCTTGGGAGATCCAGACAAAATCCTCATTCTTCATCCGGTCGGCGGTGTCGTTGAGTGCTGCCAGGAGGTCCCGGCCCAGGCTCGTTTCGGTGATGACCCGCCGCATCTCTTCCGACGTCGGCTTTTGCGACTCGCTGGCTGCGGCGTCGATGGCGCGAAGGATGCTGTGGCCGGCACGCAGGCCGCCGGAGAGAAGCTGGAGGGTGTCACCGAGTTGGCTGTCGAAAGCAGCCCGCCGTTTCCCCGCGAGGAATCCCAGAACCACTTTCCCTACGAACGGCGCCAGCAGTGCAAGGAGAATACCCACCAGCGGACCCACGGTGACAGTGCCTACCAGCATTCCGACGCAGGCACCAATGCCCACAAGCAGGAAGAATTCTGCCTGGCTCAGACGGAGCCCGGCGTTTTCGAGTTCCGCGCGGGAGAACAGAGAGACGTTGCGTCCGTGCAGGAGCCGTTCGAAAGAGCGGACGGCGGAGAGTGCGAAGCGCGTCAAGGAGGATGGCGGCTCAGGATCAAACGGACGACGGCGGTCCAGCGGCACCGAGGGGGCGCCCGGCAGGATCACGGCGACACCGAGCAGGCAAACGGCCACGAGCAGGATGACGGCTCCAACAGCAAGAATCATGGCTGTGTGCCCTATCTTCCGGGGGCGGCGTGGCCGGGAGGGACTTGGGAACCGGCAAAGACACTGGGGGAGACATGGATGCCCAGGTCTTCGAAACGGTCAATGAACCGCGGCCTGATTCCGGTGGCTACCGGCTTGCCCAGGAAGCGCCCGTGGGCATCAACACCGGCGGAGTAATCGAAGACGAACGCGTCCTGAAGGGTCACAATGTCTCCTTCCATGCCTTGGACTTCGGTGACGTGGGTGATGCGGCGCGAGCCGTCGCGCAACCTGGAGATCTGGACGATGAGGTTGACGGCGGAGGCGATCTGCTCACGGATGGCCCGTAGCGGCAGATCCATCCCGGCCATCAGCACCAGGGTTTCGAGCCTCGCTACGGCATCGCGCGGTGAGTTGGAGTGCACGGTGGAAAGGGACCCGTCGTGCCCCGTGTTCATGGCCTGCAGCATGTCCAGCGATTCCCCGCCGCGGACCTCGCCCACCACGATCCGGTCAGGCCGCATGCGGAGGGAGTTACGGAGCAGTTCGCGGATGGTCACTTCGCCCTTGCCCTCGGTGTTGGGGGGCCTGCTTTCGAGCCGGACCACGTGTTGCTGCTGGATCTGCAGTTCCACCGCGTCCTCGATGGTGACGATTCGCTCGTCAGCCGGAAGGAACGAGGACAGCACGTTGAGCAGTGTGGTTTTGCCCGTGCCCGTGCCGCCGGAAACGATGATGTTGAGCTTGGCCTTGACGCAGGCATTAAGCAGTTCGGCCATCTCCGGGGTCAGCGTCCCGAAGTCGATCAGGTTGCGGACCGTCAGCGGGACCTTGCTGAATTTACGGATGGTGAGCGAGGATCCGCCCACGGCCAGCGGGGGGATGACGGCGTTCACACGGGAGCCGTCCTCGAGGCGGGCGTCCACCAGCGGGGAGGATTCGTCGATGCGGCGGCCAACCTTCGAGACGATACGCTCGATGACCTTGCGCAGGTGCTCTTCGGAGCTGAACCGGGACTCGGTGAGCGTCAGTTTGCCTTTGCGTTCCACATAGATCTGGTCCATTCGGTTGACCATGATTTCCGTGACCGCCGGATCGTCCAACAGCCGCTGGAGCGGACCGTAGCCCAGCACGTCGTCGGCCACATCGCGGACCAGCCGGGTGCGTTCCTCGGCGGTAAGCGGGACCTGTTCGGCGTCAATAATGCGGGTCAGTTCCTCTTTAGCGGTGGCCCTGAGCTCCTGCTCGGTGACGGCAGCGTCGTTGAAGCGCGCGCCCATCCGCTCGAAAAGGGCGGTGGCCGCCCGGTGCTTCATGGCTGCGAAGACATCCACGGGCTGTGCCTTGGGCACTGCGGGGGTGCCGGCGTCGGACACTGGAGTTGCAGGAGGCTGCTGGGCAGGAAGGCGCCGGGGCACGCTCTCCCTCCCCGGAGCGGGGGAAGCGGCGGGCCGGGGCGGTTCAAGCACGGCGACGTTGCTGCCCGATGCCTGGTTGCGGTCCTGGACCGCGCTGATCCGTTCGGAGAGCTTCATCAGATGACCACCCTTCGGTGAAGTTTGCGCTGGGCCTGGGCGCGCCACGCCGGATTGAACCGCTCCACCAGCTGGCGAAGGCTCTTGACGGCGGGGTCCTTCTTGGATTCCTGGAGCACGGGGATCCCGCGGTTGGTGGAGAGCGCCACCGCGCGGGACCGGGGGACGCTGACGTCCACGGGCGCGCCGATGGTGGATTCGACGTCTTGGACGTTGAGCCCGGCTTTGGCGTCTGCCATGTTCAGGACAACGTGCCGTGATTCGGGCATGATTTCCAGCTGCCGGAGCACTTCCAGTCCCGAGCGCAGGCCGCGGAGGCTGGGGATGTCCATGGCGCTGACCCACACGACGTCGGTGCATTGCTCCATGGCGGCGAGGCCGATTTCGGGCATGCCGGGAGCAGTGTCCAGGACCACGTACTGGAACTCCTGGGCCAGCTGCTGGAGCAGCCGGGTGATCTGTTCCGGCGTGATGTGGTCCGCGTCCACCGGGTTGGGCGGAGCGCACAGGGCGTAGATACCTGCCGGGTGCACAGTGAGGAAGGCCTTGAGGACCAGGGAGTCCTGGGCTGCTGCCGGTGAGACCGCGTCCGTGACGGTGTGTTCGGGGTTGAGGTAGAGGCCAGACGCTACATCGCCGAACTGCAGGTCCAGGTCCACGATGACAACGCTCATAGGGGCTATCTGGCCGAGGCCGATGGCGATGTTGGTTGCCAAAGTGGTTTTGCCTACGCCGCCCTTGGGGGAGAAGACGCCAATGACCAGGCCCTTGCCGCCATTCTCCGCCGATGGTGCCTCGTGGTTGCGGTGCCGGGTGGCAAAGGACTGGCAGGCGCGTTCCAGCAGCACGCGGATTTCCGCAGCATCCGCCTGGGGGCTGAGGATGTCCCGGATGCCGGCCCGCATGGCGTGCAGCAGGAAGGACGGGTCAACGTCGCTGACCAAGACCAGGCTGAGGCCGGGGAGCTGGACGTCGAAGACCTTGGCGAACCGCAGTGCTTCCTCGTACGGGACGTCCGGTCCGATGATCAGGACTTCGGGCTGCTCTTGGTTCAGGAGGCTGAAAAGCTCGGCCGGGCCTGCCGGGAGGATGTCCGAAGCGATGGTTTGCACGGAGCCGCGGAGTCCGTTGGCGACGGCGGCGCGCAGCTTCTGGTCGAAGTCACCGTTGGGGGAGAGGAGGACGAAGCGGCTCACTTGTACACCACTTCCTTGCGCTCAATTTTCGGTCCGTTGTCCTGGGCGTCGAGGGGCTCTTTGGTGAGCCAGAGGCTGCCGAACTCGGACGCAAAGATGATCTTGTTTGCGTCGATGTCGTTGACCGCGACTGTAATTATGAAGGCGCCTTGGGGGAGGGCGGTGTCCTGGGCTGCGGCTTCGCCCTCGGCGGGCTCCTCGGTGCTCGCCGCACCTTGTACTACGGTTACGAGTACTTTGCGGAGGGTGAGCTGCGTGGTGGGAGTAGCAGGATCTGCCTTATGTGCGCCCTCCTTGAAACTCAGGGCGATGCCCACATGGTCCCCCGGGTTGATACGGCCGCCTGCCACGCGCTGCGGCTCCAGCTGGAACGAGACTTCTTGGAAACCGGCGGGGACCTTCGCTGCGCTCTCGTCTTGCACCGTTTCCGGAGCCACGAGACGCTCGGCCAGCAGCTGCTCGCCGGGAACGAGGTCTACGGCGCTGACCGTGCCGGCCTTGTTGTCCAGGGTGCTGAGCGCGGTGTCAGAAACGCCCGCGGCGGGGACCTTCTCGACCACGAGCGAAGCAGTCATGGTGTCAACGGGAGTACCGGCCGGAATGGCGTCTTTGACAACCAGGACATCAACTGTTTGAAGTGTCTGCAGCGCCCGCTGGTCTGCGCCCTGGGCGTAGAAGACGATGAGGAGGGCTCCCACAATCGCCAAAGCGACCGCAGCCGTTCCGGCGAGCAGGCGAGACTTCACTTTCAACTCCTGGGTACGGGGTAGTGATGGTTCTGGTTATTAGAGGATCGGACGGGCAATGGTGGCGCCGTACTCAGTTACGGGGCCGAGGGTGTAGCCGTCCGCGAGGGAAACGTATTTGATGAAGCTGCCGATGATTCCGCGGCAGTTTCCTTTGCACTCCGTATCCGTGGTGACGCCCGTCGTCGTCGACTTTTCGCTGCGGAACTCGTAGGGAAGGCCGCTGTTGCCGCTGAACTTCCAGCCCGTCACGTCGAACGCAGCGAACGAAATGAGGCTGTAGATGGCGCCGGAACCCGTGCCGGAGACTTTGTTGAAGACCGGCAGGAGGACAGTAATCTTGCGGCCTGCCGTGATTTCGCTGGCCCACTTGGTGAGCTCGGCGGAACAATGTCCCGGCGCGTTGTTGCCGGTGTCACTGCCGCCCTCGCTCAATGCGAGATCGATCGTGCCGCCGCATTTTCCCGCGTCCGGTGCAAGCCAGCCGAAGCCTCCGGCGACTGCCGCTCCAGAAGGCCCATAGTTGCAGTCCGGGTTGGCGTTGTTTCCATGGTCCTGGAGCAGCTGAAGCGAGCCGTCCACATGGCCTTTGACCTGGCAGATGGAGAAGGCCAGAGGGAAGGCGGTGCGGCCGGCCTTCGGGCTTCCCCATTCGGCAGATGCCCGCGCTCCGACTTCTTTGGTCGGAATGCCCAGGACATCTGCGAAAAAGAGGGAAACGGAGTTGTCTGTGCCGCCGGTTTCCTTGGCAGACGTGGTGACACTGACTTTTCGGGACGTTTTATCCAATGCGATTCCGTAAACCTTGCTCATGCCATCCAGGGCGTTCTGGTTGGCAAGGTTGGTGGCGAGGCTTGACGATGTCGAACACAGCGGGTCGGTAGTGTCTTTGGCGCACTTCTGAGCGAGTGCTATGGCGGAGGCATCTGCACCGTTTTGCAGCTGCGCGCGTTCTGAGTAGATGAGGCCGACGTCGACGGCGATCGCCACGAAGCCGAGGAGGGTGACCAGAAGGATGGCGACGATGACGCTGATGGCGCCACGTTCGTTCGTTGTTCTTTCCTTGCCTAGCCGCCGCACAGCATGACTCCCTTGCCTGACATTGGGAAGGGGCCGGCGATGCCGGTGATAGTGGACAGGTTGTACTTGATGGTGAGAGTGACCTGGGCGCCGGCGCTGCACGCGTTGGTGCTCAGCGTGATGTCTGAGGTGGGAATAGTGGTACTGACTGATGCGGCCGCGTTCTTCGCGGCGGTCTTGGCGCCGGCTGGGTCGTTGGCGATTGCCATAACCC
This sequence comes from Arthrobacter sp. Hb9-2, assembly GCF_059091165.1. NCBI lineage: Bacteria > Bacillati > Actinomycetota > Actinomycetes > Micrococcales > Micrococcaceae > Arthrobacter > Arthrobacter sp. Hb9-2. The sequence goes on along the minus strand of NZ_JBNHGJ010000005.1, from coordinate 46,364 downwards.
GGACTCCGTCGCGTGCCGCGTTGGTGAGGGTGATCTGGGCGTTGTAGGCCCGGCCGAATTCGATGGTTCCCAGGACAAGCATCAAGAGGAGGGGCAACAGGATCGCGAATTCGACGGCGGCTGCGCCGCGCTCCGAATCGTCTGACACCTGCTGCACCTCCTCTTGAGTGACTCGTGTTCTAGGCCTGGCCGGGCGAAGCTCTGCGGCTTCCGATATAGGGTCCGGTATCGGACTTGTGTTAGGAGCCGGCAGCCGGAGCAGCAGGAGCAGCAGGCTTAAGGGTGTTGTTGACCGTGTCGAAGAAGCCATCCAGAGTGCCGCCCAAGGTGCTGACAGCAACGATAATGACAACGGCGATGAGGCCGACCATGATGCCGTACTCAACGGCGGTAGCGCCCTTTTCTTCGTTGCGGAGACGGATCATGAGGTTGGTGTAAAGAGAAAGCATTTTGACTCCTGAGCGAGACGGATGGCTGGCCCTGCACCAGCACTGATACGAAGTTAGCAAGCTGATTGGCCCGGAATCTGGATCTTGGAACATCCTGCGTAAAGGCTTTCACTCCCGCACTTTTCCTGCGTTTTTGCTAGGTACTTCCTGCGCTGATGCTGGGATTTCGCAGTCGGTGGGCACACAAACGGACCCCCTCGGTTCTGGGTGCCGAGGGGGTCCGGTCTATGGAGCGCCGAGCGGGCGCGAGGGGGCAAGAGACTGCTAGGGGATACCCAAAGCCGTTCTGATGCCAGTAGTGAGAAAGCCAAATGAGGAGTTCAGTAGCGAACCGAAGAGACCCACCCCAACAACAATCACAATCGCAATGAAGCCGAGGATAATGCTGTACTCCGTGGCGGTGGCGCCGCGTTCCTGATCACGGAAAGTCGTGAGTACGTGGGATAAGCCGTTCAGAAGCCATGTCAGGCGGTTCATCAGGCCTCCTAAGAAAAGGCTGCGGCGATGTTCATGACTGCCGGCCCCAACAGGATGATGAAGAGGGTCGGGAAGATGAAGAAGATGAGCGGAAACAGGATCTTCACCGGAATTTTCATCGCATGCTCCTCTGCCCGCTGACGGCGCTTTAGGCGCATTTCATGGGCTTGAATTTTCAGAACCTTTGCGATGGCAATGCCGTACGCGTCCGCCTGAACGATGGCCCGGATAAAGGATCGGAGATCGGGGACATCAACACGTTCAGACAGCGACAGGTAGGCCTCCTTGCGGGAACGTCCTACTTGCATATCCTGCAAAGTCCGGGTCATTTCGTCAGCGAGCGGCCCGCTTCCATTCTCGGCCGTTCGGGCCATCGCAGCTTCGAAACCCAAGCCGGCCTGCACGGAGATCAGCATCTGATCCAGGGTGTTGGGCAGTTCCTGCCTGATTTTCGCCCTCCGTTTCTCGGCATTGGTTCGCACCAACAGATCCGGCGCGAAGTAGCCGAACCCTACTGCGGCGAGCAAAAGGGCAAAGCGAGCGGGCGCCGGGGACGCAAGGAAGAAGAACAAACCGAAAGCCGCTCCTGCCAGCGCCAGCATGGGCTTGACCACCAAGAGGCGTTCCAGCGGCCACTCCTTGGGCCGCCCCACACCGGCAAGCTGCTTGTCCAACCACGCCACGTAACCAACTGGCGTGATCTTGCGGGCAACGGCGCTCGCATCTACGGAGAGGCTCTGCTGGGACGCGTTCCTGGCCCTCTGTCCAAGGTTTGCTTGAATGTTGCGGATGGCAACCCTGTCGGTGGCGAACACCGACCAAACCAGATACGAAATTGGGAGAACGATTGCCAGCATCGAGCCCAGTGCTATTGGTGACATGTCATTGCTCCTAGTACCTGGGTTTGATCAAGCGGCTGAGCCAGAAACCGCCGGCCGTCAGCATGACGGCCGCAACTGCCAGCATTAGATAGCCGGGCACCGTGCTCGTGAAGGTCTTCGAGTACTGGGGGTTGATAAAAATCAATGCGAAGAAGAGGACTACAGGAAGCCCCATGAGGACGCCTGCGGACATTTTTCCTTCGGCACTCAGGGCTTTTACCTGCCGGCGGATCTGGTTTCGGTCGCGGATAGTTTCGCCAACATGATCCAATACCTCCGCCAGATCTCCACCAACCTCGCGGTGAATTTCGATCGCTTGTGAGATCCAAGCGAAGTCTTCGCTGCCGGTCCGTGCGGAGACATCCATCATCGATTCGCCGAGGTCCCGGCCGATCCTGGTCTCGTTGACAATTCGGCTTAGCTCTTCAGACATTGGCGCATCGGACTCGCGTGCTGACGCATCGATGGCGCGGAGGAGGCTGTGGCCGGCACGCATACTGCCGGTTAACATCTGCAGCGTATCGGGCAACTGTTCGTCGAACTTGCCTTTGCGTCTCGACGTCAACACAGAGAGATAGGCGAGCATGGCCGCGGGGACGACCGCGAGTGCCAGCAGTGCGAAGAAAAGGCCGCCCAACAAGAAGGCAAGAACGGCGCCGGCCACTGCGCCTGCCCCCATCATCAAGAGGAAATCCGCCGGCTGGGCCTTCAGCCCGGCGCGCTCGAGCCGTTCCCGACTGACCAGGAAGTCGTTCTTCCCTTTCAGTCTCTTGTTGATCGCGCCGACGGCGGTATCGGTGAGAAGGGTGAGCCTGGAAGCAGCGGCCGCGACGTCCGGACGGCGTCTTTCCATCGGAATTACGTGCTTGGACTTAAGGACCACTGTGAACAGTAGGATGACGGCTGCAAAAATCAACAGCACTCCCAGAACCATAGGTGCGACTGAGTCCTCCGGTACCGCCATCACCGGCTCCTGACTGCCTGGGCACCGAACACAGCTGGAGAAATCTTGATGCCCAGTTCCTCGAACCGGTCTGTAAAGCGTGGCCGGACCCCTGTCGGAATTGGCTTCCCCAAGAAGCGACCATTGGCGTCAATGCCTGCTGAGTAGTCGAAGACGAAGGCGTCCTGAAGGGTCACGATGTCTCCTTCCATGCCCTGGACTTCGGTCACATGAGTCACCCGTCGGGATCCGTCCCGGAGCCTGGAGATGTGAACGATGAGGTTCACCGCCGAAGCAATTTGCTCGCGAATTGCCCGCAACGGAAGATCCATGCCGGCCATCAGCACGAGGGTTTCCAACCGGGCCACGGCATCTCGTGGAGAGTTCGCGTGAACAGTTGAAATCGAGCCGTCATGGCCGGTGTTCATTGCTTGAAGCATGTCCAGCGACTCACCTCCACGGACTTCTCCCACGACGATCCGGTCAGGCCTCATACGCAACGAGTTGCGGACCAGGTCGCGAATTGAAACTTCGCCTTTTCCTTCGATGTTGGCCGGCCGGCTTTCGAGCCTGACAACGTGATCCTGTTGAAGCTGCAGCTCGACTGCGTCCTCAATAGTCACGATCCGGTCCGAAGCCGGGATGAAGGAAGACAGAACGTTCAACATCGTGGTTTTGCCAGTGCCGGTACCGCCGGAAACGATGATATTCATCTTGGCCAGCACACATGCTCTGAGGAGCTCGGCCATCTCGGGGGAAAGGCTTCCGAAACCAATAAGTTTCTCAACCGTGAGCGCTTCTCGTGAGAACTTTCTAATCGTCAGGGAAGCCCCGTTTACCGCCAACGGCGGGATGATTGCGTTGACACGTGAACCGTCGGGGAGCCTGGCGTCGACCAAAGGGGAAGATTCGTCGATCCGACGGCCAATTCGTGTCACGATGCGCTCGATGACTCGCCGCAAGGCATCTTCGCTTGTGAACTTGGTATCTGTGAGGAACAGCTGGCCTTGGCGTTCCACGTAAATCTGGTCCGCTCGGTTCACCATAATTTCGGTGACGCTTGAGTCGTCCAGGTAGCGCTGCATGGGGCCGTGGCCGAGGACGTCGTCAATGATCTCGCGGGTCAGTCGCTGGCGTTCCCCCTGCGACAACGGAACCTGTTCTTCATCGACGACGGCCCTCAGCTCATCCTTGACGAACTGATGGAGCTCAGTTTCTTCCAAGGAGGAGTCAGTAATCCGGGAACCTAGCCGCTCATACAAAGCCTGGCTCGCCCGCTCCTTAAGCCCAGCCAGCGCTTCGCTTGCACTACCCTCGGTGAGCTCCACGTGGGTGGAAGCCTGAGACTGTTCAGCCGCTTGTGCTTGCTGCAAAGCGCTGAGGGTAGCTGCGGGGACCTGCGGAACCGAGGATACTGGCGCGACTACATCGGCGCTCGTTCCGTCGGAGCGCAGCTTGGCAAATCGATTTGAGAGTGTCACTGCACTACCGCCCTTCGGTGGAGCTTCTTACGGGGGGCTTCCCAGTTTGGTTTGAAGCGCTCAACCAGATGTCTGAGGCCCTTGGCTGCAGGGTCCCTGCTTCCGTCCTGCAGGAGAGGAACACCCTTGTTTGTTGAAAAGGGAACTGTCCGCGAACGGGGGAGCACGATATCAACGGGAGCGCCGATTGTGGCTTCCACGTCCTGGACGGTGAGGCCAGTTTTGCGGTCGGCCATGTTGAGGACAACATGCCTGTTGTCAGGGAGGAGATCAAGTTCCGAGAGAATCTGGAATCCCGTCCTCAGACCGCGGATGCTGGGGATGTCCATGCCACAAACCCAAACTGCATCCGTGGCCTGCTCGAGGGTTGCCAGGACGTGCTCACCAAGTCCTGGGGCTGTATCCACCACTACATACTGGAATTCAGCCCGCAGTTGACGCAGCAGGTGGCTTACGTGATCTCCCGTGATCCTGTCCATCTCGATGGGGTTGCGAGGGGCGCACAAGACGTAGATGTTTCCGGGATGAAGAGACAGATACGTCTTGAGGACCATGGCGTCCTGGCTCGCTGCTCCCACCACGGCGTCGGTGATAGTGAAATCAGGGTCTAACAGCAGGCCACTGGCAATGTCGCCGAACTGAAGATCGAGGTCCACCACCACTACGCTCATCGGAGCTATCTGCCCCAGCCCGATGGCCAGGTTACTCGCGATCGTGGTCTTGCCAACGCCGCCCTTCGGCGACATTACCGCCACCACCCGTCCGCCTTCGGTAGTTGGCCGCTCCGCGGTGTTGGGACTGAGTCCGCGCCGTCGTCCCGCGGCTGCCAGACTCGCACGCTCTACTAAAGCGCGGACCTGATCCGTGTCAGCGGAAGGTGGAATGAGGTCTCTGATGCCCGACCGCATCGCGTTCAAGGCAAGTTCTCCGTCGTCGTCCGCCGCCAGCACGATGCTGATTTCCGGGTACTGGAGATCCATCACGGCCGCGAACTTGAGGGCCTCGTCCCGGGGCAAACCCGGCCCAAGGATCAGTACTTCTGGCGGTTCGCCAGCCTGCTGCCGAAGGATGTCATCCGGGGACTCGGGCAGGTATGCGGCCTGGAAGAACTGCAGTGATCCGCTCAGCGGAGCCACTGATGCCCGAACCTTTCGCTCGTAGTCCACGGACGGGGAAATCAAAATGAAGCGGCTCATTTGAATACCTTTGTCTGATTGACAACGCCGTTGGTGCCCTCTGTGGCATCAGCTGGCTCTTTGGACAGGTAGATCTTTCCGAACTCGGCCGCATACACCAGCTTCTCGGTGTCCACGGCGTTCCGCGCGAAAGTGACCAGATAGGAATCGCTGGAGGTCTGTGCGTCCTTGTCGGCGTTCAAAGACCCCGTGGAGCTGGCTTGGGTGGCCTGGGCCTGAGTTTGAGCGGCCGCCCCCGAACTGAACTGCACCGCCGTGACCAATACCTTGTGGAAAATTAACTGCGTCCCGCTTGCACCGCCGGCGTCAGCCATGGAGATAAAGACCCCTACCGTGTCGCCGGCCTGGATTTTGCCGCCTACCACTCGTTCGATTCCGAGCCGGAGGGTGATCTCCTGCAGTCCGGCAGGCACCGCGACCCGCGCCGGACCGAGATATGCGTTCGCATCGACCAGTCGGCTGTTTAGCAGTTGCTCGCCAGGAACGAGGGCCACTGAGGTGACCATTGAACCGAGCGCCCCCAGGTCCTGGACCCCGTCAGCTGCGACGGCAGTGCGCGGGACGGGTTTCGTGATGACGTATTGAGAGAGCTGACTGGCCGGCGTTCCGGCCGGCACCTCCTGTTTAACAACCAGGACGTCCTGAGTTTCCGTGTTCGCCAAAGCGCGGCGGTCCGCGCCTTGCACGTAATTGAAAAGAAGGACCGTGCCTATGATTGCGACAACCAATGCGGCAATGCCTCCCAGTAGGCGTGCTTTCATTACTTTCCCCTTTGGTGGAACTATTTGATGAGTCGAATTTCCGAAGTGCCCAGGTCCACACCGCCGGGGACAATGCTTCCGGACCCAATAGCAGTGAACTTGACGAATTGACCAATGATGCAGCGGTCATTGCCGCCGCTGCAGGCCAGGGAGCTGTTCATCCCCGGGTCGCTGGCAGTGTTACGGAACTCGTAGACTCCGTTGTTGCCAAACTTCCAACCCCAGATCTTGAAAGAGGCGTAGCCGATGATGTGGAAGGAGCCGTTTTGGCCGTTGCCGGTGGCGACATCGAAGACTGGAAATGGGACTTTGACTTCTCCACCGGCCAGCAGCGTGGTCTTCCAGTTATCAAGAATGGTTGCGCAGCCGCTAGGAGGATTGTTGCCAGGGTCTGAGCCCATGTCATTGGTGCCAACATGAGTAATGGCGTTGCACGGTGAACTTTCGTCGAGCCAGCCCCATCCACCGGGAATCTGCGTTCCGGACGGACCTGTGCATGTACCCCCAGGCTTGTAGGACATCTTTTGTACTTCGGCAGTCTGGCTACCGGAGGCTAGATTGAAGCAGTTGTCCGACAAAGCCAAGGGGAAGCCCGATCCGCTTCCTGGCACTCCCGCCCCGGCCGTCGCCTGAGCGCCAACCGTGACTGGGCCGGCATTGATCGCCGAAGCGAAAAAGTTCGTCAGAAAACTCGATGAGCCATTCTTCGTCGATGTGGTGACAGTGACTAGTCCGGGCACAGTGAGATCGACGGCCGCGGTGCTGGCGGCGTCGTTCGAATTGGAGTTGGCCAGGCCATTCGCCAAGGCTGAATTGCAGGTCCCCTGTTTGCAACTTAGCGCCACAGCCAGGGCGCCTGCGTCGGCGCCATTTTGCAGCTGGGCGCGTTCGGCGTATATCTGCCCGACGTCAACTGCCATTGCGCCGGCACCGATGAGAACAAGCATCATGACAGCAACCGTTACCCCGGCCGCTCCGCGTTCACCTGATCGTGCACGCCTAACCCTGGTGATTAACCGCCGCATTGCATGGCCCCTTTGCCTGAGACTGTGAGAGTGGACCCAAAAAATCCGGTCAGTGATGAGCCGCTGTACTTGACGGTTACGACAGCGTTCGCGGTTGGGGTTGCAGCGGGGCACGTCGCTGCTGAGTAGTCGAACGTCAAGAGCGAAGCATTGATTGAGGGCGCACCTGCCTTACCGGCAGCAGTTGCCTTCGCCGCGTCCTTTGTGATTGCCATAGTCCTGGCCGCTTCACGTGAAGCCTGAGTAACGGACACCTGAACGTTGTAAGCGTTAGAAAATTCGACGATGGCGATAATCATCGCGACCAAGATCGGGGCGACGAGGGCGAACTCGACGGCCACTGCGCCTTGCTCGTCGTGTTTCCGAGTTTTATGGCTGCGTTTCAACGGGTCCCCCTCGACGGTTGCAGCGTGGGCTTTAAGTGCGGTGTGCCGCGCCTTTTGTGAGCACGGCACACCGTTTCCTATTGACCTACCAGCCGCCCACAGTTGTTGCGAGGCTGCTGAAGAAGGTTTGGAGGTTGGTTCCGAAAAGGGTTACTCCGGCAACGATCACCAAGGCGATCAAACCCACAAGGAGCGAGTACTCTGTCGCCGTAGCGCCCTTTTCGTGGGAAAAGATGGCCCGCAAAGCGATGACGAGTTCGTGAAGGGAATCATTGATTCGAGACATGGCGTGGTCCTTTTGGTTGATACGTGCTGTCACCAGCCGCCGACCCTCATGGCCAGGCTGCTGAAGAAGGTCTGAAGGTTAGTGCCAAACAGCGTCACGCCAGCGACGATGACGAGGGCGATAAGGCCGACGAGCAGTGAGTACTCGGTGGCCGTTGCGCCCTTTTCGGATTCGAACCGATCCTTGATGCCAGCAACAAAAGCCATCATCGAGACCATAAGAGAAGTCATTGTAGTTTCCTTTAATTCGGTGAAATGGTGAGTTGATTTCAACGAATTTCCAGCTGCCCCCATAAATCCTTAGCGGCTGGACTTCGCTAAGAAGAGATTGTCATTCGGCGGCAAGGGCAACAATGCGTAGTAGTACTCGACTTTTTCCAAGGATGCCAAAAGTACGTACTTGAAAGGCGGGGGCAGTACTTAGAAAGGAAAGCAAGTACACGGGCCTACTACTTGGACCTGAGGCGCGCTTGACCGAGCCAGAGCCCGAAAGATCGCTCAGGGAGCTAGGTGAGGAAGAGGGCGGCAGCCGCCGTGGCGCCGAGCATCGAGGGGCCGTGGGCCACCTCTGTGGCTTTGTTCCGGCCTTTTCTGCCCAGGACCAGTATCGTGACGAGGCCGTTTAGGATAAAGCCCAGGAGTCCGCCATAGAGCAGTTGACTCCAGCCTAGGTACCCAAGGTAAAGGCCGACGGGTGCCGCAAGCTTCACGTCGCCCATCCCGATGGCGCCGGGGGAAATTAGCCCCAAAACGAGGTAGCCAACAAACATAATGACGGACCCTAGTACCGAACGCAGGAGGTCATCAGCCTGCTTATTTAATAGGCCCGGCATCAAGAAAAGAAAGAAACCGCCCGCGAGTAGCATTAATACGAGCGGGTTGGGCAGCAAATGCAGTGCGACGTCGATGCGGGCAAGCTGTACGCCAAGCGCTGCCAGGAATATAAAAGCCGGCAGGGCGAGACCCATTCCAAACCGCAAACTAAAGGCCGCGCACGCGAGGCCGGTAAGTGTCGCCGTCGTGATCCGGGCGTGACGGTTGGGAAGGGCGCCCAATCGGGGAAGATGCTTGGCGATGAGTACTTCTGCGACAGGGGAGAGGACCAAGCCCAAGATGGCGGCGCCAACGACCAGGAGCCAGTCGGCAGAACCCCCATTACTTGTTGCAAACACTGCGACCCCCTGCGTCCGTCAGGCCGGCAGGTGCTGAAACGGCCTCCGGTTACCCCATTTTGACCCTGAACCCCTTAACACGCTAATCTTGGTAGTCGTTGTGCGTGTCCTATTCCGATGGTGCGTGCCCGCTGAGAATCCGGTTGCAGGATGACTCCTCAACGTGCACATTCGGAACCACAGGATGACTGGTTACATAGAGCCCTCACCTCTGTTCCGGTAGCGCATAGATAGTAGGTGCACGAGCTAGTGACACCTAAACCAGAACGCCAGAATAAGAACGAGGCAAACACCGTGCGTACGTACACCCCGAAGCCCGGCGATATCAACCGCCAGTGGCACGTCATTGACGCCACAGACGTTGTCCTTGGTCGTCTCGCGAGCCAGACCGCAATCCTGCTGCGCGGCAAGCACAAGGCCACCTTTGCATCCCACATGGACATGGGCGACTTCGTCATCATCATCAACGCTGAAAAGGTTGCCCTCACCGGCGCCAAGCTGGAGCAGAAGCGCGCTTACCGCCACTCCGGCTACCCGGGCGGCCTGACCTCCGTCAACTACGCGGAACTGCTGGAATCCAACCCGGTCCGCGCCGTTGAGAAGGCCATCAAGGGCATGCTCCCCAAGAACTCCCTCGCTGCCCAGCAGCTGGGCAAGCTGAAGGTGTACCGCGGTGCTGAGCACCCGCACGCCGCCCAGCAGCCCAAGACTTTCGAAATCACCCAGGTCGCCCAGTAGTCCTGGCCACCAAACAACTTATCTATACAAGGAGAATCGTGGCTCAGAACGAAGAGACCACCGAAGCCGTTGAGGCTGAGGAAACCCTGACCAGCTACACCTCTGAAAGCTCAGCTGCTGACGCCGCTGCGCCGAAGAAGGAGCGCCCGGCACTGACCGTTGCCGGCGCAGCTGTTGGTCGCCGCAAGGAAGCCGTTGCACGCGTTCGCGTTGTTCCCGGCTCCGGCAAGTGGACCATCAACGGCCGCGCGCTGGACAACTACTTCCCGAACAAGCTGCACCAGCAGGACGTCAACGAGCCCTTCAAGATCCTGGATCTCGAAGGTGCCTACGACGTTATCGCCCGTATCCACGGCGGTGGCATTTCCGGCCAGGCCGGTGCCTTGCGCCTCGGCATCGCCCGTTCGCTGAACGAGATCGACGTCGAGAACAACCGCGCCACCCTGAAGAAGGCCGGCTACCTCTCACGTGACGCCCGCGTCATCGAGCGTAAGAAGGCTGGCCTCAAGAAGGCCCGTAAGGCTCAGCAGTACTCCAAGCGCTAAATCCGCTTACACAGAAGCCCGTCCCGCCATTGGCGGGACGGGCTTTTTGCGACTGCTGAACTTTTATTCCCTCTTTAATAAATAGACGGTCGTGCTACCGAGCCTTTCCGAAGAGAAATTGTTGTGGACCCACCTCGATATTGCCGCACTTTCTGAGTTCGTTTCTTGAACTGCAACGAAGGCTTCTTGTTGAATGAAGTAGCATATCTCTCCTTCTGAAACTCTGGCCGCAAATTCCTCCACTGTGGGTGACGGGTCTAGGCCTGCAAAGCCGCCTAATGGCATGACAGGGCGATTCGATTCAAGTTGAAGACGCGCCGCTGTCTGGCTGGCATAGCTGGCCGCTGCCCATGTACAAGTGGTTTCTTTTAGGGCGTCGATTACTTGCCAATCAGGGTCTCTTCCGAACGCGATGTCGTGTCCCCACGTGAGTTCGTTGGTTTGCATTGCTTCCAGCATGTGGCTGATGGCAGCAGGGTTTTTGGAAGGGACTCCCGACCACGGATTGGAACCGCTGAACGCTACGGTCACGTTATGGACCGAAGTCATCACCGGTCCGCACAAGACTGACACGAGGAGTAGGCAGGCAGCGACCAGTTCAACTTTGATCGTGGGGGGCTTGATCGCTAAGGCCGATAGGCCAAGGATGCCTAAAACCAGGATCACCCCTGGCAGCCAAATGGGCCACTCAGTAAGGCCCCCTAAGATGAGCCAAGACGTAATCAACATGCTCAACGCCACTACGGATCCGACTAGACGAACCATTTTCTCTGTGGAGTTTCGAATGAGCTCATCGGTAAACATTCCTACAGTCAAAGCGAGAGGTGGCGCCAGCGCCGCAGTGTAGTACGTATGGATTTGATCGCCCATGAAGCTCAACAGTACGTATGCCGTCACCAACCATCCCACTGAGATAACCACCAGCGTACGGAACCCGGCCGTCTTCGGCAGTTTTTTCCAGCGAGTGACGAGGACGACTGCTGCCAATAGAGTTCCGAAGAGCAGCCAAGATGCTTCCTGATTGTAATTGGCGTTGAGCAACCTCAGGAGCCCGGCATCGCTGTCCGCCGTGGTGTAATGGCTCGGAACAGCCATCGTTTTCGGCACTTCCGCGCCGCCCAGAATCCGGCCAATGCCGTTGTAGCCGACTGTTAACTCCCATACGCTGTCAGAGGGCGACCCTCCGACATATGGTCTACTTTCTGCGGGAATTGAATCAACGATAGTCATCCACAACCCACCAGAAACGACTAGTGCTCCAATTGCTGCGATTGTTGTTCGAAGTCTCAACGCCCAGCTTGTCGGGCCTAGAAACAGATAGGCCATACCGCAAGCCGGTACACAGAGCAACCCTTGAAGTTGTTTCGTCATGAACGCTAGCCCGAGAAAACCGCCCGCAACAATGAACCACCGGCCGCGGCCGGTGCAGATGCTTTTTACCACGAACCATGCCGCCCCCGTCATCAAGAACAGCATGAGTGGATCGGGGTTATTGTAACGCGACATCAAAGTGACTATGGGGGTAGTGAAAAAGACCATGGAAGCCAGCAGCGCAGCAATACCCGAAACGCAGTGTTTGAGGATGAGATAGATCAGCAGCGTCGTGCCCACGCCCAATGCGACCTGCGGGAGGAGCATCCCTGCTGGACTAAAACCAAATAGCCTGACTGAAACCCCCATCAGCCACAGACTCAATGGGGGTTTATCAACCGTAATCGAGTTACCCCAGTCTGAGGAACCGAAAAAGAATGCCTGGGCATCCATAGTTCCAGACTGGACAGCTGCCGAGTAGAAGTAATTCGCCCAACCGTTTGCACTTAGGTTCCAGCTATAGAGAACTGTGTTAGCAAGCAAGAGGAACAGCAGTGCTGGCCTCTCCCATGGCGGGTCAGCTGCGCTGCCCCGCCACAGAAAACGGACCCTGAACCTTGCAGTCTCGTTGGTCGACTTGACCAGCTGGAAGAAGGCAGCCTTGACCGGGCTATCCCCGTAGATCGTAGAATCTGACACCGTCAACATTCCGCTCCTCGAAGTTTTCCGCGACCCAACCCGATATGTCGATTGTTTCCTGACTAAGTTCCCCTCGGTCCAGCAGATCCTGCTGCCAGATGAAGTAGCCAATCCTGTGCTCGCGTACTAGTTCTTTGAATTTGCCCAGCGTCGGTGCGGGGTCGGTCCCGAGCCAGCCACCTAGCGGAATTACCGGGCGCCCAGATTCCAGTTGGTATAGAGCTGCGTTCTGCGCGGGGTAGGTCGCTGCGGCCCAATCTTGGGAGCCTGCCGTTTCGCGCATTAGATCCAAGTAGGCTTCCGCAGGTGCTGCGCCGTACGCCGTTTGGAGTGCCCAGGCTGGATTCCCGGTCCTAACACGCTCTAAATTTCGTGATATTGCTCTGGGATCATTGGCGATGGGACCAGACTGCGGGTTTGTGCCTTTCTGTGGGATCGACAAGGTGTAACTGTTAGCGCCCACCGGACCAATCAAAAGAGTGCAAGCCACAATTGCAAGCGTGGCGCGCTTCGCAACCGATGATTTGCTCCACATCCAGCCGGCTACCGCGGCGGTTCCACTGACAGTCACTATCACGCGGAACCATAAGGGCCATTCATCGCTGTAGTTGAATATCCTAATCGTCATGTATGCGGTGGCACCGATCAAGACTGCTCCCGTCAGCCTGAGAATCGGCCTGTTCCGCCGTTGCCACATGACATAGAGACCAATCGGAAGTACAAGAGCGATGGGAGTTGCAAGCGAATAGGTGTAATAAGTATGAATCGCCGTTCCCATGAAGCAAAGGATTAGGAGTGCCGTTGCAAACCACACAACAGCGATAGCCGTAATGATCTTTTGGTGCTGGTTGAGCGACAGGGTGCGGTTTAGTGCCATAAGCACAATGACTAGTCCTATGGACGGGAAAAGAAGCCAGGCTATTTCAGGGGCGAAGTTACCATCGAACATTCGTGATAGCCCGCCATTATACGGCGCCAATTCGTCGTTGCTGGATTGAGGCCTGTCGCCGGTGACGGTGATGGGTACTTGAATGAAACGGCCGAGTCCGTTGTAGTCGAAGGTTAGCTCGAGAGCGCTGTTGGTCCAAGATCCACCTATGTACGGCCGTTCGGAAGCAGGCGTGATTTCTACTGCTAGTAGCCAGGCGGAGCCGGTAGCGATAAGCGATACAGCGGCAGTTGAGAGGCGTTTAACTCGGGCTCCCATGTTGCCTGTACCTAGCGTAATCACGGCAAGAGACAGGGCAGGCACAACTATTAGTGCCTGCGCCTGTTTGGCCATAAAGGCTAGTCCAAGCAATATGCCAGCAAGTGCAAATGCACGTAAACGTCCGTTTCTTGATGCTTCTACGGTGAGGTAGACCGCGGCGACCATCAAGAGACCCATCAACGGGTCCGGGTTGTTGAACCTCGACATCAAGAAAACGACCGGGGTGGCAGCGTAGATAGAACCACCTAGTAAGGCAGGAGCGGCTCCAAAAGCACGCAAGAGTAGCCGATAGACGAGGTATGTTGTTGCGATCCCCATGGCTGCTTGTGGTATAAGAAGCGACCAGCTGTTAAGGCCAAAGAGCCGAACAGATAAAGACGATACCCAAGTGCTCAGAGGCGTCTTGTCGATAGTAATAAGGTTGCCCCATTCGAAGGATCCAAAGAAAAATGACTTCCAGTCTTGGGATCCGGCTTGCGCGGCCGCTGAGTAGTAGGGATTGGCCCAGCCGTTGCGGTCCAGCCCCCAAAGGAACGATGCAGTGGTAGCGGTTAGTAGGACGGCCAAGCCGGTCCTTTCCCACGTCACGGCATTGCGAAGAGCACCGTCTTTTACAGGAGCCGCTGCCCGGCTCGCCTCGGCCACGCTCACCGCACCGGCTCCCCTGCGGGACGCAGAGCCAACACTGCAGACATTTCGCGGTTCCGCCGCACCCGGAAGACCCAGAGCCGCAGCAGGACAAACCGCATCAGCGTGGCGAGAACGTTCGCAGCGGTCAGAACCAAAAGTTCTGTCCTAGGTGCCGCCTCGGGCTGCAAGCTGTGCAGCAGCAACAACGAAGAGGAGGTCATGCTCCAGGCCAGGAGAAAGACGATCAAGCCTTGGAACTGGTGCGTGAACAGCTTCTCGGTGCCGCTGATGCCGAACGTGAATCGCCGGTTCGCAGCCGTGTTGCCAACAGCAGTTAGCAGCAGGGCTAAGAAGTTTGCCTCTTGAGAGCCGAACCGAGCTTGGAAAACGAGATATAGAAGTGCGAAAGCCAGCGTCGAAACTACGCCAACAACGCCAAAGCGCAGCACCTGGCCAAAGAAGCTGGGTCGGTCCACGGGCACAATGGGGCGACGTCCCAGTTCGGCGTAAATCGCCTGAACGGGAATCACGCCCTTGACCAAAGAACCAGCAACGCGAGCCATACCGCGAAGGTCGTCGATAGCAGTCTGTTTGATGTCCACCCGGCTGTCAGGATCATCCACCCAGTCGACCGGGATTTCGTGAATACGGAGTCCGGAACGCTCGGCAATGATCAGCAGTTCGGTGTCGAAAAACCAGCCATTATCCTCCACATGGGGGAGAAGCCGTTTGGCAACATCGGCCCGAATTGCCTTAAACCCGCACTGAGCATCCGAAAAGCGCACTTGCATGGTCCGCCGGAGCAGGAAGTTATAAGACCTGGATATGAATTCCCGCTTCGGACCTCTACTCACGCGCGAGCTTTGGCCCAGTCGCGTGCCTATGGAAATGTCGGAGTGTCCCGAAAGTAAGGGCGCAACCAGCGGTGGTAACGCTGCAAGATCGGTGGAAAGATCGACGTCCAGATAGGCGAGGACTTTCGCATCTGAAGCGCCCCAAGCATCTCTTAGCGCGAGTCCGCGGCCCTTAACCTCAAGACGGCGATATTCAACGTTCGGCATGTGCTCGCTAAGGCGAGCGGCAATCACCGGAGTCCGATCGGTGCTTGCATTATCGGCGATGGTGATTTTCCACGTCGACGGCATTTCGTGCGTCAGATATTCGGCGAGCCTTATGATGCTGGTTTCGAGTACCGCTTCTTCGTTGTAGACCGGTACAACAATTTCGAGCGCCAAGCCCCCATAGCTAGGTGTCATGCATGGATCGTACGGGCGGCAAAATGCGGATGACGAGGCTTTTCAGCAAAGACAGGTAACGGCGAAAAGAACCAAGTAGTCCCAGTAATTGCCCCTGCTCAAAGGCAGGTACTCAGCAAGTAGAAGCGGTGAGGATAAGCCACCTACGCAGGTGTCGCCCGCCCCATCCTCTAGACTTGACCGGTGTCTAGATTATTTGGAACTGATGGTGTCCGGGGGCTGGCGAACGGTCTGTTGACTGCGGAGCTCGCTATGCAGCTGGCCCAGGCGGCCGCCGTCGTACTCGGCCATGACCGCAAATCCAACGGGTCCCGGCCGCGCGCCGTCGTAGCCCGCGATCCGCGGGCAAGCGGTGAATTCATTGCCGCGGCGGTGGAGGCCGGACTCTCGAGCTCCGGCATTGACGTTTACGACGCCGGCGTCCTCCCCACTCCGGCGGCGGCCTATCTCGTGGCGGACCTGGACGCTGACTTCGGCGTCATGATCTCAGCCTCCCACAACCCTGCGCCCGACAACGGCATCAAGTTCTTCGCCCGCGGCGGCCAGAAGCTCCCGGACGAGGTGGAGGACGCCATCGAGGCGCAGATGTCCAAGGAGGCAGTGCGCCCGGTCGGCGCCGATGTGGGACGAATCCAGCGCTTCTCGGACGCGGAGGACCGCTACATCGTCCACCTCCTCCAGACCCTGCCGCACCGGCTGGACGGACTCACGGTGGTTCTGGACTGCGCCCACGGTGCTGCCAGCGGTTGCTCGCCCCAGGTCTTCAAGGACGCCGGCGCGAACGTCATTGTGATCGGTGCTGACCCGGACGGCCACAACATCAACGACGGCGTCGGCTCCACCCACCTGGGTCCCCTGAAGGAGGCCGTCGTCAAGTACGGCGCCAACCTGGGAATCGCCCACGACGGCGACGCAGATCGCTGCCTCGCCGTGGACCACGAGGGCAACGAAGTGGATGGCGACCAGATCATGGCCATCCTCGCCGTGGCGCTGAAGGCGTCAGGCAAGCTCAGGGACGATGTCCTGGTGGCAACTGTTATGAGCAACCTCGGATTGAAGATCGCGCTCCGCGAAGCGGGCATCAGCATCCGCGAAACCGCAGTGGGGGACCGCTACGTCCTCGAGGAAATGCGCGACGGCGGCTTCAACCTGGGCGGAGAACAGTCCGGCCACGTAATTTTCGCCGACCACGCCACTACCGGGGACGGCGTGCTCACCGGACTGCAGCTCGCAGCCCAGATTGCCCTGACCGGAAAGCCGCTCAAGGAACTCGCCACGGTGATGACCAAGCTTCCCCAGGTCCTCATCAACGTCAAGGGTGTGGAGCGCGCCGGAGTGAAGAGGAACGAGGTCCTCGCTCAGGCTGTGGCGTCCGCGGAAGCCGCGCTGGGCGATACCGGCCGCGTCCTGCTCCGCCCCTCCGGTACTGAGCCTGTGGTGCGCGTGATGGTTGAGGCTGCCGACGAAGAGACCGCCCAGTCCATTGCCGAACACCTTGCCCAGGTGGTCCGGGCAGAGCTCGCTTTGGAACTCATCTCCGAATAGGTCCCTTAACAGCAAAGCGGCCCGCCTCCATAAGGAGACGGGCCGCTGGCGTTATTCAACGCGTCAGGGGGTGCGGCTTGTCAGCGCGTCCCGGATCTCGGTCAGCAGCGCGATCTGCGGATCCTCTGCAGACTCCTTTTTCACGTCCTGGCCGATTCCCAGCCTGCGGTTGCGGCGCTCGATCATGAGGTTCATCGGCATCACCACAACGAAGTAAATCGCCGCGGAAACCAGCAGGAAATTCACGATGGCAGTCAGCAGCACGCCAAACTCGATGAAGTTGCCGTTGAAGTTCACTTTTGCGAAGCTGTCGAAGTTCGGCGAACCTGTCAGCCCGGCAATGAAAGGCATGAGTACCTTATTCACAAGGGCCGTCACTACCGCGCCAAAGGCGGTTCCAATAACGACGGCGACGGCAAGGTCAACAACATTGCCCTTCATAATGAAATTCTTGAATCCAGTCAGCATAGGAACCAAGCTAGCGCATCGCATTAGGGATACCCCGGCGCCGCCCCCACGCCGAAGTACTCCTCCAGCGTGAAAATACCACGCGCAGCCATGTCGGTCGCGGCGTCCACGCCAATGTAGCGCAGGTGCCACGGCTCGTAGTAGTACCCCGTGATCGGGTGGAACATCCACGGGTAGCGCACCACGAACCCGAACCGGTGTCCGTTCGCCTTCGCCCATATGGCCGCAGGCTGGTCCGCGAAGCACGGTTGGAAACCGCACACACCCCCGCCGTCGGCGATGTCAAAGGCCCAGCCGGTCTGGTGCTCCGAGTATCCGGGCCGGGCGCTTGCCGTGTCGGCGTCGGCCTGGCCGCGCGAGGCAACATAGCCGTTGTAGGTGGCCACCTGTGTGCCGTAGGAGCGGTACCCGCTTGCCAGCACCATGGCCACCCCGTCCCCCGCGGCCGCCGCGAACATCGCCTCGGCCGCGGCCGCCGTCGTACTGTTCAGCAGGGCCGCCTCGCCGGAGACGGTCATGCCCACGGCCGGCCGTACCAGGTCAGCCGGGACATAATCTGCCGGGATCAGCGGCCGGTGCTTGTTGACCACCAGCCAGGGGCTGGCAGGGTCGGTGAGGGAGAACTGCCGCGGCAAAGCCGAGGAGGGCGACGGCGTCGGGGACGGTTCCGGAGGCGGGGGAGCCGCCGTCGTGGGTTCCGGCGTCGGAATGGGGGATGCGGAGGACGACGGAGACAGCGAAGGTGAAGCAGAAGGCGTGCCGGACGACGGCGCCGCCGCCCCGGGTGCCTCCGGCGTGCAGGCAGCCAGGACAGTGAGTCCTGCCCCGGCCGCTAGGAAGCGGGCGAAGGTGCGCCGGCTGGTCGCCGTCTGCCCGGAAGCTTCAGACGGAGTGCACTGGTAGCACACCTGTGCTAAACCTTCCGAAGGAGCATGCGGCGGATCGAATGGTCCGCTTCTTTGGTCAGCACCAGCTGGGCGCGGCCGCGTGTGGGGAGGACGTTTTCCTCCAGGTTGGGCTCATTGATCCGCTTCCAGATATCCCGGGCAGTGCTCTCCGCCTCCTCGTCGGAGAGGGCTGCGTAGCGGTGGAAGTAGGACTCCGGCTGCGCGAACGCCGTGGTGCGGAGCTTGCGGAACCTGTCCACGTACCATTCCTCAATATAGGAAGTCTTTGCATCCACGTAGATGGAGAAGTCGAAGAAATCGCTCAGGGCCAGCCCCTGCCGGCCGTCATGCCGCGGCCGTGCCGGTGCCAGGACGTTAAGCCCTTCCACGATCAGCACGTCGGGGCGGCGGACCACCACTTCCTTGCCCGGAACGATGTCGTAGGTGACGTGGGAATACCAGGGAGCTCGAACTTCCTCAGCGCCGCTCTTGATTTCGCTCACAAAGCGCAGCAGCGCCCGGCGGTCGTAGGACTCCGGAAAGCCCTTCCGCTCCAGCAGTTGCCGGCGCTTCAGTTCAGCCAGGGGGTACAGGAAACCGTCAGTGGTGATGAGTTCCACATTGGGGGTGCCAGGCCAGCGGCGCAGCATTTCGCGGAGAACGCGGGCGATGGTGGACTTGCCGACGGCGACCGAGCCCGCCACGCCGATGACAAACGGAGTGCGCTGGGTTTGCTCGCCCAGGAAGGTGGTGGTGGCCGCGTGAAGCTGGCCGGCGGCCTCAACATACAGGTGCAGGAGCCGGGAGAGCGGAAGGTAAACCTCCCGGACCTCCTTGATGTCCAGGGGGTCGCCAAGGCCGCGGAGACGGTCGATATCCTCCTGATTAAGAGGTTGTTCCATCTCATCGGCGAGCCGGGACCAGGTCTGCCGGTCCAGCTCAACGAACGGGGAGACGCCTTCGCCGTTCGCGTCATTGCGTTGCACAGTCACTTTAGAGATTCTGCCCCCAGCCCGGCCGAGAGCGAAATGCGGGCGCGCACTCACACCCGCGAGCATGCAACAGAGGCGGCTCCCGGCAGCGCTTGGTTTAAGTCCGAGGCACCCCTGCCGATAGTCTTGAGCCTATGTGTGGAATCGTAGGATATGTGGGCCGTTCTGGTAACGGCGGGAATCACAGTGCGCTGGATGTTGTCCTGGAGGGACTGCGGCGCCTGGAGTACCGGGGCTATGACTCCGCAGGGGTCGCTGTGGTGTCCCAGGGTTTGATTGAGTCCCGTAAGAAGTCGGGGAAGCTGAGCAACCTGATCGCCGAGCTGGAGGCCCGTCCGCTGCCGGAAACCGTCACCGGGATCGGCCACACGCGCTGGGCGACCCATGGTGGTCCGACGGACCGGAACGCGCACCCGCACCTGGCAGATGACGGCAAACTCGCCGTGATCCACAACGGCATCATCGAAAACTTCGCCGAGCTGAAGCTTGAGCTGCTGGATAAGGGCGTAACGTTCCTGTCCGAGACGGACACCGAGGTGGCCGCGGCGCTGCTGGGGGATATCTTCCGGAACAAGCTGGGCGGGGACACCTCCGACGGCGGCCTGACCCGCGCGATGGAGCTGGCCTGCCAGCGCCTGGAGGGCGCTTTCACCTTGCTGGCGGTCCACGCTGACCAGCCCGACGTCGTCGTCGCCGCCCGCCGCAACTCGCCCCTGGTGGTGGGCCTGGGCGAGGGCGAAAACTTCCTGGGTTCGGACGTGTCCGGGTTCATCGACTACACCCGCCGCGCCGTGGAGCTGGGCCAGGACCAGATCGTGACGATCACCGCGGACACGGTGGAGATCACGGACTTTTACGGCAACCCGGCCGAGGGCAAGGAATACCACGTGGACTGGGACCCCGCCTCGGCGGAAAAGGGCGGTTTCAGCTCGTTCATGGAGAAGGAAATCCATGACCAGCCCGACGCCGTGGCGCAGACCCTGCTGGGCCGGTCGGACATCAACGGCAAGCTGACCCTTGATGAGCTGCGGATCGATGTTGAACGGCTGAAGCAGGTCAATAAGATCATCGTGCTGGCCTGCGGTACCGCCGCATACGCCGGCACCGTGGCGAAGTACGCGATCGAGAACTGGTGCCGGATCCCCACCGAGGTGGAGCTCGCGCATGAGTTCCGCTACCGCGATCCGATCCTGGACGAGAACACCCTGGTGGTCTCGATCAGCCAGTCAGGCGAGACCATGGACACTCTGATGGCCGTCCGGTACGCCCGCGAGCAGGGCGCGAAGACCATCTCGATCTGCAACACCAATGGCTCCACCATCCCGCGTGAATCCGACGCCGTGCTGTACACACACGCGGGCCCGGAAATTGCTGTGGCCTCCACCAAGGCGTTCCTGGCGCAGATCACCGCCGCGTACCTGCTGGGCCTGTATCTGGCACAGCTGCGCGGGAACATCTTCTCCGGCCAGATCAAGGACGTCCTCGCGGACCTGAACAAAATCCCCGCGAAGATCCAGAAGATCCTGGACAACGCAGGGCCGTTGCGCGAGCTCGCCCGGTCCATGGCTGACGAGAAGTCGGTGCTGTTCCTGGGCCGCCACGTAGGTTACCCGGTGGCCCTCGAGGGCGCGCTGAAGCTGAAGGAAATCGCGTACATCCACGCCGAGGGCTTCGCCGCCGGCGAGCTCAAGCACGGCCCCATCGCCCTGATCGATGAAGGCCAGCCGGTGTTCGTGGTGGTCCCGTCCCCGCGCGGCCGCGACTCGCTGCACGCCAAGGTCGTGTCCAACATCCAGGAAGTCCGCGCCCGCGGCGCCCGCACCCTGGTCATCGCCGAGGAAGGCGACGAAGCGGTCAAGGCCTACGCCGAGCACGTCTTCTACGTCCCCGAAACCCCAACTCTGCTGATGCCGTTGCTGACCACCGTCCCGCTGCAGATCTTCGCCGCGGAACTCGCCGCAGCCAAGGGCTACGACGTGGACCAGCCCCGCAACCTCGCCAAGAGCGTCACGGTCGAGTAGCAGGTTCTGATCTACAGCTGAAGCCCCGGGCAGAGAGCCCGGGGCTTCAGCTTTTTTGGACCAGTTCGCGCGACTTTTGCTGGCCTCAGCGGCAGGAGCCCCCGGAATTACAGGGCAGCCATTAAGCTGAGAGCCCAATAACCACGCATTCCTGTCGAGCGCGCTGCGGCGCGGGAGCCCAGGAGTGTCACCGTAGAATGGCCGCATGATTGTTGGCATAGGCGTAGACGTTGTAGACATCGAGCGGTTCGGCCGCCAGCTTGAGCGCACCCCCGGCCTCCGGGACAGGCTGTTCGTCCCTGCGGAGCGGGAGCTGAACACCCGCTCGCTGGCCGCGAGGTTCGCCGCGAAGGAAGCTGTGGCCAAGGTCCTCGGTGCGCCCGCTGGCATGAACTGGCAGGACTGCTGGATCGGCCTGGATCACAACGGACCCACCGTCCAGGTCAAGGGCACGGTGCTGGCGGTCGCCGAGGCCAAGGGCGTCAAGCGCTGGCATCTCTCGATCAGCCACGACGGCGGCATTGCCACGGCTACGGTCCTGGCCGAAGGCTGAACCGGAACCGGCCCGCCGCGCCACCGACAAACGTGATCAGCGCCTACACCGGAACCCAAGTCCGGGACGCCGAGGAGCCCCTTCTGGCTGCCGGCCTGGGAAACGTCCTCATGCAGCGCGCAGCCCATGGGCTGGCCAACACCATCGTCAGGGAACACCAGTCCCGCGGCCGCCGGATCTACGGCTCCAGCCTTGTGGTGCTCACCGGCAAGGGCAACAACGGTGGGGACGGGCTCTACGCCGCGGCCTTCCTCACCGCCAGGGGCATGCGTACGACGGCGGTGCTCACCGCAGATTCGGCACATCCCCAGGCCCTGGCTGCTTTTGAAGGTGCCGGCGGACGGGTGCGCCACCTCACGGACGCAGCACTTGGCGAAGTTGCCGCAGAGACGGCGCGCACCGGTGTCGTGATCGATGCCGTGTTGGGTACCGGTGCGAAAGGCGGGCTGTGGGGGAGTGCGGCAAACCTGGTCCAGGCCATCGCCGATGCCCGGGATGGACACATCGCCCCCGGTTTAGTGGTGGCGTGCGACCTGCCCAGCGGTGTGGACGCTGATACCGGGGAGGTGTCCGGACCGGTCCTGCCTGCGGATGTGACGGTGACTTTCGGGGCGGCGAAGGCGGGCCTGCTGGCGGATCCCGGCGCAGATTATGCCGGCAGGGTAGAAGTGGTGCCTATTGGCATCGAGGACAATTTTGAACGCAGCATCCTGCGGCGGCTCGAGGATGCAGACATCGCAGGCTTCCTTCCCAATCCTGCCCGCCGTGCCCACAAGTACTCCCGCGGAGTCCTGGGAGTGGTTGCGGGATCCGCACATTATCCCGGCGCAGCCGTCCTGGCATGCCGCGGTGCACTTGCTGCGGGAGTCGGTATGGTGCGCTATCTCGGGCCGCCCGCGGTCGCGGACCTGATCCGGCAGTCCTGCCCGGAAGTGGTGTGCAGTACCGGCACCGTGGCTGAAAACAGGGTCCAGGCGTGGCTGGTGGGCTCCGGTATGGGACCCGAAGACCACGAACAGCTGCAGCGCGCCCGTGACGCCGTGGAGTCCGGATTGCCTGTGGTGGCGGATGCCGGTGCGCTTCCCGCCCTTCCCGATGCGCTCGCCCCGAATGTGGTGCTGACCCCTCACGCTGGCGAGCTCGCCGCGCTGCTGAAGCGATTGGGAGTTGAGGTGGACCGCGCTGCAGTGGAAGCCGGAACCCTCGGCGCCGTCTGCCAAGCTGCAAAGCTGACCGGAGCCACCGTCCTGCTCAAAGGCGCCACCACTCTGGTGGCCGCACCCTCCGGGGACGTCTACAGCCAGGCGGACGGAACGCCCTGGCTCGCCACTGCCGGCAGCGGCGACGTGCTGGCGGGCGTCATCGGTGCGCTGCTCGCCCAGGCGGGTCCCGACGTCGGGCTCTTCCAGAAGTTAGGCGTAAAAGAGGAGGTACGGTGGGCTGTCATGGCCGCGCTGGGAGCCGCGCTGCATGGCCGCGCCGGGAGGGCGGCGTCGGACGCCTGCTTCGGCGGGCCGATCGCTGCGGGCGGAATCGCCGACGCCTTACCGCATGTTTGGGGTAAAGTAAGCACGCTTAGTAACTCTGGGGTCCGGAAACGTAATAGTCACACCCAGCCGTTACGGTAGGCATTAGTTCGCACCGGCAGTAGGGGGCTCATGCCCTTCGGCTGCCGAATCACAAAGAGGAGCATTATGGAAGTCTGGCCTGGATCGGCTTATCCCCTTGGCGCCACGTTCAACGGAACCGGCACCAACTTTGCCCTGTTCAGCGAACGCGCCGAAAAAGTTGAACTCTGCCTCTTTGACGACGACGGCGTGGAGACCCGCTACCAGCTTGACGAGGTGGACGGCTACGTCTGGCACTGCTACATCCCGCAGGTCCAGCCCGGCCAGAAGTACGGCTACCGTGTCCACGGCCCTTACGATCCTGCTTCCGGCAACCGTTTTAACCCCAACAAGCTCCTGCTGGATCCTTATGCCAAGGCCGTCCACGGCCAAGTGGACTGGGACCCATCGCTGTTTACGTACAACCTGGGCGATCCGGACTCCATCAACAACGAGGATTCCGCCAGCCACATGATGATGGGCGTGGTCATCAACCCGTTCTTCGACTGGGACGGCGACCAGAACCTGCGGATTCCCTACCACCAGTCGGTCATCTACGAAGCCCACGTCAAGGGCCTCACCCAACTGCACCCGGAGATTCCCGAGGAGCAGCGCGGGACGTACGCCGGCGTGGCGCACCCAGCCGTGATCTCACACCTGCAGAAGCTGGGCGTTACCGCCATCGAGCTGATGCCCGTGCACCAGTTCGTTAACGACGGCACCCTGGAGGACAAGGGCCTGAACAACTACTGGGGTTACAACACCATTGGCTTCTTCGCGCCGCAAAACACCTACAGCTCCACGGGTGACACCGGCCAGCAGGTCCAGGACTTCAAGGCGATGGTCCGTTCACTGCACAAAGCCGGCATCGAGGTCATCCTGGACGTGGTGTACAACCACACCGCTGAAGGCAACCACCTGGGCCCCACACTGTCCTTCAAGGGCATCGACAACGCCGCCTATTACCGGTTGATGGAGGGCGACGAGAAGCACTACATGGACTACACCGGCACCGGAAACTCCCTGAACGTCCGCCAGCCCCACTCCCTGCAGCTGCTGATGGACTCCCTGCGCTACTGGGTCACCGAGATGCACGTGGACGGCTTCCGCTTCGACCTCGCCTCAACCCTTGCCCGTGAGTTCTACGACGTGGACAAGCTGTCCACCTTCTTCGAACTCATTCAGCAGGACCCGGTTGTCTCTCAGGTCAAGCTCATCGCCGAGCCTTGGGACGTCGGCCCCGGCGGCTACCAGGTGGGCAACTTCCCGCCGCAGTGGACGGAGTGGAACGGCAAGTACCGTGACACCGTCCGCGACTTCTGGCGCGGCGAACCCGCCACCCTCGGCGAATTCGCCTCCCGCATTACGGGTTCCGCGGACCTGTACGAGCACTCCGGCCGCCGTCCCGTGGCGTCCATCAACTTCGTCACTGCGCACGACGGCTTCACCCTCGCGGACCTGGTGTCCTACAACGAGAAGCACAACGAGGCCAACGGCGAGGGCAACAACGACGGCGAATCCCACAACCGGTCCTGGAACTGCGGCGTCGAGGGCCCCACCGACGATCCCGAGGTCCTTTCGTTGCGGGCCCGCCAGCAGCGGAACTTCATCGCCTCCCTGCTCCTCTCCCAGGGCGTGCCCATGCTCCTGCACGGCGACGAGATGGGACGCACCCAGCAGGGCAACAACAACGGGTACTGCCAGGACTCCGAACTGACTTGGATCGACTGGGAAAGCATTGACCAGCCGCTGATCGAGTTCACGGCAGCGGTTAACGCACTCCGCGCCAAGCACCCCACCTTCCGCCGCAGCCGGTTCTTCGATGGACGGCCCGTTCTGCGGGGCGAAGGCGAACGCCTGCCGGACATCGTATGGCTTGACCCGGACGGCGAGATCATGAAGCCGGAAGCCTGGGACAGCGGCTTTGGCCGGTCCGTGGGCGTCTTCCTGAACGGCGACGGCATCCAGGGCAAGGACACCCGCGGCCGCAGGATCACCGACGTCAATTTCCTGCTGTACTTCAACGCCCATGACGACACCGTGAAGTTCACCCTGCCCTCGGATGAGTTCGCACCCGCCTGGGACGTCATCATCGACACCGCCGGGCAGAACGCAGACACAGAGCCCGTCTCTGCAGGGGAAGCGCTGCCCGTCGAGGCCAAGTCCCTGGTGGTCCTGCGCGCCCACACCGTCGAGGAAGTTGAGCCCGACCACTCGGTCGCTGCTTCCCTCGCTGCGCTCACGCAGACCTCCACCAGCGAGACCGAATCCCTCAGCACCCCCATGGTGGCTGAGCCAGGGAAAACCACGAAGATTGGGGAGCGGAAGGCGACCGAGAAGTGAGGGTCCCGGCATCCACCTACCGTTTGCAGATCCGGCGCAGCTTCACGCTGTTTGACGCCGCGGACAAGGTCCCGTACCTGAAGGACCTGGGCGTCGACTGGATCTACCTTTCCCCCATCCTGACGGCGGAGCAGGGCTCGGATCACGGCTATGACGTGACCGACCCCTCCGCCGTGGATCCGGACCGGGGTGGCCCGGAAGGCCTGCTGGCCCTGTCCAAGGCAGCCCGCGAGCACGGCATGGGTGTCCTCGTGGACATCGTGCCCAACCACGTGGGCGTTGCCACGCCGGCCCAGAACCCGTGGTGGTGGTCCCTGCTGAAGGAAGGGCAGGGCTCGCCCTACGCCGAAGCCTTTGACGTCGAATGGGAACTGGCCGGCGGAAAAATCCGGCTGCCCATGCTCGGCTCCGGTGAGGACCTGGACAAGCTGGAGGTCAAGGACGGCGAACTCCGCTACTACGACCACCGGTTCCCGATCGCCGAAGGAACGTATTCCGACGGCGACACCCCCCAGGAGGTCCACAGCCGCCAGCACTACGAGCTGATCGACTGGCGCCGCGCCGACGCTGAGCTGAACTACCGGCGCTTCTTCGCCGTTACCACGCTGGCCGGGATCCGGGTGGAGACCCCGCACGTCTTCGAGGAAGCCCATGCCGAAGTTGGCCGCTGGTTCCGTGAGGGACTCGTGGACGGGCTCCGGGTTGACCACCCGGACGGCCTGGCGGATCCTGCCGGCTACCTGCGCTGGCTGAAGGACCTCAGCGGCGGAGCCTACGTCCTGGTGGAAAAGATCCTGGAGCCGGGCGAAGCCCTGCCCCAGGACTTCGCCACCGAGGGCACTACCGGCTATGACGCACTGGCTGACGTGGATCGGGTCTTTGTTGATCCCGCAGGCGAGCAGGCCCTTGATGACCTGGACGCCAAGCTGCGGGGCTCTGCGGTTCCCGCTGACTACGCCGGGATGATCCGTGGCACCAAGCGGATGATCGCGGACGGCATCCTGCGCTCCGAGGTGCTGCGCCTGGCGCGCCTGGTTCCGGATTCCTACGGGCTTTCCGTGGAACAGGCCGCTGATGCCATCGCGGAAATCATCGCAGCATTCCCGGTGTACCGGACGTACCTGCCCACGGGCGCCGGCATCCTCAAGGAAGCCTGTGAATCTGCGGCGGCGCACCGGCCCGAGCTGGAGGTTGCCGTCGGCACGCTGCTGCCGCTGCTCCTCGACCCTGCAAACCCGATCGCGGTGCGCTTCCAGCAGACCTCCGGCATGGTGATGGCCAAGGGTGTGGAGGACACGGCGTTCTACCGCTACACCCGGCTTGGCACGCTGACGGAGGTGGGAGCCGAACCGACGGAGTTCGCCGTCTCTCCGGAGGAGTTCCACCACCGGATGCGTCGGCGGCAGGAGGAACTTCCGCTGTCGATGACCACCATGTCCACGCACGACACCAAGCGCAGCGAGGATGCCCGGGCCCGAATCTCGGTCATTGCCGAACTGCCGCAGGAGTGGACGGCTACGCTGAACACTCTTCGCGAGCTTGCCCCGATTCCGGACGGGCCCTACGAGAACCTGCTCTGGCAGGCCATCATCGGCGCCTGGCCGGCGAGCAGGGAGCGGCTCCAGGGCTACGCGGAAAAGGCAGCCCGCGAGGCCGGCAACTCCACCACGTGGACGGACCCGGACGAAGAGTTCGAGTCCTCCGTCAAGGCGGCAGTGGACGCTGCGTTCGACGACCAGCGCGTCACCAAGGTGGTGGAGGACTTCGTGGCACAAATTGACGCCTACGCCGCGTCTAACTCCGTGTCCGCCAAGCTGGTCCAGCTGACCATGCCCGGCGTCCCGGACGTCTACCAGGGCAGCGAGTTCTGGGAAAGGTCCTTGACGGATCCCGACAACCGGCGGCCGGTGGACTTTGAGCTCCGCCAGCAGGAGTTGGCAAAGCTCGACGCCGGTCAGTTGCCTGCTGCGGGCACAGAAAGCAGCAAGCTCCTGGTCACCTCCCGGGCGCTTCGGCTCCGCCGCGACCGGCCGGAACTGTTCCAGGGCTACACTCCGGTTGCCGCCTCCGGCGCCGCGGTAGAACACCTGCTCGCGTTCCAGCGCGGGGCGGACGGGACTCCCGGAGCCATGACACTGGCCACCCGGCTTCCGGCGGGACTGGCGGCCGACGGCGGATGGCGGGACACCGCCGTCGAACTCCCTGTCCCTGTGCGGGACGAACTCACCGGTGCCGGGTACGGGCCGGGCGCCGTTTCACTGGCTGACGTCCTGGGTACCTACCCGGTGGCTTTGCTCGTACCGGTGGATGGAGAAAAGGCATGACCCTCGTTAATGGTGGGCCCGAGCGCTTCGATGTCTGGGCTCCCGATGCCAGTTCGGTGATCCTGGTGGCCAACGGCCGGCAGTATCCCATGCTGAAAAAGGAAACGGCGCCGGGCTCGGAGGGCTGGTGGACTGCCCCCGATGCTCCAGGGGACGGCGATGTGGACTACGGCTACCTGCTGGACGGGGACGGCCACCCGCTGCCCGATCCGCGGTCGCGGCGCCTGCCCGAGGGTGTTCACCAGCTTTCCCGGACGTTCGACCCCGCCGCGTATGCCTGGCAGGACAGTGCCTGGAAGGGCAAGGAGCTTCAGGGTTCGGTTATCTACGAACTCCACGTCGGCACCTTCACCCTGGAGGGCACCTTGGACGCCGCAGCCGGAAAGCTGGGCTACCTGGCGGACCTCGGCGTCGACTTCGTGGAACTGCTGCCGGTTAACGGCTTCAACGGCACCCACAACTGGGGCTACGACGGCGTTCAGTGGTACGCGGTCCACGAGGGTTACGGCGGGCCGGCGGCCTACCAGCGCTTTGTGGACGCAGCCCACGCCGCGGGCCTGGGCGTCATCCAGGACGTGGTGTACAACCACCTCGGCCCGAGCGGCAACTACCTGCCCAAGTTCGGTCCGTACCTGAAGCAGGGGGACGCCAACACCTGGGGCGACTCGGTCAACCTGGACGGCCCCGGTTCGGATGTGGTGCGGGAGTACATCCTGGACAACGCCGCGCTCTGGCTCCGGGATTATCACGTGGACGGGTTGCGGCTGGACGCCGTGCACGCGCTGCGCGATGAGCGTGCCGTGCACATCCTGGAGGAGTTCGGTGCCTTGGGCGATGCCGTCTCGGCTGAGACCGGGCTGCCCAAAACGCTCATTGCCGAGTCGGACCTCAACAACCCGCGCCTGCTGTACCCCCGGGACGCCAATGGCTACGGGCTCGCCGGGCAGTGGAGCGATGACTTCCACCACGCCGTCCACGTGAGCGTCAGCGGCGAGACCACCGGGTACTACGAGGACTTCCAGTCCCTGGCCGTGTTGGCAAAGGTCCTCAAGGACGGCTTCCTGCACGACGGCAGCTACTCCAGCTTCCGCGGACGCCACCATGGCCGGCCCATTAATGCCGCCCTGGCCCACCCGGCCGCCCTGGTGGTGTGCAACCAGAACCACGACCAAATCGGCAACCGGGCCACGGGGGACAGGCTTTCGCAGTCGTTGTCCTACGGGCAGCTGGCGGTGGCAGCCGTGCTGACCCTGACGTCGCCGTTTACGCCCATGCTGTTTATGGGGGAGGAGTTTGCAGCGAGCACCCCATGGCAGTTCTTCACCTCGCATCCGGAACCGGAGCTGGGCAAGGCCACTGCCGAGGGCCGGATCAAGGAGTTTGAGCGCATGGGGTGGGACCCCGCCGTCGTGCCCGATCCCCAGGATCCGGAGACCTTCCGCCGGTCCAAGCTGAACTGGGACGAAGCCGCCGGCGGCGACCACGCCCGGCTTCTGGAGCTCTACCGCTCCCTGACGGCGCTGCGCCGGGAACACACCGAGCTCGCCGGGCTTGGCTTCGGGGAGACGGACGTGACGTTCGACGACGACGCGGGCTGGCTGCGTTTTCGCCGCGGCAGCGTTGAGGTGCTGCTGAACCTCTCGGATGCCAAGGTCCGGTTGGAGGACGTTTCGGGGTCGGTCCTGCTGGCGACGGATGAGGGAACCGGCCTTGACGGCGAAGCCCTAGCCCTGGCGCCCTGGAGTGCCGCAATCCTGAAATCCTGACTATGTCGGCTGGAGAGTTACGCCGCGGGCTGTGTCAGCCTGCGGCGTAACTTTACGGCCATCATCTGTAGTGCCGGTCACAACTGGCAGGATGGAACGTATGACTTATTCCGCGGCGGAAAACCGCTACGACACCATGCCCTACCGCCGCGTTGGTCGCAGCGGCCTAAAACTTCCGGCGATCTCGCTCGGCCTGTGGCACAACTTCGGCGACGACAAGCGTTTTGACGAACAGCGCGCCATCCTTCGCCGTGCCTTCGACCTGGGCGTCAACCACTTCGACCTCGCCAACAACTACGGCCCGCCGGACGGCTCCGCCGAAACCAACTTCGGCCGTCACCTCAAGGACGACTTCAAGCCCTACCGGGACGAACTCGTCATTTCCACGAAGGCCGGCTACTACATGTGGCCCGGCCCCTATGGTGAATGGGGCTCCCGCAAGTACCTGATCTCCAGCCTGGACCAGTCGCTGCAGCGGATGGGACTGGACTACGTGGATATCTTCTACAGCCACCGGCCGGACCCCGAGACCCCGCTGGAAGAAACCATGGGGGCCCTGGACTACGCAGTGCGTTCGGGCAAGGCGCTCTATGCCGGCATCTCTTCCTACACGCCGGAGCAGACCCTGGAAGCGGCCCGTATCCTGAAGGACCTCGGGACGCCGCTGCTCATCCACCAGCCCAGCTACTCCATGCTCAACCGGTGGACCGAAAACGGTTCGCCGAATCTCTATGAGGCACTCGACCAGGTGGGGGCAGGTTCCATCGCCTTCTCGCCGCTGGCCCAGGGCATGCTCACCGACCGCTACCTCAACGGTGTTCCTGCTGATTCGCGTGCAGCCAAGGCCCGGTTCCTGTCCGAGGACGCCATCACGGACGAAAAGCTGCACCGGATCCGTGGACTCCACGGCATCGCCGAGGGCCGCGGGCAGTCCTTGGCGCAAATGGCCGTCGCCTGGATCCTGCGGGACCAGCCGAAGGGTTCGCCTGTCACATCCGCACTGATCGGGGCCTCGAGCGTCCGCCAGTTGGAGGACACATTGTCCGCCATCAACAACCTCGAGTTCACCGAGGATGAGCTGAACGCCATCGACGAATTCGCCGTGGAATCGGACATCAACCTCTGGAAGCAGCCCGCCTAGTTTCTTTGCCGTCATCCCAGGGAGTGGGACAGGGGAACAAGCCCTTGTCCCGCTCTGTTGGGTACTATGAGAAGGCGCCGCGCGGCGCCGAGCCTGCCGGCCGCCGTCGTACTTTAGTCGCAGCGGATCCCGGCCGGCTGACGTTTGTCCTCAAAGGAGTTCCGTGTCTTCACATCCGATTCGTGTTGCAATTGTCGGCGTAGGAAACTGTGCCGCTTCGCTGGTCCAGGGCGTCCACTACTACAAGGACGCAGACCCCAAGGCCACGATCCCGGGCCTGATGCACGTCGAGTTCGGCCAGTACCACGTAGGTGACGTTGAGTTCGTCGCCGCGTTCGACGTAGATGGCAAGAAGGTTGGCGTTGACCTTGCCGATGCGATCCTGGCCAGCGAAAACAACACCATCAAGATCGCCGACGTACCGCCCACCGGCGTAACCGTCCAGCGCGGCCACACCCTCGACGGGCTCGGCAAGTACTACCTCGAGACCATCGAGCAGTCCAACGAAGAGCCTGTAGACGTTGTCCAGGCACTCAAGGACGCCAAGGTTGATGTCATGGTGTGCTACCTCCCGGTTGGTTCGCAGGAAGCTGCCGAGTTCTATGCCCAGTGCGCCATCGACGCCGGGGTTGCCTTCGTCAACGCCCTGCCGGTATTCATCGCAGGTACCAAGGCGTGGGCTGACAAGTTCGCCGCCGCCGGCGTGCCGATCGTGGGCGACGACATCAAGAGCCAGATCGGTGCCACCATCACGCACCGCGTTATGGCCAAGCTCTTCGAGGACCGCGGCGTCACCCTGGACCGCACGTACCAGCTGAACGTCGGCGGCAACATGGACTTCAAGAACATGCTGGAGCGCGACCGCCTGGAGTCCAAGAAGATCTCCAAGACCCAGGCCGTCACGTCCAACGTCGAAGCTGAGCTGGCCGCCAAAGACGTCCACATTGGCCCGTCCGACTACGTCCAGTGGCTCGATGACCGCAAGTGGGCCTTCGTCCGCCTCGAAGGCCGCAACTTTGGCGACGCCCCCGTTTCGCTCGAGTACAAGCTGGAAGTCTGGGATTCACCCAACTCGGCCGGCGTGATCATCGACGCCATCCGCGCCGCCAAGATCGGCCTGGACCGCGGCATCGGCGGCCCGCTGCTCTCTGCATCGAGCTACTTCATGAAGTCCCCGCCGGAGCAGTTCAACGACGACCTCGCCCGCGAAAAGGTGGAAGCCTTCATCCGCGGAGACCTCGAGCGCTAAACACCGCTCTTCGGCTTCTTATGCGCTCCCTCACCTTCGGGTGGGGGAGCGCTTGCCGTTAAGACGCTCCATCACTTCCCGCAGGTTTTTCCGCGACGCCCCATCACCTCCCGCAGACTCTGCCGGCTTACTTCACCCAGTACCGACAAAACCGGCCGCGTAGGGATGATCCATCAGTGCCGTACGAAGGTGCCGCTTTATCGACATTATGGCTCGATCGAAACCGTCTGCGGCGTCGTCCTTTGTGACTACCAGAACTGTCCAACCGGCCGATTCGAAGGCCTTGTCCCGCCGTCGGTCGCTAAATTGCTGGGCATCAAGAAGGTGATGCCCGCCGTCGTACTGGATTGCGATACGCCGGTGCCGGTAACCAAGGTCGGCAGTAGGGGAGGCTGCGTCGTCCGGCCGAAGCACAATCTGGAGGTCCGGTTCCGGTAAGTTGCCGTCTGCCATGGCTAGCCGCAGCATGGTTTCAGGTGCGGAATCAGCCCCAACCCGCATCAGTTCAAGTGCCTGCCGCGCACGGACAATGCCCTGAAGGTTGGGGTGTCGCCCAACCAGGGTGCGGAGCCCGTCCAAGGTGTCGAAGGGCTCCGATCTGCCCTCAAACTCCGGTCGAGGGATACGAATGAGCTGATCTCCAAGGCAGACCAACTCAACCAGCGATAGCCGTCGGGTCAGGTCGAGCCACGATCGCGAACGCGTGCTGATCCGGATGCCGTCCACCGACTCAGTCTCGTCTTCCCTCACTATGACGTTATGTGCGGTTACGCCTCTCCGGCGCACTTGCGGCAACTGCTTGGGCTTGCTGAGATGTAGTTCCGTTGAGTCCGATAGCCAGGGCGGCAACAGCAGACAATGCAGACGCGCGGCAGTGACGTGGGAAATCCAGGCACCTGGTGATGCCTGGGAGAGCGCACGTGCCGCTGCTTCCAGCTCAAAGCTCCAATCCGAGGGGCGGTACAACCCCCTGCTCACATGGACCACGTCACGACCGCGAAGCCTGCTGGCCGGTACGCCCAAGGCCAGTGCCGAGGTGAAGGTGAAAGGGGCACTGGCCAATGGCTGGGGCAGATCAAGGGGCTTGGGCATGTTGGCATTGTGACCCAAAAGACCATGCCCCTGCAGAAGTTTTCCACAGTCAGTCTGCGCCGTGCGGGAGGTGATGGGGCCTTGTGAAATTAGGTGCGGGAGGTGATGGGGCGTTTGGGAAATGGCCGCGGGAGGTGATGGGGCGTTGTGGAATTGGGTGCGGGAGGTGGTGGGGCGTTTGATTAGGCGAGACCCACTGGGTTGCCGGCGTCATCCACGTCCATGCGCATCGCGGCCGGGGCGGCGGGCAATCCGGGCATGGTCATCACCGCTCCGGTGAGCGCCACGATAAAGCCCGCCCCGGTCTTGGGCAGGAGGTCGCGCACGTGGATAATGAACCCCTTCGGCGCCCCGAGACGGGAGGCGTCGTCAGTGAACGAGTACTGCGTCTTGGCCATGCATACAGGGAGGCCGCCCCAGCCGTTCCGCTCGATGTCGGCCAGCCGTTTCAGGGCCGGCACGGAAAAATCCACCCCGTCCGCACCATAAATTTCCTGCGCGATGGTCCGGATCTTGTCCTCCACGGGGAGCTCCAGCGGGTAGAGGTGCCGGAAGTCGTTCGGTCCGGCCAGTGCCTTCGCCACCAGGGCGGCAAGTTCGTCCCCGCCGTCGCCACCGCCGCCGCGCCCCCACACATCGGCGACCGCGGCCGGAACTCCCTCCGCAGAGCACCACGCCAGCAGCCAATCGAGTTCCTCGGCAGAGTCGGAGCCAAACCTGTTGATGGCCACCACCGGTGGCACCCCGAACTTCTCCACGTTCCGGATGTGCCGGCGCAAGTTGGGCACCCCCGCCTCCAAGGCGGCCACATTAGGGGTTGTCAGCTGGTCCTTGGCCACCCCGCCCTGCATCTTCAACGCGCGCACCGTTGCCACGACCACAACGGCGGAGGGCGCCAGGCTGCCGATGCGTGCCTTGATGTCCATGAATTTCTCGGCCCCCAGATCGGCGCCGAAGCCTGCCTCGGTGACCACAATGTCCGCCAGCCGCCGGGCCGTCTGGGTGGCAATCAGTGAATTGCAGCCGTGCGCGATGTTGGCGAAGGGACCGCCGTGGACCAGGGCAGGGGTGCCGGCGATGGTCTGCACCAGGTTCGGCTTGATGGCTTCCTTCAGCAGCAGCGTCAGCGCACCCTGAACGCCGAGGTGGGCCACGGTCACCGGCGAACGGTCAAAGGTATAGCCGAAGGTGATCCGGCCCAGGCGTCCGCGGAGGTCCGCCAAATCAGTGGCCAAACAGAAAACTGCCATGATCTCAGACGCGACCGTGATGTCGAACCCGTCCTGCCGGGGGACTCCCTGCGTAGGCCCGCCCAGTCCGATGACCACCTCGCGCAGTGCCCGGTCGTTCACGTCCAGAACCCGTTTGAAGGTCAGGCGCCGGGGGTCGATGTTGAGTTCGTTGCCCTGGTAGATGTGGTTGTCCACCAGTGCCATCAGGGCGTTGTTCGCCGATGTCACGGCGTGGAAATCCCCGGTGAAGTGCAGGTTGATCTCGTCCATCGGCAGCACCTGCGAGTACCCGCCGCCGGTGGCCCCGCCCTTCATGCCCAGGACCGGCCCAAGGGAGGGCTCCCGAAGGGCGATCATCACCCGGTGCCCCGCCCGTGCCAGGGAATCGGCAAGCCCTACCGTCGTGGTGGACTTTCCCTCACCAGCCGGGGTGGGGGACATGGCTGAGACCAGCACCACCTTGCCTTGGGGTGGCGGCGCGTCCAGCCGCGCGGGGTCGATTTTCGCCTTGTACCGCCCGTACAGTTCCACCGCCTCCGTGTTGATTCCCGCGGCCGCCGCGATCTCCTCGATGGGCAGGATCCGTGCCGCACGGGCGATCTCGAGGTCACTCGGGGTAGCAGACATCTTTGTCCTTTGCTGGAGCGGATAGGGCAGCTGGAGCGGATGGGGTGTCAGGGGGCGGGAACCGTCGTCAGGGGTTGCTTTGCATGGTGGTCGACGGCGGCGTGGTAGCTCTCGAGCGTGATGGCCGCCGTGCGCTGCCATCCCGAGTTCTGGGCGCGGATGGCGGCTGCCCGCCCCATGTCTTCGCGGGTAGTAGGGTCGTCGTACAGCGCCTCCAGCGCATCCGCCCAGTCCGAGGCGTGGTGGCCGTCCACCAAGAGTCCTGTCCTGCCGTCGAAAATGGCCCGCGACAGGCCACCGACCCGCGTTGCCACCACAGGGGTGCCGCAGGCCTGGGCTTCAAGCGCCACCAGCCCGAAGGACTCGCTGTAGGAGGGCATCACCACCACATCGGCCGCACGAAACCAGGCCGCCAGCTCAGGTGCCTTGACCGGCGGAAGCTGCGTGACGACGTCGTCCATCTCCGCCTCCGCAACCAGCCGCCGGAGGTTGAATTCCTTGTTCCCGCTCAACGAACCGAGGATGGTGAGCCGCAGGTTGATGTCGGGACGCCGGTGCCGAAGCAGGGCTGCGGCCTTCACCAGGATCTGTGGTCCCTTCAGCCGCTGGATCCGGCCCGCGAAAACCAGGTGGAAAGTCTCGGGAGCGATGCCCCGCTCAGTCCGCGACCTGGCCCGGAAGGCAGGAGTGAAAGTACTGAGGTCGACTCCGGGCGGGGCAATATCTATCCGGTCGTACGACGCCCCGTAGTGCGACACCAGCTCGGCCGCCTCCGCGCTGGTGTTGGCAATCAGCCGGGCTGCGCCGTCCACGATGCGGTGCTCACCCAGCTCGCGCCGCCGCGGTTCAGGCTGTTCGCCGGATTCAAGCAGCAGGTTCTTGACCTTGGCCATGGTGTGCATGGTGTGCACCAACGGCACGCCCCAAAGCCCGGAAAGCTCCAGGCCCGCGATCCCGGAGACCCAATAGTGCGAATGGATGACGTCGTAGCGGCCGTGCGGCTGGCGCTGCCGGATCTGCTCGATCTCTTCCACCATGCTGTGGAGAAGGCCGGGAAGCTCCTCCTTGGGGATCTTCCTGGTGGGGCCGGCAAGGACGTTGTGGACGCATACGCCGGGATCGGGGTGCTCGACGGCGGGCTGGCCGGCGGAGGTGGCACGCGTGAAGATCTCCACTTCCACGCCGGCCTCCGCCAGGGCGGAGGCCAGTTCCCGGATATACACGTTCATGCCGCCGGCATCACCGGAACCCGGCTGCTCCATGGGGGAGGTGTGGAGTGACAGTAAAGCCACCCTGCGGACCGGTGCCACGGGACCTCCTTCCGGCTCCCGGCGCAGGTTGACGCGCCGGGTGAGTGCTGGCATTCGATAAAACACTACTCCTGTGTCAACGCGTACCGCCCCGCCACATCTTCCCCAGGGCTGGAAACGCCTGCTCGTAGCCGGCGAGCAGCTCAGCACCGAGTTCTTCCGACCCCACCAGGGGATGCTGCGCGAAGGCCTGCAGCGCGGCGTCGCGGTCGCCCTCCGTGGCAGCCCGCACGGCCAGCCGCTCCACGTTTTTCACTTGGCGGAGCAGCTGGAGTTGTTCCGGCGGGGGGGCCTGCTGGGCAAGCGGCAGCGCGCCGTCGGCTGTTACCGTGCAGGGAATCTCGACGACGGCGTCGGCCGGCAGCCCGGGAATGGCAGCTTTGGGGGCGGCCGGCTGAGCGGGGGCCGGCTCGGCGCTGTCCGCAGGCAAAGTGTTGGATGTGTTCAGGATCAGCTGCGCATCCCCGGAACCCGATACAGCGCGCATGGCCCCCAGCGCCACCCGCTCATAGCCGCCGCCGGCGAGGTCGTCCTCGTTGCGGCGCTCACCCTTCCCGCGGGCCTCGGCCAGGTAGCCCTCCTCGCGGGACCTGCGCGCAGCCTCCCACAGGGTGAAAGCCTTACCGCCGGCCGCGGCGAGCCTCGGGTACAGCTCCTGCTGCTGGCTGTGGATGGATTCCCCCCGGGTTTCAGGCATGGCACGCATCGCTTCCCGGGCAGCGTCCTGCTGGTAGTAGTAATACAGGTACTCGTTGGGAAGGGCGCCGAGGCGGGCAAGGAAGGGCTGGGGAAACAGCCGGCCCTCTTCGAAGGACTGAAGGGCAGCGGGATCGGACAGCAGTGCAGGAAGGACGTCCCGTCCGCCGGACTCCAGCCGGTACAGCCAGCCCAGGTGGTTCAGACCGTAGTAGCCCACGCCGTCGAGCGTTCCTTCCGGCAGCGTGACGCCGGCGGCGCGCGCCGCGCGGTGCACCAGGCCGCCCGCGGAGTCGCAGATCCCGATGACGCGCCTGCCGAGCACCGGCAGGAGCGCCTCGGTGACCATGCCGGCCGGATTGGTGAAGTTGATCAGCCACGCGTCGGGGCAGTGTTCCTTCATGAGGCGCGCCAGCCCCAGCATGTGCGGGATGGTCCGGAGGGCGTAGGAGATGCCGCCGGCCCCCGTTGTCTCCTGGCCGAGCAGGCCCAGGTCCTGCGCCACTTTTTCGTCAGCCACCCGTCCAGCGGTGCCGCCGGGGCGGATGGCGGCAAACACCATCTCCGTTCCCGCCAGGGCCTCCGGGAGGTTGGTGGTGGGATGGACCGGCAGGCGGGGGCCCTGCCCTGACGGCATGCTGCGCAGGACCGCTGCCATGGCGGCAAGGCGGGAAAGGTCGACGTCGAACAGCACCAGTTCGGTGGCCACACCGGTGAAGGGCCCCGAGGCCAGCGCCCGGTAGATCAACGGAACCCGGAAACCCCCACCACCGACGATCAGAAGCCGCATAATCAGCAGTCTAGGCGTGGGTGTCCGCAGCACCTACGGCCGCCCCTACCGTATGTCTGTGGCAGGGCGTAGTGTGCGGCACATGGAGGCGATTCCCGCACGCCCGTTTGACCCCCTGGCTGCCGTCCGCGCGCCGTCGGACCTCGGATTCGACGTGCTGCTGGCCGGAACGGTGTTCCAGGACATCATTTTCACCGGCCTGCCGCACGGGCCGGAACCGGGTACTGAAATCTGGAGCGACGGCATGGGCAGCTGCCCGGGCGGGGTGGCAAACCAGGCAATC
Source organism: Arthrobacter sp. Hb9-2 (assembly GCF_059091165.1). Taxonomy (NCBI): domain Bacteria; kingdom Bacillati; phylum Actinomycetota; class Actinomycetes; order Micrococcales; family Micrococcaceae; genus Arthrobacter; species Arthrobacter sp. Hb9-2. The sequence continues at coordinate 7,993 of NZ_JBNHGJ010000005.1, read as the reverse complement.
GCCGCGGCACGGCTGGGCCTGCGCACCGGCCTGGCGGCGGCCTTCGGCGATGACGGCTACGGGGATTTCAACTGGAAGATCCTGTCCGGCCAGGAGCACGTGGACCTCAGCCTGTCGCGGAAGATTCCGGGCTGGCATTCGCCGGTGACGGTCTCCCTGTGCGTGGACAAGGACCGGTCCCTGGTGACCCACGGCCATGCTGCACCGGTGACGGCGTCGGAGCTCATCGGGGACCCGCCTCCCGCGCTCGCCGGCATCGCTGAAGTGGGCCTGGAAGTGGAGCCCTGGGCCATGGCGGCGCACAAGGCGGGCGTGAAGCTGTTCGGGGACGTTGGCTGGGATCCCAGCGGCGTCTGGGCGCCGGTCCGGCTGGACAACCTGCAGTACTTCCACGCGTTCCTGCCCAACCAGCGCGAGGCCATGGCATTCACGGGCAAGGACGATCCCTGGACTGCCCTCTACGCGCTGGCAGACCGGGTGCCGGTTGCGGTGGTGACCCTCGGGCCACAGGGCGCCATGGCGGTCGACTCGGAAACGGGCGAGGAGGAGTGGGTGCCCTCATTGCCCGTCAAGGCTTTCGATCCAACGGGCGCAGGAGACTGTTTCGACGCCGCATTCATCGTGGGGAGCCTGGCCGGCTGGCCGCTGGGGAACAGGCTGCGTTTCGCCAACCTCTGTGCCTCGCTCGCGGTGCAGGAAGTGGGAGGTTCCCTTGCCGCCCCGGGCTGGGGGGACATCGCCGACTGGTGGAAACGTGCCAACGCCAGGCCCGAAAGGCAGACCAGCCAGTGGCTGCGGCGCTTCTCGTTCCTGGCGGACATCGTCCAGGACGTTCCGCTGGCCGCCCAGCGCCGCGCAGCGGCCACCATCGCACACCTCTCTGACGCGTGATTATTCGGCCCGAAGCGCCAGCACTAGAATCACTAAGGTGACTTACCCCGCTACAACCGGTGATTTCGACGCTGCCCCCGTGCAGGACCCCCGCCACGAACGGTCCGCCGTGATTGACCTTGATGCCATCCGGCACAACGTCCGCCGGCTGGCGGCAGCAGCTTCCCCGGCAAAAGTCATGGCCGTTGTTAAGGCCGACGCCTACGGCCACGGCGCGGTTCCGGTGGCCAGGGCTGCCCTTGAAGCAGGCGCATCGTGGCTCGGGGTTGCCCACATCTCCGAGGCCCTGGCCCTGCGTGCCGCCGGGATTGATGCTCCAATGCTCGCCTGGCTGCACACCACGGAAAGCAACTTTGGCGCGGCGGTGGCTGCCGGCGTCGACATTGGCTGCTCCGGCTGGGAGCTTGAGCGCATTGTTGCTGCTGCCCGGGAGCAGGAACGCCCCGCCCGCGTCCATCTGAAGGTGGACACCGGGCTGGGACGCAACGGTGCCACGCTTGATACCTGGGACAACCTGGTGGGCGAAGCCATGGAATACCAGGACCAGGGCCTGCTGCGCGTGGTGGGCATCTTCTCGCACCTTGCCGTCGCTGACGAACCGGAGCGGCCCGAGACCGACCAGCAGCTCGCGGCGTTCCGCGAAGTGCTCGCCGTTGCCGAGGACGCCGGCGTGGACCCGGAGGTCCGGCACCTCGCGAATACGCCGGCCACCCTGTCCCGGCCCGACACCCACTTCGACCTTGTCCGCGTGGGCCTGGGGATTTACGGACTGTCGCCCTTTGACGGGCAGACGTCGGCCGAGCTGGGACTACGCCCGGCCATGACGCTGCGGACCCTCGTTTCCCAGTGCAAGGAAGTGCCGGACGGGCAAGGCGTCTCCTACGGTCTCCGCTACCACACCAGCGGCCCCAGCACCCTGGGCCTGATCCCGGTGGGCTACGCCGACGGAGTGCCCCGCGTCGCTACGGGCGGTCCCGTCCGGGTGGCCGGTAAAACCTACCCAGTGGTGGGGAGGATCGCCATGGACCAGATGGTCATCGACCTCGGCGACACCGGCCCTGCCGGCGCCGGCCTGCTGGGTGCCGAAGCCGAGCTGTTCGGCGACGGCACCGACGGCGGGCCCACTGCCGACGACTGGGCACGCGCGGCCGGCACCATCAATTACGAGATCGTCACCAGGATCAGCCCACGCGTGCCCCGCCGCTTTATCAACGAACAGGCTCCGGCCGCCGTCGTTCACAGAGCAGAGGGTGCCGCATGAACGCGCCCTCCGCGGAGTTAGGGGACACCGGCAGGGTTCGTCCCAACTGGGAAAAGGCGTTAACCGCGACGACGGCGGACCAGACCCATGCGCTTGCCGCACGCCTTGCGTCGGTCCTCGAAGCCGGGGACCTGCTGGTGCTCTCCGGCGAGCTGGGTGCCGGGAAAACCACCTTCACCCAAGGTTTGGGGGAGGGGCTGGGCGTCCGCGCCGGGATCATTTCCCCCACGTTCGTCCTGGTCCGCATCCACCCCAACCTGCCCGACGGACCGCGTCCCGGCGGCCCGGACCTGGTGCACGTGGATGCGTACCGCCTGGGGTCGGCAGCAGAGATAGACGACATCGACCTCGAGAACACCCTCGACTCCTCCGTGACCGTGGTGGAGTGGGGCCATGACCGGGTGGAGCACCTGAGCGAGAGCCGGTTGGAGATCGACCTGCACCGTGCCATGGGGTTGGGCACTGGCGGCCTTGGTGCCACAGCCGATGCTCCCGGCGCCACCGACGGCGGCATGCTGGATTTCGGGGACGAGGACACGGACGAGCCCCGGACCATTGTGATGCGCGGTTACGGTCCCCGCTGGCCGGCTGTTCCCGAACCCGTCGCAACCTTTGAAGGGAAAGCGTGATGCTAATCCTCGCCATCGACACCTCTGCCGTGGCCAGCGCGGCACTGGTTTCAGACGACGCACTGGAGGGCGTGGTGGCCAGCTTCTCCACCGAGGACACCCGCAGCCACGCCGAGGTGCTCGCCCCGGGGATCGAACAGCTCCTGGCCGATGCCGGTGTCAGCGGCAGCGATATTGATGCCCTGGTGGTAGGCGTGGGCCCTGGCCCGTTCACCGGGCTGCGGTCGGGAATCGCCACCGCACGCACCCTGTCCTTCGTCTGGGGCAAGCCCCTCCACGGGCTGATGAGCCTGGACGCCGTTGCTTTGGAAGTCGCCGAATCCACCGCCGCCGCCCCCGAATTCCTGGTGGTAACGGACGCGCGGCGCAAAGAGGTCTACTGGGCGCGCTACCGCCTTCCCGAAGGCCGGCTTCCCGTGCTGGAGGACGGTCCGCATGTTGGCTTCGCCGCGGACCTTCCGGACCTGCCCGCCTACGGCGCTGGCGCCGGGCTTTACGCAGACACCCTGAAGGCGGACCCGGAGTTCGCAGCGGAACAGCCGGATGCCCTGTACCTGGGCCAGTTCGCGCTGGCCCGGCTCGCGGCCGGTGACGAGCTCCTCGACTCCACCCCCTTGTATCTCCGCGAATCCGATGCACAGGTCCCCGGACCCAGGAAGAGGGCACTGTGAGCACCGCCCCGGACATCAGCAGCCATGGCGTCTCCGTACGTGGAATGACCGCCGAGGACGTGATCGCCGTCAGCGTCCTGGAACAACGGCTTTTCCCGGTGGATGCGTGGCCCCTGCAGATGTTCTATGACGAGCTGTCCCAGCCGGAGACCCGCCAATATCTGGTGGCGGAGAGCAGCACCGGCATCGTGGGCTACGCCGGGTTGATGTGCATTGAACCCATCGCCGACGTGCAGACCATCGCCGTCGTGCCTGAATACGAGGGCCGCGGCATTGGCACTACGCTGCTGACCCGGCTCATTGAGGAGGCGCGCCGCAGGCACGCGGCGGATCTCCTGCTGGAGGTCCGTGCCGACAATCCCCGTGCCCAGCAGCTCTACCGGCGCTTCGGCTTTGAACAGATCCATGTCCGGCCCCGCTACTACCGCGACGGCGTGGACGCCCTCATCATGCGGCTCCAGCTCAACGGTGAAGCCGGCGAAGGAACGGGAGACGCCACGTCAACGGAAGCAGGCCAGCCATGAACCGCTCGCAGCCACTAGTGCTGGGCATCGAATCGTCCTGTGACGAGACCGGGGTTGGCATAGTCCGGGGGACCGCCCTCCTGACCAACACGGTGTCCTCGTCGATGGATGAACATGTCCGGTTCGGCGGGGTCATCCCGGAGATCGCTTCACGCGCGCACCTTGACGCCTTTGTGCCCACCCTCGAGCAGGCGCTGTCCGATGCCGGCGTGGCCCTGGACGACGTGGACGCGATCGCCGTCACCTCCGGCCCCGGCCTGGCCGGCGCCCTCATGGTGGGGGTCTGCGCCGCGAAGGCTCTGGCCGTGGCCACCGGCAAACCGTTGTATGCCATCAACCACCTCGTCGCGCACGTGGGCGTGGGGCTGCTGGACGGGAAGGAAGGGCAGGCGCCGCAGCTGCCCGAAAACCTCGGCGCCCTGCTGGTGTCCGGCGGGCACACCGAGATCCTGAAAATCAACAGCATCACCGACGACGTAGTCCTCCTCGGTTCCACCATCGACGACGCCGCCGGTGAAGCCTACGACAAGGTGGCCCGAATCCTCGGGCTGGGTTACCCAGGCGGACCGGCCATCGACAAGGTGGCCCGCACCGGCAACGCCAAGTCCATCCGCTTCCCCCGCGGCCTCAGCCAGCCCAAGTACATGGGAACATCCGAGGAACCGGGCCCGCACCGCTACGACTGGTCCTTCAGCGGGCTCAAGACCGCCGTGGCCCGGTGCGTTGAACAGTTCGAGGCACGCGGGCAGGAGGTTCCGGTGGCCGATATCGCGGCCGCGTTCCAGGAAGCCGTGGTGGACATCATCTCCTCCAAGGCCGTGCTGGCCTGCCGGGAGCACGGCATCAAGGACGTGCTGCTCGGCGGCGGGGTGGCGGCAAACTCACGCCTGCGCGAGCTGACGGGCCAGCGCTGCGCTTCCGCCGGAATCAGGCTCCACGTTCCGCCCCTGGACCTCTGCACCGACAACGGCGCCATGGTCGCGGCGCTGGGAGCGCAATTGGTGATGGCGGGGGTTGGGCCGAGCGGAATCCGCTTCGCCCCGGATTCCTCCCTGCCGGTCACAGCGGTGTCGCTCCCCGCCTGAACTTCACTTGACCTATCAGTTTTGGTTCTTAAAACACGCGTTTGGGGACCAAAACTGATAGGTCAACGCAATGGAGATCAGGCGGTGGGACCGTTCCGCATCTGCTTGACCAGGTCCAGGACCACGGCCTGGAGGTCGCCGCCGTGCTCCTCGGCTACCCGGCGCTGGCGCTGGTAGCCGGCACCCCGGCGGATGATCTTTTCGACGTCGGCCAGCTCGTCCGGGCAGCCCAGCTTGGCGGCGACGGGCTCCAGCCGGTTGAGGGTCTCCAGCAGGTGGTCGGTGACCAGCTGCTCCTTGCCTGCGGCGTCCAGGATGATGATGGCGTCCATGCCGTACCGTGCGGCCCGCCACTTGTTCTCCTGGACGTGCCACGGCGGCATGGTGGGGATGGCTCCGCCGTTGTCCAAGGTGGTGGAGAACTCGTCCACCAGGCACTGGGTGAGGGCAGCGATGGCACCGACTTCCTCCAGCGTGGCCAGGCCGTCACAGATGCGCATTTCGATGGTGCCAAGGTTCGGCACGGGCCGGATGTCCCACCGGATTTCCGAGAGGGTGTCGATCACGCCGGTGGTGAACATGTCCTGCACATAGGACTCGTATTCCTCCCAGGAGCTGAACTGGAAGGGGAGGCCGGCCGTGGGCAGCTGCTGGAACATCAGGGCCCGCTGAGATGCGTAGCCGGTGTCCTCGCCACCCCAGAAAGGGCTCGATGCCGAGAGCGCCTGGAAGTGCGGGAAGTAGTTGACCAGCCCGTCCAGCACGGGAAGCGCCTTCTCGCGGCGGTCCAGCCCCACGTGGACATGCACGCCGTAGATGACCATCTGGCGGCCCCACCACTGGGTGCGGTCAATAAGTTTTGCGTAGCGGGCCTTGTCTGTCACCGGCTGCAGCTGCGGCGGACTGAACGGGTGGCTTCCGGCGCAGAACAGCTCCACACCCATCGGATCGGTGATTTCCCGGACGGCAGCGAGGGACCGGGTGAGGTCCTCTTTCGCCTCCGCGGCAGTCTCGCAGATGCCGGTGACCAGCTCCACGGTATTCAGCAGCAGTTCCTGCTTGATGTGCGGGTGCTCGTCATCTTCATTGAGTTCCGGGTGGCGGGAGGCCACGCCGCGCAGTACCTCGTTGGCAACGGAGGCGAGCTCGCCGGTCCGGCCGTCCACCAGCGCGAGCTCCCATTCAACACCGAGGGTTGATTGCCTCGAAGAAGCGAAGTCAATCTTCACACGTATCCTCACTGTCCGGTTTACTGCTGGCGCACGCCGCTCACAGGCTGCTGCTGGCAGGCGGACGGGTGTTTCAAGTCTAGTGCAGGGGTAGCATCGTATTGATGGCCCCGTTCCAACACCTGCGTGACAGTTTTCACAAATCCTTCCCCGTCCTGGCCGCAGCATCCGCGGCGGTAGCCTTGGCATCCTGTACCGCCGCCCCGGCGCCTGTCCGGTCGCAGTCACCCTCCACGTCCGCCGCACCTTCCGTATCACCAAGTACGACGCCGGCACCCGCCACCGCCTCCCCCTCACCTTCCGTAACTGCCGATCCCGGGTCCCGGCCGCTGGGGTGGGGCCCCCAGCAGCGGGACCAGGACGCCGCAGCCGCTGCCGTCGCGGCAATGTCGCCGGAACAGAAGGCCGGGCAGGTCCTCCTTCCGTTCTTCACCGGGACTGATGCAGGCGCCCATGCCGCCGTCATCGAACGCCTGCACCTCGCCGGGGCCATCATCATGGGCGACAACGTGCCGCTGGACCCGCAGGGCAAAGTGGACCTGCCGGCCATGGCCGCCATCAACAAGCGGCTCGCACAGGCGGCAACGGCGGACGGCAGGCCCTGGCCCGGGATGATCGGCGTGGACCAGGAGGGCGGGATAGTGGCGCGCCTGAATGCGCCGCTGACGGAGTGGCCGTCGCCGATGAGCTACGGCGCCGCAGGCAGCGTACCCCTTGCCAAGGAGGCCGGCCAGGGGTTGGCCGCAGAGTTGGTGCCGCTTGGTTTCAACACCGATTTTGCCCCGGACACCGATGTGACCATCGGGCCGGCGGACCCCACCATCGGTGCCCGGTCCATGTCCGGAAACCCCGATGCGGCGTCCAGCCTTGGAGTGGCATTCACACAGGGAATGCTGGCGGCAGGCGTCCTTCCCGCCGTCAAGCACTTCCCCGGGCATGGGTCCGTGACCACTGATTCGCACCTGAACCTTCCCACGCAGCCGGCCACCGTGGCGGAACTGGCCGCCCGGGACTGGAAACCGTTCCAGGCCGCCATCGCCGCTGGAGCGCCGATGGTGATGACCGGCCACATCGCCGTGCCCGCCCTGGCACCCGGAGTGCCGGCGTCGCTCTCCCAACCCACGTACTCCGCGTTGCGGGGACTCGGCTTCAAGGGGGTGGCGGTGACAGACGCCCTGAACATGGGAGCCGTGCACAAGCAGTACCCGGCCGGGTCCGCCGCCGTGATGGCCCTTGCCGCGGGTGCCGACCTGCTGCTGATGCCGGCCGACGTTGGGCAGGCCCATGCCGCGATTGTTAATGCTGTCACCACCGGCAGCCTGCCACCCGCCCGCCTGGACGAAGCGGCACTGCGGGTGGCGACCATGATGACCTGGCAAGCGCGGGCAGCAGCGGGCACCGGCACCCCAACCGGCGCCCCGGCCGGCAGCGGGGCCGCGCTCGCCGCCAAGGTATCCGCCGCCGCCGTCACCGTGCTCTCCGGGCACTGCGGTGGACCCCTTGCATCCGGTGCCGTCCGGGTCACAGGCGGCAGCCCGGCGGACCGGGCACGTTTCGCAGATGCTGCAGCGCGAAACGGGCTCGCCGTCGGCTCCGGACCCCTGGTCAGCCTCATCCCGTTCGGGGGACGGCCCGCAGGCGGCGACATCGCCGTCGCCCTCGACGCGCCCTGGCCGCTGCAGCACTCCGCGGCGCCGGTGAAG
>NZ_JBNHGJ010000004.1:0-157512 GCF_059091165.1 Arthrobacter sp. Hb9-2 | reverse complement strand
GCGTTTTCCACCTGCGCAGGGGTCCCGCCCATCACCTCGGCCAGCCCCGCGGCAGCCATCGACGACGCCGACCCGACCTCGCCCTGGCAGCCCACCTCGGCCCCCGAGATCGACGCCTGCTCCTTGTACAGCACCCCGACGGCGGCGGCGGCGAGCAGGAACTTCACCACCACGTCCTCGCGGTCCTCCTGCGTCGCGTTTTCCATGCCCGGCGCAAAATGCAGCGCGTAATACAGCACCGCCGGGATGATCCCGGCAGCCCCGTTCGTGGGCGCGGTGACAACGCGCCCGCCGGAGGCGTTCTCCTCGTTCACGGCAAGGGCGATCAAGTTAACCCACTCCTGCCAATACTTCGGGTCGTGGAAGTCCTCATCCTGGCCTTCACCGTCAGGCCGGGAGCTTTCCTTCTGGAGCCGCTCATACCAGTCAGGGGCACGGCGGCGAACCTTCAGCCCGCCCGGCAGCACGCCTTCACGCTTCAGGGATGTGGCAACGCAGCCCTCCATAACGGAGTAGATATGCAGCAGGCCCGCCCGGATTTCCTCCACAGTGCGGCTCTCTTCCTCATTGACCCGCATCACCTCGCTGATGCCCAGCCCGGTCTCCCGGCAGTGCTCCAGCAGCTCGGCGGCGGTCCGGAACGGCAGCGGCAGCTCCTTCTTGGATTCCTCCAGCTCCTGCTGGGCCGCGTCCTCCTCCCCCTCACGCACAATGAACCCGCCGCCCACAGAGAAGAACGTGGCAGTGTGGAGGATCTCGTCCTCCGCATCAAAGACGGTGAACGTCATCCCGTTGGTGTGCCGCGGCAGGATGGTCAGCGGCCGCAACACCATGTCCTTCACCCCATACGGCAGCGGCACGGCACCGGCCAGCTGCAGCGTCCCGGTGTCGGCGATCGCGGCCAGGCGTTCCTCCACCTCGTCCGGCAGGATCAACTCCGGATGAAACCCCTCCAGCCCCAGCAGGATCGCCGTCATGGTCCCGTGACCGTGTCCCGTCGCCGCGAGCGACCCATACAGATCCACCCGAAGCGAGGCCACACGGTCCAGGGCACCGAAGGATTTCAGCTCCTCCGCGAACACAGCAGCAGCCCGCATCGGCCCCACGGTATGCGAACTCGAGGGGCCAATACCAATAGAGAAAAGGTCGAATACGCCAACGGCCATGGTGGGGTTCCTTACTTGACGTGTAGCGGGCGGATAGAGCGTCACCAAGGCGACGTGGGCACGAGGGGACGGCGGAGCCAGCCTCAGGACAGTGGTGCGACGCCCGGGTAGAGCGGGTGGGCTTTGGCGAGGGCCTCGACGCGGTGACGCAGCCCCGAAAGGTCCGCGTCGGCGTCGGCCGTCAAAGCTTCGGCGATGATGTCGGCAACCTCGCGGAAGGCAGCTTCGCCGAACCCACGCGTGGCGAGCGCCGGCGTGCCGATCCGGAGGCCGGAGGTGACCATCGGCGGGCGGGGGTCGAACGGGACTGCGTTGCGGTTAACCGTGATGTCGATGGCCGCGAGGCGGTCCTCGGCCTGTTGCCCGTTGAGCTCGCAGTTGCGCAGGTCAACGAGGACCAGGTGCACGTCGGTGCCGCCGGAGATCACGCTGATGCCCTTGGCGGTGACGTCGGGCTGGACCAGGCGCTCGGCCAGGATCCGGGCGCCGGCGAGGACGCGCTCCTGGCGCTCCTTGAACTCGGCCGAGGCCGCGATCTTGAACGCGACGGCCTTGCCCGCAATGACGTGCTCCAGCGGCCCGCCCTGCTGGCCGGGAAACACAGCCGAGTTGATCTTCTTGGCGATGTCGGCGTCGTTCGTCAGGATGATGCCTCCCCGCGGACCGGCGAGGGTCTTGTGCGTGGTGGACGTGGTGACGTGCGCGTGCGGCACCGGCGACGGGTGCAGCCCGGCGGCCACTAGCCCGGCGAAGTGCGCCATGTCCACCATGAGGTAGGCGCCCACGGAGTCGGCGATGCGGCGGAACTCGGCGAAGTCCAACTGGCGGGCGTAGGCAGACCAACCGGCCACGATCAGCGCGGGCTTGGTCTCCTCCGCCAGTCGCTCCACCTCGGCCATGTCCACGGTGTGGGTGTCCTCGCGGACGCCGTACGGCACCACGTTGTAGAGCTTGCCCGAGAAATTGATCTTCATGCCGTGGGTGAGGTGGCCGCCGTGTGCCAGGTTCAGGCCCATGATGGTGTCGCCCGGCTTGATCAGCGCGTGCATCACCGAAGCGTTCGCCTGCGCGCCGGAGTGCGGCTGAACGTTGGCGAACTCCGCGCCGAACAGTGCCTTGATGCGGTCAATGGCGAGCTGCTCCACAACGTCCACGTGCTCGCAGCCGCCGTAGTAGCGCTTGCCCGGGTAGCCCTCGGCGTACTTGTTAGTCAGCACCGAGCCCTGCGCCTGCATCACGGCAACGGCGGTGTGGTTCTCGGAGGCGATCATCTCCAGGCCGTCACGCTGGCGGGTGAGTTCGTCGTCGATTTTTGCGGCGATTTCGGGATCCAGCGCGGACAGGTCTGCGTCCAGGGACGGGGAGATGACCTGCTCGAAGGCTGCTGTTGTGGTCATGCCCGCGCCGCTCACAGCTCGCCGCCGTTGGCTGCCGCGTACTCTTCGGCGGACATCAGGGGGCCTTCTTCGGTGACGGCCACCTTGAACAGCCAGCCTGCGCCGTAGGGATCGTTGTTGATCAGGGCGGGATCGGAGACCACTTCGTCGTTGATCTCCACAACCTCGCCCGTGACCGGCGCGTAGAGGTCCGAGACGGACTTGGTGGATTCGACCTCGCCGCAGGTCTCCCCCGCGGTGACCGTGGAGCCGACCTCCGGCAGGTCCACGTACACGATGTCGCCCAGCGCCTCGGCGGCCACGGCCGAGATACCAATGTTGGTGGGGCCGGATCCGTCAGCAGCAACCCACTCGTGCTCGGCGGAGTACTTCAGTTCAGCAACAACTTTTGCCATGTGTATTTCCTTAGGTTCGTGTTTCAAACGTGAGAGAGCGTTAGGCCAAACCCGGCATCAAATGCGAGAGCGTTGGGACAAAACGCGCATTAAGTGAGAGAGCGTTACTTCTGGCGCTTGTAGAACGGGAGTTCCACTACTTCGAAGGGTTCTGGCTTGCCGCGAAGGTCGATGTCCAGGGCGGTGCCGGGTGCGGCGTGTTCGACGTCGACATAGGCCAGGGCGATCGGATAACCAAGGGTGGGACTCGGCTGGCCGGAGGTCACCTCGCCCACGACGTTGCCGTTTTTGAGGACCGGGTAGTGGCTGCGGCCGGCGCGGCGGCCCAGGCCCTTGAGGCCCACCAGCTTGCGGCCGGAGGTGGAGCCGGCGCCCAGTTCCTTGAGCTCGGCCAGCACAGCCCTGCCCACGAAGTCCGACTCCTTCTTGAGTGAAACCACGGGGCCCAGGCCTGCGGCGTACGGGTTGCCCTCGCGGGAAAGTTCGTTGCCGTAGAGCGGCATGCCGGCTTCGAGGCGGAGCGAGTCGCGGCAGGCCAGCCCGGCGGGGATGAGCCCGTGGCCCGCGCCAACTTCCAGCAGCGCGTCCCACAGGCCGGCTGCGTCCTCGTTCGGGATGTAGATTTCGAAGCCGTCCTCGCCGGTGTACCCGGTGCGGGCGAGCAACAGCTCCTGTACTGTGCCGTTGACGGTGATCCCTACCTCCACAGCGGCGTAGTACTTCAGCTCCGTCACCAGCGAGTGCTGTTCAGCAGGGACCAGCTGGAGCAGGATGGCCTCGGCGTTCGGCCCCTGCACTGCGATGAGGGAGGTTCCGGCGGAGACGTCATCCACAACGACGTCGAAGGCGGCAGCCCGCTCGGCCAGTGCTGCGGCAACTACCGCAGCGTTGCCGGCGTTGGGCACTACCAGGTACCTGGCAGTTCCATCCGCAGCCGCGGGAAGGCGGTACGTGATGAGGTCGTCGATGATGCCGCCGTCTTCCTGGCAGATCAGCGAGTACTTCGCTTTGCCTACGGCCACCGCGGACAGCTTGCCGGCCAGGGCGTAGTCCAGGAAAGCCCCGGCGTCGGGACCGGTAACCCAGACTTCGCCCATGTGGGAGAGGTCGAACAGGCCGGCGGCGTTACGCACCGCGTGGTGCTCGGCCAGCTCGGAGCTGTACTTCAGGGGCATCTGCCAGCCGCCGAAGTCGGTGAAGGAGGCGCCGGCGATCTTGTGCTGCTCGTACAGCGCTGTGTAGTTCTCAGGCGCGGTGTAGTTCTCAGTCATCGAAAAGTCCTTAGTTCTCAAATTCGGAAAGCGGCGGGCAGGAGCACACCAGGTTGCGGTCACCTGCCGCACCGTCGATGCGGCCCACCGGCGGGAAGTACTTGTCCTGCCGGAGCGAGGCCACCGGGAAGGCTGCCTGCTCACGCGGGTAGGAACGGTTCCATTCAGAGGTGACGACGGCGGCTGCCGTGTGGGGTGCGTTGCGCAGCGGTGACTTCTCCACCGGGAAGTCGCCGTTGGCCACCTGGTCGATTTCCTGGCGGATGGCGATCATGGCCTCGATGAAGCGGTCGATCTCCGCAAGGTCCTCGGACTCGGTGGGCTCCACCATCAGCGTGCCCGCCACCGGGAAGGACAGCGTGGGGGCGTGGAAGCCGAAGTCGATAAGGCGCTTGGCCACATCCTCAGCGGTGACGCCGGTCCTGGCCGTTAGGTCCCGCAGGTCAAGGATGCACTCGTGCGCCACCAGGCCGCTCTCCCCCGTGTAAAGAACCGGGAAGTGCTCGTCGAGCCGCGCGGCAATGTAGTTCGCTGCGAGCAGGGCGGACTTGGTGGCCTCGGTGAGCCCCTGCCCGCCCATCAGCTTCACGTACGCCCAGGAAATCGGCAGCACGCCGGCCGAACCGAAGCGCGAAGCAGAAATCGCAACCCCGTGCCCGTCTTCGTGGGCTGCTTTGTTGGCGTCGCCCGGCATAAACGGTGCGAGGTGCGCCTTGGCAGCGACAGGTCCGACGCCGGGTCCGCCGCCGCCGTGCGGGATGCAGAACGTCTTGTGCAGGTTCAGGTGCGACACGTCGCCACCGAACTTGCCCGGTTGGGCCAAACCAACGAGGGCGTTCAGGTTGGCACCGTCCACATACACCTGGCCACCGGCGGCGTGGATGGCATCGCACACCTCGCGCACGTCCGAGTCATACACCCCGTGCGTTGACGGGTAGGTGATCATGATCGCCGAGAGGGCGTCCTTGTGGGCCTCAATCTTAGCTGCGAGGTCGGTGTGGTCGATGGTGCCGTCGGCGGCGGTGGCCACCACAACCACCTTCATGCCCGCGAGGACGGCGGAAGCGGCGTTGGTGCCGTGCGCCGACGCCGGGATCAGGCACACGTTGCGCTGCTGGTCGCCGCGCGAGTGGTGGTAGCCGCGGATCGCCAGCAAGCCGGCGAGCTCGCCCTGGGAACCGGCGTTGGGCTGGATGGACACCTGGTCGTAGCCCGTGATCTCCGTGAGCTGCGCTTCGAGGTCCGCGATCAGTTCGCGCCAGCCTTCGGTCTGCGAGTCCGGGGCGAACGGGTGGATCGAGGCGAACTCGGGCCAGGAGATGGCTTCCATCTCGGCCGTGGCGTTCAGCTTCATGGTGCAGGAACCCAACGGGATCATGGTGCGGTCCAGCGCCAGGTCCCGGTCGGAGAGGCGGCGGATGTATCGCAGCAGCTGAGTCTCGGAACGGTGGGTGTTGAACACCGGGTGCTGCAGGTACGTGGAGGTGCGCAGCACCGACTTGGGCAACTCGAACCCGGCAGCTTCCGCAACGGGACCGGCGCCAAAGGCGACGGCAACCGAGGAGAGAACCTCCGGCGTCGTGGTTTCATCGACTGACACGCCAACTGTGTCCGCATCGATGAGGCGCAGGTTGATGCCGTGGGCTTCGGCGGCGGTGATCACCTTCGCTGCCTTGCCGGGCACGCGGACGGTGAGGGTGTCGAAGAACGTGTCGGACACCAGATCGCGTCCGGCGGTCTTCAGCGTGGTGGCCAGGGCGCGGGCGTTGTTGTGGACGGTTTCGGCAATCGCCTTCAGTCCGTCGGGGCCGTGATAGACGGCGTAGAAGGACGAGACGATAGCGAGCAGTGCCTGCGCGGTGCAGATGTTGGAGGTGGCCTTCTCGCGGCGGATGTGCTGCTCGCGGGTCTGCAGGGCCAGGCGGTAGGCGGGGACACCGGCGTCGTCCTTGGAAACACCCACGATCCGGCCGGGGAGGGTGCGCTCCATGCCCTGGCGGACAGCCATGTAGGCGGCGTGCGGTCCCCCAAAGAACAACGGCACGCCAAAGCGCTGGGTGGAGCCGACGGCGATGTCCGCGCCCTGCTCACCCGGCGGGGTGATGAGGGTGAGGGCCAGGAGGTCGGCGGCGACGGTGACCAGGGCGCCGCGGTCTTTGGCCTCGGCGATGACGGCGGACTGGTCCCACACACGGCCGGAGACGCCGGGCTGCTGGAGAACAACGCCGTTGATGTCGCCGTCGGGCAGGCCGGCCGTGAGGTCGGCGATCTCCACCTCGAAGCCGAGGGCTTCGGCGCGGCCCAGCACGATGGCGATGGTCTGCGGGAGCAGGTCGGCGTCCAGGACGGTCTTGCCGTCCTTGGCGCCTGCGTTCTGGCCTTTGGCCCTATTCGCGCGGCGCATCAGCAGCACGGCTTCAGCGACGGCGGTGGCTTCGTCCAGGAGGGAGGCGTTGGCTACCGGGAGCGCGGTGAGGTCCTGCACCATGGTCTGGAAGTTCAGCAGTGCTTCGAGCCGGCCCTGGGAGATTTCCGGCTGGTACGGGGTGTAGGCGGTGTACCAGGCGGGGGCTTCGAGGATGTTGCGGCGGATCACCGGCGGGGTCACGGTGTCGTAGTAGCCCTGGCCGATCATCTGCACGGCCGTCTTGTTTTTGCCGGCAAGCTTGCGGAGCTCGGCGAGGACCTGGACTTCGCTGAGGGCACTCTCGAGGGTGAGGGGCTTGTCCTGGCGGATGGAATCGGGGACCGCGCTGTCGACGAGGCCATCGACGCTGTCGTAGCCGACGGCCTTGAGCATGGTGTCGATGTCGGACTGGCGGCGCGCGCCGATATGGCGGTCTGCGAAGGTGGTTGGGGACGATTGAACCGTCATGAGAGGAACTCCATAATTCAGGTGGTGCCGAAACACCACGTTGATTCGGGTTCCTCCCCGCTCTGTATTGAACCTGAGAGTTTTGCGTTGCTTTGCTGTTCAGCAGAGCGCCACTTGCACCGTCGGTGAGCCCGGTTGCCCGGACTGCTTTCCAGAGTTGCCTTGCCGCGGCGGTACGTGGGCCTGAGAGATTCCTGGGGAGGATTTGCTCCTACGGCGCCTGCAGAACGTACCGGCAGGACTCTCCCGCCGCAGATCATCAGCACGTGCCACTGGTGGGTGACACGGCTCACACCATACCGGGTTGCGGGGCTGGATGCAAAACGGGGGGGCATTCTGGGGCGGAAGGAGGCTGACAAGTGGAAGGGACTACGGGATGATTAATAGCCCCTAAAGGCGGGATGAGCCATGATGACAAGCCACACTATTGCCGTCCACATCACGGTAGATGACCAGTCCCATCCCGCTGCTGTCTCCGAATTGCTCAGTGAGTTGTCGTCCCGCTTCAAAGAGGTCACACGTGCCGAATTCATGTTGGGCGGACAGCGCTGGGGCGGCGCCGAAACCCTGAATGTCCGCAAGGTGAAGACGGCCGCTGATGTGGTGGCCGTATCCGCGCGCGACAGGAGGCATCTGGCGGCCCAACTGGAAGTCGCACTGGCCCACCGCGAAGCCGGCTACGACGATGCTGAAGTGGCTGCACTGAGGGATATCGCCAACAGCCTGGCGCGCACGCTCGGGATCAGCGGAGTGGACCGGCTGTAAAAGCTGCTTAGAGCAGCTGCCGCTTCCTGGGGCCGGCTGTTGTGCCGATGCGGTACCCGGCCCAGAATGCCAGGACAAGCAAACCCGCGACGGCGATTGCCAGGCCTGCCTGCGTCCCTGGCGTAACGAACGCCAAGCCGCTTCCACTGAAGGGCTCGTTGCTCAGCGGCGCGTACGCGAACCAGCCAAAGCTGACATTCTGGCTGTTGCTCCACGCGACGAAGCACCCCACCAGCACCACGGCGAGGGCGGCTACCGGCAGCGCGGCTCCGAAGAAGCGGGCAGGTTTTGGCGTTTTCTGTGCGTCAGGTGTGTTGTTTTCCCCCATGCAGGCGAGTCTAGTGGTGCTGTTGATCGTTACCCCGCCGCCCGGGACAGGCGGCGGGGGCTGTGGCTAGGCTGGGCGGATGTTGACCATTGGCAGCACCGTCTTTGGCGTCAATGACGTCGCCCGCGCCACAGCTTTTTGGCACGCCGCCCTGGGCTACGTTCCCCGTGAGCCCGGGGATGAGACCTGGGTGATCCTCGTGCCGGCGTCGGGACCGGGAGCGCAGCTGGCACTCATGCTGAGCGAGACGCCCGTGCAGGACCACCCGCGCATCCACCTGGATTTGTATGCTGACCACCAATCAGCCGAGGTGGAGCGGCTGATCTCGCTCGGCGCCCGGAGCATCGACTGGGACCTGTATCCGGAGGACTCCGACTTTGTGGTGCTCGCCGACCCCGACGGGAACCGTTTCTGCGTCATCGACCAAGGCCCGCGGTAGCGCCGCCATCGATCGTTCCGCCGGTAGTTCAGATTCCGGCGCTGAAACCCACCCTGCGGGAACAAGTGCCCACACTATGCCGTTGGGATACCTACGAGCGGCATTCCCATGCGTCGGCAGCCAACAGAATGGAACCACATGGTCAGGGCTATCTGGAACGGAAAAGTCATCGCCGAATCCACGGACACCGTGGTGGTGGAGGGCAACCATTACTTCCCGCGCGATGCAGTGAATGCGGGCTACCTCCGGGACAGTGACCTTTATTCGGTCTGCCCCTGGAAGGGCAAAGCCAGCTACCACTCGCTGGAAGTGGACGGAAAGCTGAACGTGGACGCGGCCTGGTACTACCCGGAGCCGAAGGCACGCGCCAAGCAGATCGAGGACCGCATCGCGTTCTGGCGCGGCGTAACCATCGAGGCGTAGCAGCGGAAAGCAACGGGCGACGGCGGGACTTCCCGCCGCCGCCCGTTGCTTTTTGCCAGGGCCCACCATCGCGCCCTGTACAGCGCTCCGGCTAAGCGGCCAGCGGCATATCGAACAGTTGCTCGGCGAGCTGGATGAGGTGGCGGGGAGCGTCGGTCTCTTCGATGGGGTTTGTGTGGCCAAGGAACATGGCGGTTCCGTGGATGGTTTCTTCGAGATCGATGCCTGCTTCACGAATGAGGACTTCGGCGCGGACGTTCTCGGTGTACCTGATGCCCTCGCTATCCAGGTAGACGTGCCAGTCGGTGCCGGCGATGCGGCCTACCTCCCCTGCGGCTACCCGCTGAAGTGCTGTCAGGTCCAGCTCCACTGGCCTGATGTGGACCGGATGGACCAGGCGGGCAGGGACCACTAAGGCATTAACGGAAGTGTTCATGGTGGTGTCCTTGTAGCTGAAAAACGGAGGTTAGGCGCCGATGGCGGAATGGCGCGGGCAGCCGAGTGGGCTAGGAGTCCCGATTCGGCTGCCCGCTGGCCTGTTTAGCGCTGGTTTTTGCGCGGCTTTATGAAGTTGATTTCGCTGTTTTCACTTTTGGCTCTTTTGTCGGCTCTTTTTTCGAGGATCGACTTGCCGGCTTTTTTAGCGGCGCCGCTTTTCGGGGATTTTCCGGACATCGGAATCACGCCTTTCTATGCTTTGCGTTACCCGATACCATACCTACTTTTATTTTTTATGCCAGTCCTCGAAAAACCTGATCCAGCGGCGATCTGACCGCCCCAGCGCTCGGTGAGCCGTGTGACCAGCACGGTTAGCTCCTTTTCCGTTTCATGACAGAAGAGCTTTTGTTCGTCTTTTTCTGTCAACGTCGCAATCAAAGCCGGAAATACACTGAATTTGCGTCGTCGCTTTCTGCTGAAGCATAAAAATCACGACACCAAAGCAGCTTTACTACGTTTGGTCCTATCCTGGCGAGGTAGGTAGAACGGAGCCCCGGGACCATCATCGGCCAGAGTTCCGTGGGGTCAAAGATTTGCCGCTTCTTCCTCAGCCAGCCTGACCATGCGCAGCTCGTCCTCGACCGCGCGCGACGGCCAATAGTCTTTCGACAGCTCACTTGCCCGGATTCTGTCTGCCTCCGGGAAGAGCTTCGGGAGCAGTCCGGACGCCTGAAGCAGTGCGATCAGCACGATGGTCCTGGCATCGGGTGCCTTGGGAACGGGCTTGGCGCCGGGCGGGTTGGGGCCAGGCTCCCCGGACGCGGTTGCCCCGCCATCCGTGGTCCCCGCACCAGGTCCCCCGTCTACGGTTGGCGTGGTATCCGGCACCTCGAGGTTGGACGGCGCACTGAGCGCGGCCTGGATTTTTTTCAGCAGCGCCTCCTCCGGAGCGTGGTCCTTCTCCGGGTACCGCACGGCCCGGAAGCGGCCCAAGTGCTTTTCACCCACGTGTTCCACGATGCCGAGTGACACCAGCCCGTCGTAAACGCGCAGCACTTCAGCGCGGCTTTCCAGTACCGACACCCACCACTTGGGAGTGTGGGGCCGGGATTTGCTGCGGATGAGTTCAAGCTCGTGCTGGTAGTCCGTTACCGGGGCGGTGCCCGTGGCCCTGACGCGCTTCCCCTGCAGCTCGATTGCGCCGAGCAGGTCCAGCTCGGCCAGTATTGCCCCTGCCACCGTTGTCCTAAGCGCGAACAGCGGCACTTCAGGTTTGCCGTTCTGGTCATTTGTGGCCAAAAGCAGGAAAGCTTGGGGAAGGCTCAGGTCCACAGTTTTAGGTGTTTCAGCATCCATAGCATCATGGTGGACCAGTTGGGCAGCCACCACAATGAGGACTTATGCCCACGACGCCGGGCCTCCCGCCGTCGTGCCAATTATGGCCATACACGGCCCGTGTAAGGTCCCCAGCCCCGTTCTGTTGTAGAAGTCCAGGGTGACGCAGGGTGAGGAGCCGCCGTTTTCCCCCCGCGGAAGTTGGGTAGGCCCGGGCGCCTTTACCATCAGCGGGCATAAGCTGGTACCACCAGTTCCCTTCCAGCACCCGGGAGGTCATCGTGGACGCTGAAACCGCCGATGTGGTGGGCCATGATGTCACCACCATCACCTGCGTCTGCGGCAACACTGTCAGCCAGGATGGTTTGATTCAGGCGAACTCAGAGGGCATACCTGTTTATGCCGAATCCCCTGTCCCTGAAGGACTGGCGGCCTGGCCGGCGGACGAGGACCTCTACACCCTGTGCCCTCGATGCGGCCGCGTGTACCGCGACGCCGTTATCGAGGAGACAGGCACAGCGCCCGTCGCTTTCCGGGTGGACGTCACCACAGGCCCCGTCGCAGAGGCAATCCAAGTCCACTGGGACCTCAGCCCGTAAAGGCAGGCGACGAGACCCACAGCAAAGGGAAGCGGACGACGCCGGGACCTCCCGCCGTCGTCCGCTTCGGTTTGGTGCCTACTTGCTGAAGGGGACCTTTTCCCAGCTCAGGACGCCAGCGTCGGAGCTGTTGCCGGCCACCGTGAACCGGACGTAGTTGGTGGCGTTGGCGGAACCGTCCACGGTGATGCGCTGCAGGTCGTCCGCGGCGTGCTGGCCGTAAATATCCAGCCAGGGTGAGCCCTCGGCCAGGGGCTGGTTCTCGGCGAAGACGTGGCTGTCGCCGTTGATCAGGTAGACCGGGCGGTCGAAGCTGTTGGTCTCCTCGACGATGGCCTGCACGATCCCGCGGAACCCGGAGAGGATTTCCGGGTTGAGGGCGGCCGCGTTGAGCAGCGACGGATCGAACATGTCGGCCTGCGTCATCAGCACCACGGCGCGGTCGTTGCGGCGTTCCGCGTCCGCGAAGGTGTCACGGATCTGGTCCAGGACGGCCTCCGTCCGGTGCTCAACTTCGGCCAGCTGCTCGGGGGTGGCGGTAGTTTCACCCAACCCGCTCCACGGCTGCAGCGAGTTGTTGCTGCCCTGGATGTTCAGCACGGAGAAGGCCACCCGGTTCTGGTTGAAGCGGACGTTTTCGGGCAATCCGAGGGCCTCCTGGCTCTTCACTGGCATGGTGGCGCCAAGGGTCTTGCCGGGCTCGTTGAAGAAGACTTCCCGCAGCTTGTCCAGCCGCTCCAGCGGGTTGTACGCGCCGTTGTTGGTGCGGTGGCAGTCCACCCACTCGTTGTCGCCCGGGGTGAAGACCAGCGGGTGCTCGAAGGTGTCGAACTGGGTGCGGATGTTGGCGAAGTACTCGTCCGAGCAGACCGAGGAGCCGTTCTTGATGTCGCCCACGTGGGTGACGAACTTCAGTTCCTTGTCGGCGTTGATGTCCTGGATGCGGGCAGGGAACTTGGCGATTTCGGCGTCGCCGTAGGGGATGTCGCCAATAACGCCGAAGGTGAAGGCATCGCTGGTGCTGTCAGCGGCGGTGGCGGGCTGGGACGCAAGGAGGCCGAGCGCCAGGACGGCGGCCGCCGTCGTGGTTTTCATGGTCTTTGTAGGCATGGGATGCTCCTGTTTCTGCTGGGAAGGGTTTAGGACGCGCGGGCGGTGAGGAACTGCTGCAGGCCGGCGAGATCGTCGGTGTTGATGTGGTCCACACCGGAGTCGAAGAGCTCGTTCCACACAGCTTCGCGTGCGGCGCCGGGCATGTCCGGGGTAGCCCAGAAGCGGACGCGGTAGCCGTTGGCGTGGGCCTGGACAACGTAGGCGTGCAGTTTGGCGCGCTGGGCCTCGGGCATCGGACCGACACCTTGCCAGGTGAACAGTTTGGTCCAGTTGTCGCTGACCAGCGGCATCAGTTCGGCGGGCTTGCCGGAGGTGAGGTCGGCGGAGCGGCCGTCGTAGAAGCTGAACCGCTTCTCCTGCGCCTGCATTGTGGCGAGCGGACGGTTGCCGCTGATGACGGCAGTGACCGGGCCGGTCTTGGTGGTGCCGTTGGTGTAGCGGCTCATAATGTCGCGGTGTTCGGCCAGTTCCTGCTCGATGGCGGCGTACGTGGCTTCGCCATCGCTCTTGATGTCGATCAGGAGCTGCAGGCTGCCGTCCCACTTCGGGTAGACGCTGTGGCCCTGCTGGCTGCGGACCAGGTCCTGCAGCGGGTCGAGGTAGAGGCTTTCGAGGGTGACTCCGGGCTGGACATCCTCCAGGTCGTGGGCCACCAGCAGCTCGCCGTCCACCAGCCAGACGTCCGCTTCGACGCTGGTGAAGCCGTGCTCCAGTGCGTCGAACAGGGGGCGGTCATGCTCATAGTCGTTGTGCGCATGCGCCTGGGCCAGCGGCTGGCCGACGACGACAGGCGCCGGCTGGGTTGCCTCAGCTTGGGCGGGGGCTGCGGCCGTCCCTGCCAGGGAGGCAAGGACGGCGACGGCGGCAAGGGTGCTTTTCACGAACACGGAGTACTCCTGGTACCTCGGGGACATCTGCCCGGCTGTGGGGTGTGCCGGGCAGAAAGGGGTGCGTGAAAAGAGTGCTTGCCGCGGGAGAACGGTTCGGGGCCAGCGGGTTGCTGGAGGGTGAACCCGGCGTGACAGTGCGCGCCGCACGCAGGTCATAAAGAACGACGGCGGGAGGCATCCCGCCGTCGTCCGCTTTCTGTTTTGAGTCGTTGATTGCTCAGCCGGTCCCGGCATCTCCAGTCCGTCGGCCCGCTCTCCTAGACCTCGCCTCGCCAGCCACCGGTTTCGCTGCCGCGTGATTCGATGAAGTCCTTGAACTTCCGCATGTCGGCCTTCACCTGCATCTCGTCGATCTTCAGTGCCGCACCTGCTTTCTCAGCGACGGTTTCGGGTGCCCATTCGAAATGGACTTTGACCTTCGTGTGATTGGCATCCAGCGGCGTGAACCTGATGATGCCCGCATGGGACTTGCCGTCGGTGCTGCGCCAGGCGATCCGGTCGTCAGGCTCCTGGTCGACGATTTCGGTATCGAATTCCCGCTGAACACCGCCCACCTTGGTAACCCAATGGTTGGTGGTGTCGGTCAGTTGGGTTACGGATTCCACACCGGACATGAACTGCGGAAAGGATTCGAACTGGGTCCACTGGTTGTACGCGGTCCGCACAGGGACTGCGACTTCCACAGTCTCTTCAATGTGTTCCATTTGCTTCCTCCTCATGACGGGCGGCAGCAAGGGCGGATTGGCAGCCTTTGCCTTCCTGCCAGTCCGGCAGCCGCCATATTTGCACGATAATTCCGGCGGCTACCAGTGTCCAGACCTTCGGAACTCCCAGGACGCCGCCGTACGCGGCGGCAGGGTGCCGGGGCCAGCCCGCGATGATCGGCTCACCAGCGCGGGATCACGTCAACGCGATGGCGTTCGCGGGTGAGCCCGTTCCGCCAGTGATGTTCAACGGTTTGATGCTGAGGAAGGCGTCCCAATTGCCGGTGCTTCGCATGTGCCGGGTGAGGGGGCCGAGCCGCCATAGTTCGCCAAGGGGCATACCGAGTTTGGCGAGGAGTTGCTGGTGCATCATTCCATGGTCGTTCGGTGCCGAGTTCCGGTAGGGGCTGCCCGGGACGGCTGGCAGGCATTCGAGGGCGAAATTGTCAGCAGCAAGGAGGGACAGTTGGTGGTCCCATGCCCAGGCGACGAAGTCTTCGGACTGGGCAATGCCAGTGGCCCGGCGACTGTCCCGCGTCTGTTGTTTTCCGTCCGGCGACAGGGCCAGGAACCATTCGCACCAACCGGTGTGGAGCATCAAAATGTCCCCCGCCAGGAGGCTGACTGACTGCTTCTTGAGTGCGGCCTCGATCAGGTCGAGGCCCAGGGGCTCACCACCGGCATGGTCGATGGGGTGGCCCTGGCCATTGCGGTATCCCTCAATATCCACCACCACTCCCCTGCCGACGATGGGAGTGTCCGCCCATTCCTGGATGCCGAGATCCGGCGTACCTTCCCGGATGCGGTCATCGGGGGTGTTGTTGTAGAAGCCGACGTCGTCGGCCCTTCGATGCCGCAGTCCGTCGATCTGGGTCGATCCCTGCAGGTAGTAACCGTCAAGGTAATCGTCCCGGTGGGCGGGGTGGGAGGAGTAGATGGTGTGCCGGGGAGCGCCGCGCTTGAGGGACATTCCGGGGTCGAAGGCATCCCCCGGATAGTCCAGACCAAACGCGGTGCCGGTTCGAATGCAGTTCCGGGCTTGCAGTATTGCGTCCGGTGTAATGAACGACGGCGTTCCGCGCGTTGGTTCCGGAAACAATCCCCAGGAGGTCCCCGCCAACACGCCCTCCCGCCGCATTAGCCCGGCGAATGAGGGATAGTTGTCGGCAAGGGAGGTCATCGTGCCCCTGCTTTCTGCGGCTGTTCCTGGTTCTGGTGGCGTTTGTAGCTGAGGAGGAACCCGGCGATGGCGCAGGTGGAGGCGGCGATACACATTGGCGTCTTGATGGTCTCGTTCAGCAGCGTCAGCCATGCGCCCTGCCCGGCGATCAGTGCAACGGCCTGGCCGGTCACGAACACGACCCCGCCCATGAGCAGCGCTACCAGGGTGAGGACGAAGAGGACTTCAACGGCCCTTCGGATCTTATGCATGTGGTGTTCCTTTAGATCGGCAGGACGCCAAGGATGATCAGCACGCCGATGCCGAGCAGCGGCAGGGCGTAGTGGGTCAGCAGCCGGGCGAAGGTCTTGATGGGGTCCACGTCAGCGATCCCGCACGCCACATACAAGGGAGCACCTCCCGGCGGAACCGCCGCCTCACAGGAGGAGAAAACCAGGACGGCAACGGCTGCGGTGGTTGCCGGCACCCCCGCAGCGACAAGGGTTGCGACGCCGACCGTCCCGACGGCCGCCATCGTCGCCGTCGCGGAGAGCGGTGCTGCGACGGCGATGATGATCAGCCCAATCAGGATCGCCAGGAGCCACAGGGGCAGGTTCATCCCGTTCAGCAGCTCCGTCATTTGCTTCGGCAGCCCGGTTGCGGCGAGGGCGTTTGCTCCGGCGAAAGCGAAGACAACCGTGACGCCGACAATCCCGAACCGTGGTGCGGAATTCTGCAGCAGCGCCCACCACGCACGCCCCTCGCGGGGAAGCTTCTTCCTGCCTAGAAGAAAGCCGGTGATGATGAGGACCACCGGGATCCAGACGATGACGCTCACTGTCTTGGTGACATCTCCCCCGGTCCAGTCCGACAGGGCGTCAGCGATGGCGCCGGAAGTGATGACCAGCGGAATGGCTACCACGACGAACAGCAGCAGGGTGGCCCAGCCACGGTTGAACGCTGAACCGACAGAAGGCCTGTGGGCGGCGTCAAGCGGGGTCATTCCGCTCTTCCGGACCAGCAGCCAGGTGACGATCAGCCGGTGCAGGAAGCACCACAGACCGCCGAACAGCAGCGGCAGGACGAGCGCGTTGATGTCCAGCAGCGGACCCACTGTGGCGGACCCGACCAAAACGAACATCGAGGCGCTGAACGGGAAGGTGATCCCCATTCCGGCGTTGCCGGCCACGAGCGTCGCTGCCGAGGGCTTGTCCAGCTTGGATTTTTCCATCCAGGGGATGGTCACTGACCCCACTGTCGCGGCGATGGCGGCCTGGTTGTGGACTACCCCGCCCAGGCCTGCTGATGCCACGGTGGATACCCATGCCGGTCCGCCTTTGACTCCCCCGATGAGGGAGTTCAGCAGGTCGATCAGCTTGTCGAGCACCCCGGTTTTGTCTAGCAGGTATCCCATAAAGACGAATGCCATGGTGGCATACACGATTTCGTCGGTGACGGCCGAAGACAGCGCCGTCCATCCGATCTGGCCAGCCGCTGCACCCGTGAACGGGAGCACAACCAGGAACCCGAGGATCATCGCCTCCCCCACGCTGCGCTTGATGACGGTCGTCCACAGCAGGATGACGGTCAAGTAGGCCCCGAGTGCCCAGATGCCGATCATGCTGCTGCTCCTGACGGCGAAGTGCCGGTGGTGTGGTTAGTCAAAGGTTCCCTGTTCATGATTGTGCCCGGCACCGGGGTCAGCGCAAGGCCGATACTGTTGCCGCAGCCATGCGGCTGAGGGCGGCCGCGGAGGCAGTAGTCATTTCTGCAGGCACTTCGAGGTCGGAGAGGTAACTCGCGGTGTCCTGCATTTCCTTGGAGCGGCGGAGGGCATGCTTGACTGTACCGGTCAGGAAGCGGTCGATGACTGCCTGGCCGTCCCCGGCCAGCTGGCTAGCGATCTGGGCACGGATCCACTCTTCGAGTCCGGCTGCCTTACCGGCGTTGACGGCTTCGACGACCACTGAGGCCAGGCCCTTCATCAGGACGCTGCGCAGGAGTTTGTGGGCCATGGCTGCACCGGGCTCCCCTTCCGCGATTTCAACGTCCACACCAAGCGGGCCAAGCAGATCCACGACTGCCTGGGCACCGGGGCCGCTGACCATCAGGGGCGTCTTCTCACCCAGTGCGGATACCGGACCAAGAATGGCGACATCGGCAAAATCGGCCTTGCTGGGCAGCCGTCCGAGCTCCTGCATGACGCCGGGCGAGGACGAGGTGAAGTCCGCGTAGCAGCTGCCTGCCTCCAGGACCGGAAGGCATTCCCTGGCTACGCTTCGCGCCGCCGCAGCTCCTGTGAGGACCAGGACGATGTCAGCCCCTGTACAGGCCTCGGCCGCAGTTGCAGCACGGGTGACGCCGGCAGGCGTGGACGGGGCAACCGGATCGAACCCGGTGACCTCGTGGCCGGCGGCTGTAAGTGCCGCAGCATAGGTGGCGCCGGCTTCGCCGAGACCGATGATGGTGACCGCTGTCATGATGTCGCCTGTCTTTCTCGTATTAGTGGCGGGCTGCTTAGTGGCGGGCCGCGACGATGGCTTGCCGGCGGTTGGTCTCGTCGGCAAAAACGGCTTCCGCAGCTTCGGCTACAGCGGCTGCCTGTTCACGGGGAATGACCACGACGCCGTCCGAGTCGCCGATGATGACATCGCCCGGCAGAACGGGCACGCCGCCGAAGGCGAGCGGCGTTCCGAGGCGGAACGGGCCGTTCTTGTAAGGACCGGCGGGGGTAGTAGCCCGGGCGAAGACGGGCATGCCGATCTCCGCCAGCGCTTCGGCGTCGCGCGCTGCTCCGTCCAGTGCGAAACCTGCGATGCCGAGGTTGATGGCACGCTCACCAATGAGTTCTCCCAGAAGTGCGCGGGACTCATCCCCGCCGCCAGCGACAACGATGACGTCTCCGGGCCGGGCGGACTCAAGGGCCTTGTGGATGCCCTGGTTATCTCCGGGCCGTGTCCATACGGTGAAGGCGGGACCGGCGAGGAGGGCACCGGGCCAGATGGCCTGGATTGAGGAATTTGCGACGCCGAGCCGGTCCATGGCGTCACCGATGTTGGCGGCGGGAAGCTTGGCGAGCCGTTCCACCACGTCCCTGTCGGGGCGGGGAAAGTCAGCGTCGAGGGTGTCAAGTGCTGGGGTTGTCATGATGGGTTCTTCCGTCAGGTCGATGCGGGAGGGCTAATCGGTTTTCTGGACCAGCGGGAGGGCCTTCTTGAAGTCCTCTTCCTGTCCGGCCCAGAACTGCTTGTAGTCTTCGGCGGGGAGGTAGCTGGTCTGCAGGCCAAGGTCGTTCATCTTCTGCACCACTGTCGGATCTTCGACGGCCGTCTTGATGGCGGCTTCGAGCTTCTTTGCCACGCCGTCCGGGAGGCCGGCGGGGGCCGAATAGCCGCGTGCTGTGCCGGCTTCTAGTTCGTAGCCTGATTCCTTGAACGTGGGAACGTCAGGAAGCGAGGGTGCCCGCTCCGACGTCATGACGCCCAGGACGCGGGCCTTGCCCTGCTTGGTCAGGTCGGTCACGTCGCTGACGTTGGCCACGAGGATGTCAACGTGCTTGCCCAGGAAGGCTGTGGTTGCCTGCGAAGCACCTTCGGAGAAGTGGACAGGGGCGAACTCTGCCCCGGTGGTCTCCTGGACCTGCGCCAGCGCGAAGTGTTCGCCGGTCTGCAGGCCGGTGGTGCTGGCGGTCATGGACTTCGGGTTTGCCTTTGCAGCGTCCAGGAGGTCCTTCAGCGTCTGGTACGGGCTATCCGGCTGGACGGCGATGACGGTGGGGTCGATGACCTGCCGGCCGAGGGGCTGGAAGCTGTCGCGGGTGTATTTGGCCCCACGGGACGGATCGAGCGGTGAAACGACGACGGACGGCGAGCCGGTGGCACCGATGGTGTAGCCGTCGGGTGCGGCGCTGGTCAGCTGGGTGTAGCCGATCTGGCCGCCTGCACCGGGCTTGTTGATGACCTCGACGTTCGTGCCGAGTTCCTTTTCCAGGATCGGCTGGATGAGCCGGGCGGCAGTGTCGACGGCGCCTCCCGAGGAGAAGGCGACGACGAGGTCGATGGTCTTGCCCTTTTTCGGGAAATCGTCAGCGGCGGCGGTGTTGCCGGAGCTGGCGTTGGCGCCGCAACCGGTGAGGGCGATGAGGGTTGCTGCAGCGAAGGCAGCGGCGATGCGTGAACGGGACATTGTGGTTCTTCTCCTTTGAAGGGGTGTTTGGGGGTGGTACGTGTGAGCGGGTGGGGTTTAGGTTTCGGGGTCTTCGTTCAGTGCCTTGGGCTTGCGCAGCTTGAGCAGCGGGCTGAAGACGATCAGGAGGCCGAGTCCGATCAGGACGGCGGAAAAGGGGCGGCTGGTGAAGATGCCGAAGTCGCCTTGGGAGATCTCGAGGGTTTCCCGGAGGGAGCGTTCCATCAGGGGTCCGAGCACGAGGGTCAGCACCATGGGGGCCAAGGGGATGTCCAGGTGCCGGAGGGCCAGGCCCAGGAGACCGAACCCGATCATCACGAAGACATCGAAGACGCTGAAGTTGATGGTGTAGGCGCCGATGACCATAAAGAGCAGGATGAGTGCGGTCAGGATCGACGACGGTACGCGGAGGATGGAGGTCCAGAGCCCGACGAGCGGAACATTCAAAACCAGCAGCAACAGGTTCCCGATGAAGAGGCTGGCGATGATGGCCCAGGCGATTTCGGAGTGTTCGGTGAAGAGGGTGGGTCCCGGGGTGAGGCCCTGCTGGAGGAATGCTCCCATCAGCACGGCGATGGTGGGTGACGCCGGGATACCGAGGGTAAACAGCGGGATCAGCGCGGCGTTGGCGTGGGAGTTGTTGGCCGTTTCCGGACCGGCAACGCCTTCGATGGCGCCCTTGCCGAGTTCGTTGCGGTGGCGGGAGAACTTCTTCTCGGCGCCGTAGGCCAGCAAGGAGGATACCGAGCCAGTCATACCGGGGATGAGTCCCAGGCCGAAACCGATGCCGGTGCCGCGGGCCATGGCCGGGGCGCTCCGGCGCCATTCCTTGCCGGTAGGGAGCAGAGAACGGAAGTTGGGCGCGTGCACCGCAGCCGGCTGGTCGCCCTTGCGGTAGGACAGGAGTTCCGAGAGGCCGAAAACACCGACGATTACGGCCACGAAGCTGACGCCGTCCAGGAGCCGGTCCATGCCGAACGTGAACCGGGGTGCCCCGGCTACGGGGTCGATTCCCACCATGGCAATCAGCAGGCCCAATGCCCCGGAGATGACTGCCTTCACCATGGATTTTCCGGCCAGCGCGACAAGGAGCGATATGCCCACGACCATGAGGGCGAAGAATTCCGGCGGGCCTACGAGCAGGCCCAGTTCACCGAGCGGTTTGGCGGCGGCCACCAGGCCAAGGGTGGCGATCGTGCCGCCAACAAAGGATCCGACGGCGGCGATGGTCAGCGCGGCTCCGGCCTTGCCGATTTTGGTCATCGCGTAGCCGTCAATGGTGGTGATGGCTGAGGCTGCTTCACCGGGGGTGTTCAGTAGCACGCTGGTGATGGTTCCCCCGTAGGCAGTGCCGTAGAAAATGGCGCAGAGCATGATGATCGCGCCGGTAGCGTCCAGGTTCAGCGTGAGGGGGATCAGAAGAGCGACACCTGCCACCGGCCCGATGCCAGGCAGGACGCCGATGATCGTGCCCAGGAGGCAGCCCAGGAAGGCGAAGAGCAGGTTTTGCCAGGTCATGGCGGACGCAAAGCCGCCCATAAGTTCGTTGAAGATATCCACGTTCAGAGTCCGATCGTGTTCAGCAGGGGGAAGGCTGAGACGGGCAGTGCCACGTTCAGGCCGTAGTTGAAGGCGTAGAACGCGCCCACGCTGCCGGCGAGGGCCGTGATCAGCGAGGAGATCCAGGCCCTGCCGCCGCGCAGCTTCAGGTGGTACATCAGGAACAGGAACATGCTCAGCTGAAAGCCGAGCAGGTCCATGACTGCTGCGAGGATCGTCAGGCTCAGGACGACGGCGATCACCAGGCCGCGGTCAACGCCTCCCGCTGTGTCGCTGGGCCGGCGGAGTTCCTGGAGCAGCCAAAGAAAGGCCATGGCAACGAGGACCGCGCCCATAGCAAACGGGAAAAGGCCAGGGCCGGGTCCCAGGGAAGTCCAAAGGCCAAGCTCGATCGAACTGACCAGAACGTAAACGCCGACTGCTGCGAAGGCACCGATACCCACCAGCACGGAGGGAGCCACTCGTGCGGCGCTCTCGGGTTTCGTCGTAAGTGACTCCGTTGTCATCGGTTCCTTCTAACTCTGGTTGCTTTCACTCCGTGTTGTGTTATTTCACAGAATGAAACTATGTTGCGTACAGAGAAATAGTGACAGCAGACACACCTACTGTCAAGCGCAAGGACTTACATAGAATGAAAGAATGGCGATGACGACATCCACGGAACCTTCGACGGAGGAGGGCCCCAAGGCCTCCAACATGCGCTCCCTCTCCAGGGCCCTCGAGGTCTTCGCGGAACTTCAGCGGGCCGAGCGCCCGCAGCGGCTCAGCGATCTTGCCAAGGCCTGTGGGATGAGCCTGCCTACCACCCTGAGAATCCTGCGGGTGCTTCAGGATTTCGGCATGGTCAGCCAGACGGACAAGTCCTACCGGATCGGCCCAGCTGTCCTGCCCGCTGCCCGCAGCTTTCTCGAGAATGACCCGCTCGTCGTCTCCGCCCGCCCCGTCCTTCAGCAGGTGGCCTCACAGACCGGACTTACGGCGTCGCTCTATACGCGGCTCGGTTTCGAGCGCATCCTTGTGGCGCGGGTCGACGGCGAGGCTCCGCTCCGGTATGACCTGCCCCTCGGTAAGCGGCTCCCCCTCACGCTGGGGGCTGCTGGCAAGATCCTGCTCGCGTCCGCGTCCGACGACGAGCTCCAGCAGGTGGTGGCTGCGGCAGTCGCAGGGGGCCAGGAGAGCGCCGCGTTTACTGTCGAGTCGCTGCGCTCCCGGCTGCCTGAGCCATCCGCTGACTACGCGTACTCAGCGGACGAGCGGGCCACAGGAGTTGTCTCGGTGGCCGTCGCCGTGCCAAACAGGCTGGGGCGGCCCAGTGAGTCCATCTCGCTCACCAGCCCTGTTGAGGCCGCCAGCGAAGCGACGCTAAAAGCCGGGGTGCCGGAACTCCGCCGCGCCGCCGGGAGACTTTCGGAACTGCTCGAGGGCTCCGTCTACTAGCGGTTCCACCCACGAGTCTGGACAGGACACTCGCCTGTTGTGCGTGGCGAGCGCTGACGTAGTTCGTGGCGTCCCGGCGTCTGCAGCCACAGCCGGTAGATTTGAGCCGATGATTTCCATTGACCGGGACGACCCAGCACGCGGCGACGTCCATCAGCTCCTCAGCGAACACCTCGCGGACATGTACGCCACCTCACCGGCCGAAAGCGTCCATGCGATGGACCACTCCGCCCTGTCCGCGCCGTCAATCACGTTTTGGACTGCCCGTGAGGGCGGCGATCTGCTGGGGTGCGGCGCGCTCAAGCTCCTGGATGCGCCATCCGGCTCCTCGATGCATGGCGAGATCAAGTCGATGCGCACTGCGGCAAGCGCACGGGGACGGGGCGTAGCTACCTTGATGCTCCGCCACATTCTCGATGACGCCCGCGCCCGGAACCTCGAGCGTGTCTACCTTGAGACCGGCGCCGAGGACTACTTCGCTCCCGCGCGCCGGCTGTACGCCCGAAACGGCTTCGTCGAGTGCCCGCCGTTCGCTGACTATGCCCTGGACCCCCACAGCGTTTTTATGGAGCTCCGCCTGTAGGGAGGACCCGCTTGTGGTGGAGGACCGCCCCTCGGACACTTCAACTCAGCCCGCAGCATCAGCCAACACCGGGCGCGTCAGGATGCGAGGCGCGTCTCTATGACCTGTTCCAAGGGGCTAACAGAACCAGGCAGGCAGCCTGGTGGCCAGAGCGGCGGTTCCCGGTCCGGGTGTTCGGCAGGATAGTATCGGCCGGTTGGCGACACCCAGCCAGGTGGCCGGTCCTTCGTTGCCTGCGTTGGTCTCCATGGCCGCCGGTGTTTGAGCCGGTGGTGCTTTGGGCATAACTGTCCCAGGTTGCTGATCCCGGTGGTTCCGCCGTGCTGCCAGGCGGTGAGATGATCCGCCTCATTGTCCAGGCTGTGGTTGCTGCAGCCCGGAAAAGTGCACCTGCCGTCCCGCATTTTGAGCCACCGCTTCAGTGTTTCAGGGAGCCGGTAGTTGGTACGGCTGATTTCCAGCGGTGCTCCGTTGCGGGGGTCGATCAAGACCCGGTAGAACGAGTTGGCACCATTGGCAACGAGCCGGCGTGCCATAGATGGCGGGATCGGTCCCATTCCATCGATCTCGGCGGGTTCGTCGGTGAGGTCGAGGAGGGAGAAGACCGGGACGGTGACGAGCACCTCAACTTTTGGAGAGGGCACTTCTCCGGCGTTCTGGTTCGCAGTGCCCAGCAGCAGCCCTGCGGCGATGTCGGCGCGCAGCTCGGTGAGGGTGCGTGATTCGTGGGGGCCTTGGAGGCCGCGGGCAAGAGCGGTGGTTTTGTTCAAGATGGCGCAGACTGTGTCCGCGGGAAGGTAGAGCGAGATCCAGGCCATGCCGTCCCGGTCCGGGCTGTACTCCATCCGCCGGTCCGCCACTTTCTCCGCGTGGCGCTTTTCAAGGGACTCAGGGTGGTGGCGTTCTCGCCAGGTCCGGACCTTCCGCCGGAACCGGGCGGGCACCAGATCTCCGGGCGCGGCACCGCGGGCCGGGTTCGGTGCGTCCGGGTCGAAGAAGTGTGCCTCCAGGGCAGAGGCGGCTGCGGCGGTAAGACCAACCGTTTCCTCGACCACGATGCGGGCGTGCTGCCAGGCGATGGTGCCGGATTGCAGCGCATCGAGTGCCGCTGGCAACGACGTGGTCAGCGCGTGGGCTTCTCCAAGGAGGGCGGATGCGGCCCGTTCGCCGATGGTAAGCACGCACGCGACTTCGGCTACCAGGCTCATCTCCCGCGCCGATGCCTCAGACGCGCTGGCCGGCGGGCCCTCCAACTCGGCTGCGGCCTCCGCGTAGGCGGCCAGGAGCCGGACCTTCGCCGCCGCCGTCGCCGCCTCGACCCGTGACAGCGCCCCTAAGCCATCCAGGCATGCCTGGGAAAACTCCTGCAACGGATCAGAATCAGCATCGGGAAGACGGTCAGCTCCATCCGCAGCGATGGGGCAGGCAACAACACCGGCAAACTCATCAACCAGCCGGGTCACCGACGCGAGGGCAGCCGTCAACGCCGCCCTGCCTTCCGCATCGACAACCACACCGGTCTCCATAACCAAAAGCATGGCAGAGGGGTGTGACATTCTGGACGGACGACGGCGGGACCTCCCGCCGTCGTCCGCTTTCCCTTCAAGCGGGCACCGTCCGCCGCCTGGGGTGAAGCCTGACGTCACAAAAGTCGACAGCCTCCGGTTCCGGGCAACCAACGCCCTACCCTTAACTGGTGACTTTGACTATGATGCGCACCGCCGCCGCGAGCTCCCTCGCCGCCGCCGGTCTCCTGTTTTCCCTCGCCGCCTGTTCGGTGCCTGCCACCCAGCCGGCCGCCTCTGCACCGGCTTCCTCGGCAGCAACTTCGTCCAGCGCCGCACCCAGCACCTCCGATGGGCCCTGCGACGGCGTAAAGGTCATCGTTGATTCGGGCGCCCTGGAGCAGGCAGCCGCCGACACCTCCGTTTGCGTGGATGTGGACGAGCCCACTGTCGCTGCCGATGTGCTCAAGGAGGCCAACATCAAGACCGAGGGCACCGAGCAGTACCCCACGGAACTGGTGTGCCGCGTGAACGGTGTGCCAGCCGCGGACTTCGACATCACCCACAAGGCCGGCACGTACCGGGAAGAATGCAAGGGCATGCCCGCCGCCTTCGCGTACTGGTCCCTCTGGGTCAAGCCAGCTACCGGTGACTGGGCTTACGCCCAGGAAGGCCTCGCCACCCTGAAGGTGAGCCCCGGCGAGAGCCTGGAACTGCTCTACACGGTCGACGGCGAACCGGCCACCCCCAGGGCATGACCTTCCGACCCGCGCCGTTACGTGCAGCGGCGGCCCTCGCCGTCGTCTTCGTCGCGGCGCGGGTCATCTACCGCGTCCTTTTCAACGGCGCGGGCCTTGGCGGGCCGGTCCTGCTCGACCTGCCGGCTATGCGGCTCCCTGCCCCGTTTGCCCACGTGGTCTTCCTTGGGCCGGTCACGGGGCAAGGCCTCTGGGAGGCGGTCCTCTCGGCCCTGCCGATTGCCGCGATGTTCCTCGGCTTCGGCCTGCTCAACGCGTTCGTGGACGTGGCCCGGGGCTTCGTGCACCTGGCCCGCCGCGGCCCCATGCAGGGCGTGGCCAGGACTCTCGTAGTGGCGTGGGCTGCGCTGCCGGCGCTGGCCGACGCCGTTGCCTCCGTCCGCCTGGCGTTCCGGTTGCGGGGAGAAAAGTTTGGACCCCGCGCCCTGGTGCCCATCCTCGAGCGCACCCTTGAGCACGCGAGCCGGGTTGCCGCGGCCCTGGAGTTGCGCGGCTTCGGGAGCAGGGCAGGACACCAACCCAACCAACATGGCGAAGCCCCGGTCCTCATCCGGGACGCACAATTCCGCATCGGTGACGCGACGGTGCGGGTTGCCGGTTTCAGGCCGTCGAGCGGTTCAGTATCCGTTATCACCGGACCGACGGGCTCCGGGAAGTCCACCATCCTGCGCGGCATCGCCGGCCTCCTCTCGCATGTGGACGGTGGCGAACTTTCCGGCACCGTGCGCGTCGCCGGAGCCGACCGTGCCACCACTCCCCCGCGCGAAACCGCCCGCACCGTAGGCGTCGTCCTGCAGAACCCGCGCGCCGCCTTCGCCAGCACCCGGGTCCGGGACGAAATCGCCCTCGCCCTTGAGCTGCGCGGTATGCCATCCGCTTCCACCAAGGCCCGTGTGCTGGAGGTTGCCGAACATGTGGGCGTGTCGGCGCTGCTGGACCGGAATCTCAGCACCCTCTCCGCCGGTGAGGCAACACTCGTCGCCATCGCCGCCGCGGTGGTGGACCATCCGGCCCTGCTCCTGGTGGATGAGCCCCTGGCAGACCTGGACACCACGGCCCGCAGACGCGTCACCGCCGTGCTTCACGCCCTCGCCCGCGACGCCGATGTCTGCGTCATTGTGGCGGAGCACCGGGCGGAAGCGCTCGTGCCGGTGGCCGATTCCTGGTGGACCATCAGCGATGGCGCCCTCGTGCCGGGTACCGCGCCATCCGCGCCTTCCGCCCCCGTCCGGGCCCTTCCGGCCCAGGCCCAGCCGACGGACCTCGCGCCCGTGCTGACGGCGACAAACCTTGCGGTGCACCGCAAGGGCACCCCGCTGGTGCGCGAAGCATCCCTGACCTTGCACCGCGGTGAAGTGGTGGCCCTGGTGGGGCCGAACGGGGCCGGGAAGTCGTCCCTCCTGGTGGCGCTCGCCCTGGGTGAGGGCACGGGCACTGAAGGCACGGGCGTTATAAACACGTACGACGGCGGCATGGTCGACGGCGGTCGCGTCGCCCTCGTGCCGGACGCCTCGGACGACCTCTTCACGAGGGACACCGTCGAGGGAGAGCTCCGCGCCGCGGAGCGGCGCCTTGCGCGCCGAAAGAACGGCGGACAGCCTGCGCCTGGAGCCGCAACTGCACACCTTGCCCGGTTGCGGGGCGACGTCACGATTCCCATCGGCCATGAGCATCCCCGCGACCTCTCCGCGGGCGAGCGCCGGATCCTTACCATCACGCTGCAGACCATGGACGATCCCCCGATCCTCCTGATCGACGAGCCCACCCGCGGACTCGATCCTGCAGCGCGCGCAGCAGTCTCAGCGGCGCTACTGGCGGCAGCGGGCGCCGGCACAGCCGTCCTGATTGCCACCCACGACCACGACTTTGCCCACGGCCTCGGCGCCCGGATCCTCCCGATGCGGGACGGCGTCGTGCCCTCTACTGTGGAGGACAACCCGCCGGCTGTTACCGCTACAGCACCGTCCGCCACAGCGCCGCGGGCCCCAACACCACAACCCGTCGACGAATCAGCAGACTCTCACAGGGCGACGAAGCCACACCGCCTCCGGCTGCCCCGCGGGGTCGAACTCGCCGTCCTCTCAGCCGCAAACCTCCTGGCCCTCGCCGCATTCTGCTGGCCGTTGCTCGCCGCGGCCCTCCCTCAGGATGCCGCCGCTGCCCTCCCCTACGCTGCACTGGCCATCGCGCCCGTCGCCGCGGTCGCCGTCGTCGTTTCCTTGGACGGCTCGGTCCGTTCCGCACACATGGTGGCGCTGCTCGGCGTCCTGGCAGCGGTAGGTTCGGCGGTGCGGGTGGTGAGCACCGGCGTCGGGGGCGTGGAGGCGGTCTTTATCCTGCTGATCCTGGCCGGCCGGGCGTTCGGTGCCCGTTTCGGCCTGCTCCTCGGCGCCGCCACGATCGCCGTCTCCAGCGCGGTGTGGGGTGGGATCGGGCCCTGGACGCCGTTCCAGATCTTCGCTTGTGCGTGGGTGGGCGCGGGGGCCGGCCTGCTCCCCCGCCGGGTGCGCGGCAAGGCCGAACTCTGGATGCTGTGCGGATACGGCGCGGTGGCGTCCTACCTGTTCGGCCTGCTGACCAACCTGTGGTTCTGGCCCTTCGCGGTGGGCGCCGGCACCGGCATCTCGTATGAGCCCGGCGCGCCGCTGGCCACCAACCTGAGCAGCTTCCTGCTGTACTCACTGGTGACGTCGACGGCGGGCTGGGATACCCTGCGTGCCGTCACCACTATCATTGGCATCGTTGTGGTGGGCAGGGCCGTTCTCGCCGCGTTCCGGCGGGTGAAGCCGGTCTCCAGTGCGGGCAGAATCGCCGGCGGTCAGTCCGCGCGGGCGCCCTCCGATCAGTCCAGGGACCGGGTTGATCTCGGGGTATAAGCCATCCATCATGCTGCAGGGTGCGCCACCACTGTATTGCCCATAGTCTGGCCAAGTGGATACAAAGACTGTGAAACCCGGGGAACAGGTCGACAGGCAGTCGCGCATCCTCGAAGCGGCCTTGGATCTGCTGTCGCGCCACGGTATTGCGGGAGTCAGTATGCGGGCCGTGGCCCGCGAGGCCGGCGTGGCTCTCGGGCTGGTGAACTACTACTACGAAGACAAGCTGAGCCTGATCCGTGCAGCTCTGCACCGGGTAGACCAGCATGACCTGATGCTGGTCACGCCCGACCCCGACTCGCCTCCCGGCGAGCAGCTGAAGAAGGCCCTGCAGCGGGTGGCGGCCCCGGAATTCCTTACCTTGCAGTACCTGTCCCTGCGGCTTCACCTATGGGCCTTGGCACAAGCCCATGAAGACTTCGCCTCCATTAACGCCGCAGCGTTTGAACGCTACCTCCAAGGGCTCGCGACGTTGATCTGCAATGCCCGGCCCGAGCTTTCCAATGACGAATGCAGGGAGCGGGCAGCAGACATCGTCGTCGTGCAAAACGGGATGTGGCTCACCGCGCTCCTTGGTGTTGACAAGGACTCCATCCGGCGGAGCATCGCCCGGACCGAAGAGATCGCCTTCGCCGCTTAGCAGGCTGCTTCACCCTTTTCGCTAATGGAATGCGGTTGAAAGCCATCCCCACTTCCATCGCTACGCCCTTCCGTGGGGTTCCCGCGTTCATGACAGCCGCCCGTCATATTCGATGGCCGCGGGCGCCTTTTCCCCTCCGCGTCACGGCGCGATGTTTCAGCGGCGTTAAATATTGAACGTTTGTCCAGTCGAACTATTGAACACTCGTTCAACGTCCATTACTGTGCATGGGTATGACGTACACCACACCTCAGGGATTTCAGGTACCGCGTTGAGTCAGCGCTGACGCTTCAGCAGTCCGCATCCACAACTTCATGGATTTCCAACACTCGTCCGGCATCGCGGCGCATCGCCCGCCTCCGGAAGAAGGACCACCAGCCCTCAGCGGCTGGCCTGCACCAGGTAGAAAGAGAGTTTCCAGCATGACTAAAACCCACTACGACTATGTCATTGTCGGCGGCGGAAGCGCGGGCTCCGTGCTCGCCAACCGCTTGAGCGAAGGGGGCAACAGCAGCGTCCTGGTTCTCGAGGCCGGACGCAGCGACTACCCCTGGGACCTGTTCATCCAGATGCCTGCCGCGCTGACCTTCCCCAGCGGCAACCCGCTGTATGACTGGCGCTACGAATCGGACCCGGAGCCGTTCATGGGCGGCCGCCGCGTGGCACACGCCCGCGGCAAGGTCCTGGGCGGCTCCAGCTCCATCAACGGCATGATCTTCCAGCGCGGCAACCCCCTCGATTACGAGCGCTGGGGAGCCGACGCCGGCATGGACACCTGGGATTTCGCACACTGCCTGCCCTACTTCAACAAGATGGAAAACGCCCTGGCGGCGGACCCGGATGACGAACTGCGCGGCCACGACGGCCCGCTGGTCCTGGAACGTGGCCCGGCCACCAACCCGCTCTTCCAGGCGTTCTTCAAGGCAGCCCAGGAAGCCGGCTACCCCCTGACCGACGACGTCAACGGCTACCGCCAGGAAGGCTTCGCGGCCTTCGACCGCAACGTCCACAAGGGCCAGCGCCTCTCGGCATCCCGAGCACACATCCGCCCCAACGCCGGCCGTCCGAACCTCACCGTCCTCACCCGGGCGATGGTCACCAAAGTCAACTTCAAGGGCACGATGGCCACCGGCGTCACCTACCGCCGCAACGGGCAGACGCACGTGGTCAATGCCGGCGAGGTCATCCTGTCCGGCGGCGCCATCAACACTCCCCAGCTGCTGCAGCTCTCCGGCGTGGGTGAAGCCGGGCACCTCAACTCCCTCGGAATCAACCCCGTGGTCAACCTGCCCGGCGTCGGCGAGAACCTGCAGGACCACCTGGAGGTCTACATCCAGCACGCCTGCACCCAGCCGGTATCCATGCAGCCCAACCTGGACCTGTGGCGCTACCCTCTTATCGGCCTGCAGTGGCTCCTGGGACGCAAGGGCCCCGCGGCCACCAACCACTTCGAAGGCGGCGGGTTCGTCCGCTCCAACGAGGACGTGGCCTACCCCAACCTAATGTTCCACTTCCTGCCCGTGGCAGTGCGCTACGACGGGCAGAAGGCGGACGCCAAGCACGGCTACCAGGTGCACATCGGCCCCATGTACTCCGACGCCCGTGGCACCCTGAAGATCAAGTCCACGGACCCCACCGTCCACCCGTCCATGCTTTTCAACTACCTCTCCACGGAGCAGGACCGGCGCGAATGGGTGGAGGCCATCCACGTGGCCCGCGACATCCTGGGCCAGTCCGCCATGATGCCCTTCAACGGCGGGGAGCTTTCGCCCGGGCAGAGCGTCCGCACCGACGCCGAGATCCTGGACTGGGTGGCCCGCGACGCCGAAACCGCCCTGCACCCCTCCTGCACCGCCAAGATGGGGCCGGAGTCCGATCCGATGGCGGTGGTTAACCCGCTCGACATGTCCGTGCACGGAACGCAAGGCCTTCGGGTTGTGGACGCCTCCGCCATGCCCTACGTGACCAACGGCAACATTTACGCGCCCGTCATGATGCTCGCCGAAAAAGCCGCCGACCTCATCGCAGGTAAAGCCCCGCTGGCGCCGCAGCATGCCGAGTTCTACCGGCACGGGATCAGCCCGTTGGAGCGTAATGGTTCCGGCACTGCAGCTGCCCCCGCGGCAAAGGCATAGGCATGATTGATGGACTCGAAAAGGAGAAACGATGACCGCCACCGCTGAGCAGGTCCGCGACGCCGGACAAGCGCAGGACGCCATCAAGGGCTTGTACATTGACGGCGCCTGGCACCAGGCATCCGACGGCGGCACAACCGTTGTGCGCTGCCCGGCGGACGGGCGAGAAGTGGCGGTAGTCGCCTCGTCCACCCCGGAGGACGCGGAGCGGGCGATTGCCAGTGCACGGGCAGCGTTCGACGGCGGTGCGTGGCGCCGGCTGACCGACATTGAACGCGGGGAGGTCCTGCTTCGCATCGCCGCGCTGCTGGAGCGGGACAAGGCAGCTTATGCCCGCGCCGAAGCACTGGATACGGGCAAGCGCCTCGTCGAGGCCGAATACGACATTGACGACATCGCCTCCTGCTTCCGCTACTACGGCAAAATAGCGGGCCTCGATGCCGGCCGGGTCATCGATACCGGACGGCCGAACGCCATCAGCCGTGTGGTCTACGAACCGCTCGGCGTCTGCGCCCTCATCGCACCCTGGAACTATCCCCTCCTGCAGGCGGCCTGGAAAGTGGCGCCGGCACTCGTTGCGGGAAATTCCTTCGTGCTCAAGCCCAGCGAGCTCACGCCGTCCACCTCCATCCTGCTCATGGAAACCCTGGCGGAGGCCGGCGTTCCGGCCGGCGTCGCGAACCTGGTCACGGGTAGCGGGTCGAGGGTGGGCCCCCTCCTAAGCTCCGATCCTCGGGTGGACCTCGTCTCCCTGACCGGCAGCCTGGCCACGGGCCAAACCATCATGGCGGCGGCCGCAGAGACCGTGAAGCGGGTCGCCTTCGAGCTTGGCGGGAAGAACCCCAATGTCGTGTTCGCTGACGCCGACTGGGACGCCGCCGTCGACAATGCCCTGACCGCCGTGTTCCTGCACTCCGGCCAGGTCTGCTCGGCAGGGGCGCGGCTCGTCATCGAGGAGACCATCGCGGAGCGCTTCGTGGCCGAGGTGGTGGAACGCGCCAAAAAGATCCGGATGGGCGGGCCTTTTGACCCCAACGCGGAAACGGGCCCACTCATTTCCGCAAAGCACCGCGACCAGGTCCACGCCTACGTCCAGGCCGGCATCGCGGAGGGCGCCGAGCTTTTGTGCGGCGGCTACATTCCCGACGACGGGCACCTTGCGGACGGCTTCTTCTACCCGCCCACGGTGCTTGGCAACTGCCGCTCCGGCATGAGCGTGCTGCAGGAAGAATCCTTCGGCCCGGTACTGACCATCGAGACGTTCCGGACCGAGGAAGAGGCCGTCGCCATCGCCAATGACACGGAGTACGGCCTGGCAGGTGCTGTCTGGACGTCGGATGCGTCGAAGGCGCAACGCGTTGCGGGAGCCCTGCGGCACGGAACAGTATGGATCAATGACTATCACCCCTACGTCCCGCAGGCGGAGTGGGGCGGTTTTGGGAAGTCCGGCATTGGCCGTGAACTTGGCAGCGCCGGCCTCAACGAATACCGCGAGGCAAAACACATCTGGCAGAACATCCAGCCCGCGCCCAGCGGCTGGTTTGGCTCACCTGCCGATGACGCCGGCATGGGGGCCGCCGGCTAGCACCAGCATTTGGGGGACATGGCCGGGCGCCGCAGGCGCGGTGCCCGGCCGCCGATATAACCCGTGTCCAATGGCGGCCATGGGTCATCACCATCGTGCTTTTCTGACTTAGGAGTTCAGATGTTCGAACCCAGCAAGAGTACTGATTCAAGCGGCATGGACGAGTTCGGCTATGCCCAGACCCTGGACCGGAGCATCGGCAAGTTCGCCAGTTTCGCCGCAGGCGTCAGCTACATTTCCATCCTCACCGGCGTTTTCCAGCTGTTCTACTTTGGTTTTTCCATGGCCGGCCCCGCCTACGCGTGGTCCTGGCCCCTCGTTTTCGCCGGCCAGCTCATGGTGGCGCTCTGCTTCGCCGAGCTTGCCGGAAGGTATCCGGTGGCCGGCTCGGTGTACAACTGGGCCAAGCGGCTCTCGTCAGGGACGTTCGCCTGGCTGGCGGGCTGGCTGCTGCTCATCTCCTCGATCGTGGCGCTCGGCGCCGTGGCCCTTGCACTGCAGCTCAGCCTGCCCCAGATCTGGTCCGGTTTCCAGATCATCGGCGACGGCACCGGCACCTACGATTTCGCCCTGAACGGCGTGCTGCTTGCCAGCATCATGATCTCCATCTCCACCCTCATCAACGCCTTCGGCGTGAAGCTGATGACCAAGATCAACAGCATCGGCGTCTTTGTGGAGCTCGCCGCCGCCGTGCTCCTCATCCTGGCCCTTGGCTGGCATGTGGTGCGGGGGCCGGAAGTCCTTTTCAGCACCGAAGGCTACGGCATGGACCACGACCTTGGCTTCTTCGGGGTGTTCCTCATCGGGGCCATGGCCTCCGGTTACGTGATGTATGGCTTTGACACGGCCAGTTCCCTCGGCGAGGAGACGAAGGACCCGAAAAAGACCGCCCCCAAGGCCATCCTCCGCGCCATCACGGCGTCCTTCATCCTCGGCGGCCTGATTCTCCTTGGCGGACTCCTGGCCGCTCCCGACCTCAACGACCCCAAGCTCGGCGCTGCCGACGGCGGCCTGCAGTACATCGTGCTCTCCGTCCTGGGAGGCCCCTTCGGCAAGGCGTTCCTGGTGTGCATTGTGGTGGCCGTGACCGTCTGCACCCTGGCCGTTCACGCTGCCGCCATCCGCATGATGTTCGCCATGGCCAGGGACAACAACCTGCCCTTCAGCCGCCAGCTCAGCAAGGTGCATCCCGAGCGGAAGACTCCCACGGTAGCGGCCATCGTCATCGGCGTCATTGCCATCATGCCGCTGATCGTCAACGTCTCCCAGCCTGCCATCTTCACCATCCTTTCCAGCATCAGCATCGTCCTGATCTACCTGTCCTACCTGCTGGTCACCGTTCCGCTGCTTCGCAAGAGGTTCCAGAAAAAGTGGCCGCTTGCGGATGACGGCACCGAGCCAGGCTTCAGCCTCGGCAAGTGGGGACTGCCCGTGAACATCCTCGCGGTACTGTGGGGCGGCGCCATGACCCTGAACCTCATCTGGCCGCGCCCGGAGATCTACAACTCGGTGCCCCCGTTTGAGTGGTACCTGCAGTGGGGCGGCGTGATCTTCGTGGCCGCCGTCGCCGGCGGCGGTGCCCTGCTGTACCGCCTGAAGATCAGGCACCAGACAGGCGTCCTGGCCGAACACGCCGCAACCGCCCAGCCGGCTGTGGTTGTCAGCGGGCCTGATGCTCCAGCTGCGCCTCAGCTGGTGACTGCACCCGTTTCCAACCCTTAGCCCTTATCAACCAGTAGCAATACCTATCCGTGGCACGGTCCAACCCCGGACGCGTTGCCCGGTCCTGACGGGCATCCCTTTGCAGTACGTGCAAGGGGATGTCCGTCCGTGCTGTTTACGGCCGGTTCCGGAGTCCGTCCGGGTGCACGTGGTGCGAGATGAGCGGGGCATCGATCATGCACCTGTTCCGCATGATTATCTCCAAGATTTTGCGCTTTTATTGCAGCTCTTGTGACCCTAATCTCATCATTACAGGCTCTTCGACCATCGGACTCTTACTTGTCCGGTTCAGCGCCGGGCAGGCAGCATCGGGATGCTGTGCCACTGGACACGGCATCCCACTGACAGCCTTCACCCTCCCGAAGGAAGAGCTGTCCCGTGCCCGTGAAGGGTGCTTCGGTGGCCTGAAACCTGGGGAGGTATCCTCATCGAAGCACCGCTTTCGGGCCTGGGGCAGCGCCTGCAACTTTGCCGGACCAGTGCAAGGCCATCCGAATGGAGGGCCTGGCACCATACCCCCACCAAAAGGAGTGTCCATGTCAGGAAACAGAGCCGTTGCCTACAAAGAACCCGGTGTCGTCGAAATCATCAACACCGACTACCCGACGTTCGAACTCAAGGATGGGCCTGGCGTCAATCCCGCCAATGTGGGCCGAAAAGTACCCCACGGCGCGATCCTGCGCACGGTGACCACCAATATCTGCGGCTCGGACCAGCACATGGTTAGGGGCCGGACCACGGCCCCAAAGGACCTCGTCCTTGGCCATGAAATCACCGGCGAGGTGGTGGAGGTCGGTCCGGACGTGGAGTTCATCAAGGTGGGAGACATTGTCTCTGTACCTTTCAACATTTCCTGCGGCCGTTGCCGGAACTGCAAGG
Source organism: Arthrobacter sp. Hb9-2 (assembly GCF_059091165.1). Lineage (NCBI taxonomy): Bacteria > Bacillati > Actinomycetota > Actinomycetes > Micrococcales > Micrococcaceae > Arthrobacter > Arthrobacter sp. Hb9-2. Next base: position 122,350 of record NZ_JBNHGJ010000004.1, on the reverse strand, counting down.
AGCGCAAGACGGGCATCTGCCTGAACGTCAACCCTGACCGACCGGGCAGCGCCTATGGTTATGTGGATATGGGCGGCTGGGTGGGCGGCCAGGCCGAATACGTGCTGGTCCCTTATGCTGACTGGAACCTGCTCAGGTTCCCGGATCGCGACCAGGCCCTGGAAAAGATCATGGACCTGACCATGCTCTCCGATATCTTCCCTACAGGCTTTCACGGTGCCGTCACCGCCGGAGTGGGCGTCGGATCCACCGTTTACATTGCCGGTGCCGGCCCGGTGGGTCTCGCGGCCGCCGTCGGAGCGCAGCTGCTTGGCGCAGCCGTTGTGATTGTCGGTGACATGAACGAAGACCGCCTGGCTCAGGCCCGCTCCATCGGCTGCGAAACGGTGAACGTCACCAAGGGCGATCCGAAGGACCAGATCGAGCAAATCCTTGGCGTCCCCGAAGTGGATTGCGGCGTCGACGCCGTAGGGTTCGAAGCCCGCGGTCACGGCAAGGACGCCTCCCACGAGGCCCCCGCCACCGTACTGAACTCGCTCATGGACATCACCGCTGCAGGCGGGGCCCTTGGCATTCCCGGCCTGTATGTCACCGGCGACCCTGGTGGAATCGACGAGGCAGCGAAGCACGGCTCCCTGTCGCTGTCCTTGGGCACCGGCTGGGCAAAGTCCCTGTCGTTCACCACTGGACAGTGCCCCGTCATGTCGTACAACCGCCAGCTGATGATGGCGATCCTGCACGACAAGGTCCAGATCGCCAAGGCAGTAAACGCCACAGCGATCCCACTTGAGGATGCACCGCGCGGCTACGCCGAATTCGACGCCGGTTCGGCAACGAAATTCGTGCTGAATCCGAACGGATACGTCAAGGCGTAGAACCTCACGTAAGTAGCAACCCGCCCCAGTGGCATGGGCCTTCCTGGCCCATGCCACCGGTGCGCATCCACTCTCCCCGGATCAGCAAAGGTAATCACATGACCCATCGCACCGACCAAGAATCGATTCTCCGCCTTAGCAGCAACGGGAAGGAGCATGTTGACATCCGGCTCGAATCGTCGAGTCCGGTGACCGTTCGGCTTCAGCTGGATGGTGGCTGCAATTGCCAACATGGCACTGAAAACCGCCCGGGTTCGTATGTTGACAGCGACCTCGGCGTCCGCTGACAGTGGCTGTACAGGCTGACACACGGCTCCTAGCCTGGTCCCGGCCTTCGCCAGCATAGGGATGAGCACCGGCATCACCTACACCCACAGCTGGCTGCCAAGTGGGTCCTCATGGCCACCTCGTTCCATTATGGGAACAGCATCCTGCTGCAGCACGCGCCTCCTGTCCCCGGCTCGCCTGCCGGTCGGGAGCTACTTGGACTTGGCAGTCGGCGCCGCCTTCTTGTCGACCTCGGATTCCTTGTGCGGGGAGTCGGCGGTGATCACCACTGGTTCGTTGTGAATCAGTCCGCGGCCGTCCTCGTTCTCGGCGGCCTTGGTCTTCAGCAGACTCGCGACGGTCGCTGCGACGATGGTTGCGGCGATGAAGAGCAGCGAGAGCCAGATGGGGATCTCCGGCACCCAGAGGAGCGGTTTCCCGCCGTTGACGAAGGGGAGCTCGTTGACGTGCAGGGCATGGAAGACGAGCTTCACGCCTATGAAGGCGAGGATAACGGCCAGCCCTTGGGCGAGGTAGACCAGGCGCTCGAGCAGTCCGCCGATGAGGAAGAACAACTGCCGCAGACCCATCAGCGCGAATGCGTTGGCGGTGAAGACGATGTACGCCTCGTTGGTCAGGCCGTAGATTGCCGGGATTGAGTCGACGGCGAAGATGAGGTCCACGAAGCCGATCGCAATGATGGTGAGCAGCATCGGCGTGGCGAAACGCTTCCCGCCCTGCAGGACCGTGACCTTGTCCTGGTGGTACTCGTTAGCGACAGGCAGGACGCGGCGGACAAGTGTCATGAACTTACCGTCCGCGGGGTTCGACTCGTGATTGCTGAACGCTTGCCGGTAGGCCAGGACGAGGAGCAGGGCACCGAAGATGTAGAAGATCCAGGAGAAGTTTTCGATCAGGGCCGCTCCGATGGCGATGAACCCGCCGCGCAGGATCAGGGCGATGATGATCCCGATCATCAGCACCTTCTGCTGGTACTTCTTCGGTACTGCGAATCCGGCCATCACGATGAGGAACACGAACAGGTTGTCGATCGACAGTGCCTTTTCAGTCAGGTAGCCGGCGAAGTATTCACCGCCGAACGTCCATCCCGACACAGTGCCGATCCCCACCCCGAACAGCAGAGCGAGTCCGATGTAGAACGCGGACCAGCGCGCCGATTCTGCAATGGATGGCTCGTGGGGTTTGCGCACGTGGGCGAAGAACTCGTAGACAAAGAACAGGATCGTCACGGCAATCGTGACGAGCCAGATCAGAGGTGTGACCTGCATGAGGATGCTCCCAAAGGGTCGGCGTTGGACAGATACGCCAAGGTCTCCTCCGCCCGGACGACACCGGAACCGTCGACCCGAGATGCTCAATGCATCCGTATTGACGGGCCGAACACAGACGGGAGTACTCCCCTTGATAAGAAAATCATAACCGACCTAAACGTCGTCCGAACCGAAAGATCCGGCCGCCGTCGGCACCCTCTCAGGTCAATACACCTGGAACGCTCCAGCCCCGACTTTCAGCTGTGTATGACCAGAATTGATCCCAATTGTGGACGGGCGGTGGGACCAGGCACGGCGTCCGGCCCCAAAAGTCTGTAGGCGCCGGCCCGGCCCTCTTGAGAGCGGATCAGTTGTTTAGCCTTGGCGGGCCTTCATCCGGGGGTTTTTCTTGTTGATGACGAAGGTCCGTCCGCGGCGGCGGACGATCTGGGCGCCCGGTATTTTCTTCAGTGCCCGCAGCGAGTTCCGTACTTTCATGAGTTGCTCCTTTGTGAGGTGTCGGTTGTTACATTGAGGTGAAAAGGGTCGGGGAATGAGTCAGCGGCGGCGGCCATTTCCGCTTGTGACAGTTCGCAGGCGCCGAGCAGTTCGGCAATTTCTGAAGCGTCGATGTCATCGCCGGTGAAGGCCAGGACTGTGCCGCGGTCCCCGTATTCGGGGTGCCATTCACCCAGGTCCGGACCGGTCATTTGAGCGATGAAGGGCAGGGATTTTCGTTCGGCTTGCCAGGGTCCGGTGTTTTCCAGCCACAGCCGGGGACCGATTCCCTGCACGGCGATTCTGCAGCCCGGGGCTGATGCCACCCACAGTCTTCCGCGGAGCCAGCAGCAGGCCTGGGCCAGGGTCGCCAGGGCGTGGCGGAAGCGTTCCGGGTGAAGGGGCCGCTCAATGCGCTGCACCACCGTGGTGAACGGTCCCGATGGTTCAACTGCGGCCCGCACCATGCCGGGTACAGTCCGTGCCGTAGCGTCGGCCAGGCTGTGCGCGCCGGTGCGGATATCGCCCGCGCCATCGGTCAGTACGGCATGCGGGGCCAGTTCCCGAATCAGTTGGACCCCTCGAAGACGCGCAGCGGGATCCACCGGGACCAGCGCAGGGTCCGCCAGCATGACCGTATCTGCGAAGCACAGTTCGCGCACCAGGAATTCACCGGCCGTCCGGTCGTCCGCCGGAACCGGCGTGAAGCCGGACTCGAACAGGGTGTGGTGGTCCCAGATCTGGTCCTCGAGCGCGTCCGGGGCGCAAGCGAGAACGACTGAATCAATATTCACCTTTTCCCCCAGGCCCCGCAGCAGGATATGCACGGCTGTTTCTGACGCCGCGGCCGGCGGCAGGCCGACAATGATACCGGAATCGGACGCCAGCAGCCGCCGCACCGTGGGCACAACATCAAGGCGGACCGTGCAGCCCAGGCAGGGGTGTTCCAGGGTCGTTTCCCCATGCTCAAGACGCCGGCCCTCCTGACAAATCCGCCGGACCACCAGCCCGTCCTCGAGCAGGTCATGGAACACGACAAGGGCGCCCTGGGACTCCGCGGCCAGTGCGGCGCACGCCGCCTGGCGGCTGAAAACATCCAGGGAACTGACAAGAGTCACAGACATAACCGGCACACTACATGAGAATCATTCTCAATTGCAAAGCCAGCACTGAAATGAGTGGAGGATGAGGCCTTTACCCTGCAAACCAATCAACACATGTTTATATTGAGATGCCGACGAGCAAACCCTGATTAGGACCGCCGCGCTGGGCCAACAGGACAACCAGCCCACAGACGGCTTCAGAGCCGTCTCCCGTACCCTGGAACTCGTGGGAAATTGCGGGGCATGCCGCCCATGAAAGACAGAAAACCAAGGGACGGGCAGACAGTAACAGTGCCCGGCCATGCGTATTTCTCCATAACGGCTGAAGCACTGGAGATGATCACCGCCTTCGGCGGTACTCTGCACTGCTATCAAGGAGCCGGCGGCTGCCGGTCCCAAGGACTCTACTTTTCCCGCACTCGGGCAATAAAATTCCTGACCTGCACCCTGGAATCACCAGCCGATACCGCTCAGACCATAACCATCACGGTGAGTCACGACCTCGCGGCCCGGCTCAACGGAGCGGTCCTGGACTTCGGCAAGTACAACCACATGGAGCGTTTTGTATGGACAAGCCTTCCAACGGTCAAAGGTCCCCGGTGCACTTGCCTCCGGTCAGTGGGTAAACCATCGGGTAAGCGAGCCCCCTGCCTGGACGACGCCGGATTCGGAATAACAGACATCTGACACCAAGCCACGCAACCAACTTCAGCTCATCTGTCACCCCGGCGACCGGCTACCAATTCCCAATACGGCAGAACGGGTGGCACCGCCGCGGTGCCGGGAGGAGAGGTGATGTCTATTTGCAGGAGTAGTCGTAATCGAGGCCGGCCGACACATACTGGGTCACTGTTACGGGGCTGCCGGGCGTCAGACCAGGCAAAGAACAATTCGACTTCGCTCCCCGCAGGGTCTTAGCCCCTGCAAGCCAGCTTGGCAGCCCTGTGAGGGAGCTGCCGGACGGACGGTCCCGGCGATGATTCCCCATTGATAGCTAGTCGAGTAGATCCCGACACCGACAGTGGTGTTCTTGAAGTAGTTGACCATTCCCTCAAGGGTCGCCCGGTTCAGGGCTGTGCTGTCGGCTGCGCCGGTTTGCCAGCTATTGCCTGTCTCCACATCTAGCCACCAGAAATAGGTGCCGGGGTTGCTCACACCTCGTTCAATTGCGTCGTCATAAGCCTTTGCGTAGCCGTACATGTATGAGCAGGGAAGGTTGACGGGGCCTTCAGGTTCGCCATCGGGCGCCCGGCATGCTCCGTAGGGATTCGGGACGTTCACATTTTTGTAGATGTTGGACGACGGCCACCAAGAGCCCTCATGGCCTGGGTTGGCAGTGTTCACGTATAAAGCAACTTTGGGCTGCGAAGACCTCCCTGTAGCGGTAGCGGCCCAGGCAAGTTGGTCACCGAGGCAAGGGTTGGTGTTATTGGCTAGTCCGCCGGTCACGCCTATGATCGCGAATGCTTGAGCGGTGGGAAGGTCCTCACCGCACTGCGGCCAGGAAACGTCGTTGCCCAGACGGTCCTTATCTGAGTTTGGCGGAGCTGCCGCCACCGGGGTCATTCCTGCTACCACTAGCCCAAGGAGTACCAGGACCGTGCATGCCGTCTTCATCCCGTAACGGCCCGTGCGCTGAAATCTCTCATGATTGCTTCCTTTGCATGAGGTGGGGCCCGGCACGACCCCACCTCTGGTGTCATGCATGTCCTGCCCCGGGCGTCTGTCTGTTACCTACGAAGTGGTAAGACTTTACGCTTGGACGACAAGGCGCAAAAGGGCGGCGGCCCCCTATTTCAGTCCCTGCCGCCACTGGTCCCTGATGGGCCACCCGTAATCGACGTATCGGGCGGTGCGGTATCCGGTCCGGGGTCTCTTCCTCCGCCCTCTGCTCCTATTTGACGCGGGTCAAAAGTGGTGTCCACAAGCAGCTTTGGGCTGAAAGCATCGGCAATTCGCTGCCAGGAGACGAGCTTGTGGTTTTGGTTACCGCTGTTGCCGTTGCCCGCATTGGTGTTGTTATGGTCCTGGCTTGTAAATAATCCAGCGGGATAGGAAGGGCCAAGTGCAAAATTGGTGACATCAATGCCGTCTTGGCCATTCACACCGTCGACGCCGCCGCCATCGCTGATTTTGAAGGAGCCGACGAAGGCGTTGTCATTGCGGTTGTAGATGACGAAGTTGGATCCGCCCTGGCTTGAGACAATCAGATAACCGGTCCCCTGCCGGCCATAATAGATGGCGGTGTTCTTAATGTTGTCCACTATTCGTCCGCCGGTTGCCACGGTTCGATCCACGAGTGTCCGGGTTGACCCGTCCCCCGGCTCAGCTCCGTACCGCCACACGCCGACTTCCTCCTCGGATACATAGAGACGTTGCAGCTCATCATCTGCCGAAATGCCTTCGGAGCTGTCGCCGTTGTCGAAGGAACGTACGGAAGTCCCTCGAACCGATCCCTTGGAGCTGTCAAGCTCGAACTGAGTTATCACGTTCGTGTTGAAGTCATGCACAAAGGCGTAATACTTCCCCGAGACTGGGGAGTGATACATCCCGAAGCCGCGAGGCCTGCCCGGGGTACTGATGCGCCCTACCTCTGTCAGCGATCGATCCGACACGTTTACCTTGTAAAACCGGACGCCGGTCGACTCCACATTCCTCTCCGTCACACCAACGAGGGCGATGCGTTCACTGCCCAGCGGAAAGTTGTACCGGAGATCGACGTTATTCATACTGCCGTGCAGGTAGAAATGTAACTGGCGCCCCGACAGGTCGTAGACCCCCACGCCTCCGGTACTCAACTTGTCCGTACCGATCACCACGCTCTGCGACGGGTCTGTCGGGTGTATCCAGATCGCGGTGTCGTCCGCCGCGTCACTGGAGCTCGGAACGGGTGCTGTCTCCGTCGATGGAGCCACCAAGACGTCCGCCGCATGCGCTTGCGGGGCTGTGAGTACGGTGAGGCTTGCGAGGGCGATAGCTAAAACCGTGACAAGCAGGAGCCGAAGCAGCTTGAGGGCGTGGCGCAAGGATCTCCCAGGCGCTTGCGTGAGTCGAGCACTAACATTGCGAGCCATGGCTTTCCCATCCGTTGGCCGGCGCGCTGCACGAAAGCGCACCGGACATCCGATTCGGACGCCCCCAGACCCAGCAATATTCAGCGTCGTAGATGGATCGTACCCGCGGCCAGACCAGCCCGGAATAGGGCAAGATACCCTACTATCGGCTGGCACTACCCGATTCCTACCACCGGTACTTTCTGCTCATCGCCATCGCGCGATAGCGCGTCGCTTCAGGCACTCAGCAGTGAAACCATCCCGGCAGAAGAATTGGCGGTCCGGCTGCCGCCCAGGGGTTTTGGCCTCCATACGCGCAGGCCGAAGACCGCCCCCAGCTCACACCTTGAAGTACTTGGCCTCCGGGTGGTGGAACACGAACGCGTCGGTGGACTGCTCGGGGTGCAGCATCAGCTCGTCGCTCAGGATCACGCCCATCCGCTCCGGCTTCAGCAGTTCCGTCACCTTGCGGCGGTCCTCCATGTCCGGGCACGCGGGGTAGCCAAGCGAGAACCGCGCACCGCGGTAGTCGAGCTTGAAATACCCTGCGGTGTCCTTCGGTTCCTCGGCCGCGAAACCCAGCTCTTTGCGGATGCGGGCATGCCAGAACTCGGCAAGCGCCTCGGTGAGCTGCATGACCAGGCCGTTGAGCTCGTAGTAGTCGCGGTACTGGTTGGCGGCGAACATCTTGGAGGTGAACTCCTCGATCTTCGAGCCGGCGGTGACCAGCTGCACCGGCAGCACGTCAATCTGGCCGGATTCGCGCGACTTCACGAAGTCGGCCAGGCACAGGTGCCGGTCTCGGCGCTGGCGCGGGAAGTCGAAGCGCAGCCGATCGGTGCCGATCGGACCGCCTGAACCGCCGTCGGGGGCGAGCAGTCCCGCGGTGCCGAGGACGCCGTCGCGATCCTCCCCGTGGTGGAGCACCACCACCTGTTCCCCTTCGGAGACCACCGGGAAGTAGCCGTAGGCGACGGACGCGTCCAGCATTCCCTCGCCGAGGATGCGGTCCAGCCAGTAGCGCAGGCGCGGCCGTCCCTCGCGTTCCACCAGTTCCTCGTAGGAGGCGCCGTCCTCGCCGCGGCCGGGCTTGAGCCCCCACTGCCCCATGAAGGTGGCGCGCTCGTCGAGGAACGCAGAGTAGTCGTGGAGCGAGACGCCACGGACGATGCGGGTGCCCCAGAACGGCGGGGCGGGCACGGGGTTGTCGGTGGCGACGTCGGACCGGCCGGGCATTGCCTCGGGCTCGGTCACCGTGAACTTCGCGCCGCCCTTGTGGATGCGCTTCTTCAGCGGCGGCAGGCCGACGTCGTCCGGCGACTCCCCGCGGGCGACGCGGACCAGCGGTTCCATGAGGGCAAGCCCCTCGAAGGCGTCCTTGGCGTACCTGACCACGCCATCGAACTGCTCCGCCAGGTCCTGCTCCACGTAGGCGCGGGTCAGGGCGGCGCCGCCCAAAATCACCGGCCACTTCTTCGCCAGGCCACGGGACTGCAGCTCCGCGAGGTTCTCCTTCATCACCACGGTGGATTTCACCAGCAGCCCGGACATGCCGATGACGTCCGCATTGTGTTCCTCCGCGGCGGCCATGATCTCGGCGATGCCCTGCTTGATGCCGATGTTGACCACTTTGTAGCCGTTGTTGGTGAGGATGATGTCCACCAGGTTCTTGCCGATGTCGTGCACGTCGCCGCGCACGGTGGCGATCACCATGGTGCCCTTGCCCGAGGAGTCCGACTTCTCCATGTGCGGTTCGAGCAACGCGACGGCGTTCTTCATCACCTCGGCGGACTGCAGCACGAACGGCAACTGCATCTCGCCGGCGCCGAAGCGCTCACCAACCACCTTCATGCCCTCGAGCAGGTGGTCGTTGATGATGCCGAGCGGGGTCATGCCCTCGCTGCGTGCCAGGTCGAGGTCCGCTTCGAGGCCCTTGCCCTCGCCGTCAATGATGCGCCGTTCCAGGCGCGCGCCCGTGGGCAGCGCCGCGAGTTCAGCGGCGCGCTGGTCCTTGAGGGCTGCGGTGTCGACGCCGGCGAACATGTCCAGCATGATGGCCAGGGGGTCGTAGGTGGTGTTGCCGTCGGCGTCGTATTCGCGGCGGTCCCAGACGAGGTCCAGGGCCACCTTGCGCTGTTCCTCCGGCAGTGAGGCGAGCGGCACGATCTTGGCGGCGTCGATGATGCCGCTGGTCAGGCCCGCCTGGACGGCCTCGTGCAGGAACACGGAGTTCAGGACCACGCGCGCTGCAGGGTTCAGGCCGAAGGACACGTTGGAGACGCCGAGCGTTGTGTTGATGCCGGGGTACTTCGCGGTGATCTGGCGGATGGCCTCGATGGTTTCGATGCCGTCCCGGCGGGTTTCTTCCTGGCCGGTGGCGACGGGGAAGGTCAGGCAGTCGACGATGATGTCCTCGACGCGCATCCCCCATTCGCCCACCAGGGCGTCGACGAGGCGTGAAGCGATGGCCACCTTGCCCTCGGTGGTGCGTGCCTGGCCCTCTTCGTTGATGGTCAGGGCGATCACGGCGGTGCCGTGTTCCTTCACGAGCGGCATGATGCGCGCGAAGCGGCTTTCCGGGCCGTCGCCGTCCTCATAGTTGACGGAGTTGACCACCGGGCGGCCGCCGATGTGTTCGAGCCCGGCTTGAAGTACGGCAGGTTCGGTGGAGTCCATGACCAGCGGGAGCGTGGAGGCCGACGCGAAACGCGAGACGATCTCCTTCATGTCGGCCACGCCGTCGCGGCCCACGTAGTCGATGCAGACGTCCAGCAGGTGCGCCCCGACGCGGATCTGCTCGCGGGCGATATCCACGCAGTCGTCCCAGCGCTCTTCGAGCATCGCCTGGCGGAACGCCTTGGAGCCGTTCGCATTGGTGCGTTCGCCGATGGCGAGGTAGGACGCGTCTTGGTCGAAGTTCACGTGCTGGTAGAGGGAGGCGACGCCGGCTTCCCGCTCGGTGGGAACGCGGGCTGGTTTTCCGCTGTTGGTTGCCACGGCTTTGGTGCGGAAGGGGGCAAGGCGTTCGACGACGGCGGCCATGTGTTCCGGCGTCGTACCGCAGCAGCCGCCCACCAGGCCCAGGCCGAATTCACGCACGAACTGCTCGTGCGCGGTGGCGAGTTCGGTGGGGGTGAGCGGGTAGTGCGCGCCGTTGGCGCCGAGGATGGGCAGGCCGGCGTTGGGCATGCAGGCGATGGCCACGGAGGACTGCTTGGAGAGGTGGCGCAGGTGCTCGCTCATCTCGTCCGGGCCGGTGGCGCAGTTCAGGCCGATGGCGTCGACGCCGAGCGGTTCCAAGGCCGTGAGTGCGGCGCCGATTTCGGAGCCCATGAGCATGGTTCCGGTGGTTTCGACCGTCACCTCGACGAAGATGGGGAGGCGGATGCCGCGTGTGACGATGGCCTGCTTGCAGCCGTTGACGGCGGCTTTGGTCTGCAGGAGGTCCTGGCTGGTTTCGATGAGGAAGGCATCCGCGCCGCCGTCGATGAGGCCCTCGGCCTGCAGGGCGAAGGTCTGCTTGAGGTAGTCGTAGCTGGTGTGGCCGAGGCTGGGGAGCTTGGTGCCCGGACCCATGGAGCCGAGGACCCAGCGCATGCGGCCGTCTGTTTTTTCGGCGGCTTCGGCGCGTTCGCGGGCGATCTGGGCGCCCTTGCGCGCGAGCTCCTCGATCCGGTCGTCAATGCCGTAGTCGGAGAGGTTGGACCAGTTGGCGCCGAAGGTGTTGGTTTCGACCGCGTCGATGCCGGTAGCGAAGTACGCGTCGTGGATGTCTGCGAGGACGTCCGGCCGTGTGTCGTTGAGGATCTCGTTGCAGCCTTCGAGGCCCAGGAAGTCCTTCTCGAGCGAGAGTTCCCGGCCCTGCAGCATGGTGCCCATGGCGCCGTCGGCAATGACCACACTGTGGTTTACGGCGTCCAGAAGCTCCTGCGAACGGGCAGGGCGGGGCACGGACTCAATATCAAGCGCAAAACGAGGCATCTAAACAGGTTACGGGCGACACGCCGAAACATTGCTTCGTATGTCAGTGTGCTACGACGGGGGTGAGCGCTGGGAGGTCAATGGCTCACCGGGGGGTGACGCCTGAAGGAGTACCTGCGTTCCAATGGACCTCGACTGTATGGCCAAATCCTCTCCGAAGCAACGACAAGTCAAGGGTGAGCCCAGACTTCCACGTCCGCGGAAAAAGGCACGCGTTATATGGGGAGCGCAGGCGCGCTGCTGCCTGTCCGGAAATCCGAATGTGTAGTCGCCCCAGCGGGCGTACCCTGCAGAACTAACTATGGGATCAGCTTGCCGCTTCTCTCACTGCATCAGTCAGGCACGGACGTCACCCGTACACGCGAAGGAATTGTTGTTTGATAGGAAGGGTCGTCTCCTCGCACTCAAATGAGCATGCGTGGATATGGGGTCGAAGATTCCGGCACTAGCCGTGCCGAGAGTGGGAAAGAAGTTGAAGGGAACAGACATGGACTGGCACTCACTGCCGCTCGGATCATCGCTGGAAAGCAGGCCGTCAGCGCCAGCACCCGCGCCGGTTATCGGCAAGCTCGAATCCCTTCCTTTCAACGCCCTCTCATGGGAGGACTTCGAGCGTCTCCAGTGGCGGGTCATGCGCGACGTGGAAGGTCTACGCCATGCCCAGGTGTACGGGGTTCGAGGACAAGCGCAGTACGGCCTTGACATCGTTGCTCTGGCGCCGGATGGCAACGGAGTTGCGCTCCAGAGCAAGAGATATAAGAGCTTCGGTGCGTCCGACATAGAGGCGGCTGTAGAGAAATTCCGCGCGACAGTACGTCCCTTTGCAGTCAACCGTCTCATCATAGGCGTGGCTACCACGGTCCAAGATACTAAAGCTGTCGAGGAACTCGCGAAGCAGGTCAAAGCCCTTCATCCGATCAGGTTGGAGATGTGGGATGCCCAGGAGTTGTCCTTACTCCTGAGGGGACGTCCGGAGATTGTCATCGAGTTTTTTGGAACGCCAACCGCCGAGGCCTTCTGCCTACCCTTCAAGATAGATGTGAAGACCGTGCCCAGTGCGGAGGTTGTCGCTGTTCGAGAGGCAATCGCCAGGACACCTGAAGTCACCACCGGCGCACAACAACTCTTCGAAGATGCACACACACGGTCAGACCCTTCAGAAGGGCTTGCCCTTATTGAAACCGGGCAACAGAAACTACGTGATGCAGGATTCGGGCCCCACGCTGCTCAACATGACAAAGACCGCATCCGACTGCTCGCGCGTGTCGACCGGGCTGACGAAGCGGCGCGCTACGTACTCGACAAATGTTGGACTGCTTTGGATCAAGGTCTTTCTGCAAATGCCCAACTCGCGCAGTCGCAGCTGGACGAGCTGTCAAGACTGGCCCCGGGAAATGAAAGTGTCAAACTTTCTCAGCGTGTGGCGGAAGCCGCCATGAACCTTTACCTTAATCCTCTCGGCCATGTACCCGACCTCGACTACCTGCGAATGGGAGAAATCCCTGACCAAGTCCGGCTCGCTTTGCTGGCGGGCGAAACGGCACTGGCCAACGACCACGCGGAGTGGTTGAAGGAAGCTGTCCCATACTTGACTGAGCTTTCAAAGATTTCTTCAGTCGACTTAATCCTACGTTCGCGGCTACGGCTACTAATCGCTGAGACCACTTCAGACTGGGTGGAGCTACTTGCCGACGCACGGAAGCTGCATCTCGGACATGACCTACTCGGCTTAGTGACTGCACGCTATGCACGAGACTGTGCATTGCATCAAAAGTTTCAGGAAGCTGATTTCGCGTGGGACGAAGCTTCAGGCTCTGCCTCACTCGCGAAGCAATGGGGGGAAGCATCGACATGGGTATTCAGCCGTCGCGCCTTCCGGACCCATTGGAACCCCTTCACCAGCAACGAGCTCCTTCCTCTTCAAACGGCGCTCCGGGAAATGGGAACCTCGTCCCCTCTAATACCGACAGCGAATGATGCATACGAGGACGCGCTGACAGCGCTCCGCGAGCAACGCCTCAGATCCGCAGCTATATCGGCTCAACGAGCACTGCGCGATGCTGTGACCTCTAGTGACTGGGTAAGGGAAGATCGGTCGCGGCGGGTTCTAGCCGCGATCCTTATCGAATCTGACGAGCCAGCGCTTGCGGCTCACCACCTTGTGCGGGCTGGCGCAACTAAAGCTATAGAGGCGCTGGGTAAGTCCCTTCCCGTCGACTTTATCGACATCATCAGTGATTTGGACGCACCGAACTATTGGACAGTCGGCGCAAGTTACCGCCTGCTCGCCGTACAGGCAGACCTCGTACCAGATGATCTCATCGGGGATGTATCAGCGCACATCGTCGGTGAATTGTCAGCTGCAGACGAAAGCAGTCGGCCGGATCTACGGAGCTCTTCCACCTCGAGGTACAACAACGCGGTGAAAGCGCTTGCAGGGATAGCTGACCGTCTCGATGCCGCTCACTCTGACACCGTGCTTAGGCATTTCGAAAAGCAACCGCCCGTCCAGGCCAACCACTACCGCTTCCACGATGAGGACGAAGCCGTCGTGGTGGCAAAAATCGCAATAACCCACGCGCCTCTTGCCGATCGCGCCATTCCTCACCTGGTAGCTCTTCTAGGACGTTCTCAGGGCGCGCGCAACAACACGACGCACGACGCAATCGACAAGTATGGGCCCCTGTCCCATGATGCATTTACTGCCCTCGCCGGAGACGGAAACCAGTGGGCACGAGAGATGCTCTCGTTTGAGGATCCCGAAAATGCCGACGCCGCAACAGCAACAGAGGCGCTGACACGATTAGTTACGCCTCTCGAGCACACGGAGGGCGTATATTCCATTGGAACCAACGCGGTCGGTGACTCCTTACTCGTGCGTAATCTATCTCCTGCGGACATCGAGCCAGCGCTGACCGAGCTCCTTGCTCGAGCCGACGACTCCCGCATCAGTTCCGGCGACCGAGGCCAGTATCTGATCGCCGCCTCAAACCTCAGTCCCTACGTCGGACAGTCCAAGCGGGACGAGTTCTTCGTCGCTGCCTTGCGGCTAGCCACTTCCCCTACACCGTCTGACCATGACAAGTTTAACGAGCAGTTCAGACACAAACTCGGTAGTGTTCGCCTAAATGGGGAACGCGACAGTCGAGGGCAGGCGGTCCTGCTTGCCGCCACTTTGGCTAAGGACCCGGCGCAACAAAATGACGTGAGGCGTCTCGCGTATTCCCTTCTTGGGCAGGACTCTGACTACTGGCCGGCGCGGGCGCTGCAGCAACTTGGCGACACGGTCAAGGATGACCTTGCCTTCCTCGCGAGTCAAGGATGGGCCATGCGCAGCCTTGCTGCCCATTTTTGGGTCGAGCATGGGGAACCAGCACACTTAGGCAACCGCCTGGCCGCTGACCCCGATGTACGCGTTCGTCGAGCACTCGCCCAGGCACTTGCCCAGCAACCTGATGCGTCCCACCTCGTCGTTCGTGAGCAAGTGGCTGCCGACCCTGCCCACAGTGTCAGAACGGCCCTCGCTGCTCCGATTCAGCCACTGGATGGAAAACCTGCCTAAGCTTTTTCCGTGTGTCCGCACCGAATACACACGGAAACGGATGCTCCCAGGCTTCCAGTTCACTACCGCTGCGCTAGTCACCGTGGGCCGGCACCAGGAACGAGCCGCAAAGTGTCTCCAGGAGTAGCGCTGCGGGCTCGACGCCGGGTGCTACTAGTACTGAGTGTGCGGTGCTTACCAAAGGCTCGTCACTCTTCTACGACACCAGTTCCCAAGCTGCAAGGTTCGCCACGTTCGCGCTATTACAGCAAAGTATTGGTACAGCACGAACAGACATCAACTGCCAGATTGTAAAGGCTTCAGCAGGGGCCGACTCAGCACGCGAGAGCAGGCCGCACCCGCATAGACTAGGTGCATGGACGAGGCTGGGAGCGAGGGGTCATGACAGCCATGATCGATGAGCGCCTAGCCCGCAGAGCGAGCTCCATATTTTCGTCCGCCATTTTACGCCAAGTCATAAACGGACAGACTCCAAAGCAAGCTGAAGCCCTACTTCTCTCGTTCGTGGATGAGGGAGTAATTCCGGCGGGAGTCACACGAAACGAAGCTCTAGGAATACTTGACGAAATTCTTCGCAAGACTTATAGAAACGAACACGTATATAAGTCTACGATCGCAAACAAGATACTGCTAGGGCGGCACAATTTGCGAACGGCAACAATGCTAAACGAATTTTCTGTTGGAAGTTCCTGTGCGGATACAGTCATTATAAATGGCGAGGCAACGGCCTACGAGATCAAAACAGAACTCGATTCGAACGCGAAGCTCCTGAAACAGATTGCCGACTACCGGAAGGTGTTTCGCAAGATCAACGTCGTCGTCCACGAGTCCATGGTTCCGGCTTACTATTCCCTACTAGCAGGGACGGACGTTGGGCTGCTGGCGCTTACCTCGAGACAAAATCTTTCGGTGAAGAAGGTTGCGATGCCCAGTTCGGCAGACCTTGATGTCACTGCGATGATGAAGTCTCTCCGAAAGCAGGAGTACACCGAAATCTTGGTCCGCCACTTTGGAAAACATCCCAACGTTCCACCTGCGGCACATTTTTCGCGCTGTTTACAGATGGCCCTCTCCATCGATCCGCAGATCTACCAGAAATACTTTGAAGACGCCCTTCGAGCAAGAAAACCCCGTGAGCCAGAACTCGCATTGAACACTCCTTGTCAGCCGCTGAGGTATGTTTATTTGCAGTTGGACCCCGCACGCTCTCATTATGAGCGGATTAATCGTTGGCTGAGAGGCACCGTTGAGTCATGTATTACCCGTACTTACGAGGCAAACAGTTTGAGCTCCTAGCAATCAAGGAGATGGCGCAAGACGAGTCTCTGACCCGACTCGTCCATCCAGTCATAGAACCAGTCCGCGAACTTGGAGGAGGTGCGCTAGAGCGATGCGTTCTGGAGTTACATAGGCGCGGGCTGGAATGCACCGTCGTTGTGAACCCACAAGTGGGTCATCTATCGACTGAACCAGGTTCGACGCGTGACATGGTCGCATTTCTCAATGAGCGTCCTCACCTCTTTGCCTATATTAATCTGGGGATATTAATAACTGCAGGTGTGCCAATAAAACAGGTACTTGCAGATTTGGCCGATCTGGTTGTTAAAAACTCTCCAGCCACACTACTACACCGCGATTTTCCCGACGATGCAGCCGATCTGTTTCAGGTTTTTGACCAGCACCCAATAACAACTCAGTTTGTCGTCTCTCAGGATGCCAAGCGTCGCTACAGGACCCTTCCAAACTTCGAACGCTATAGGGATGCTTGGAGCGGCGTCCCTTTAATCAAATGGCAGGACCATTTTCCGAAGCAATTGCGTAATATAGATTACGTCGATTTGCCAGAACAACTTTTCTCTGACGACCACCTCTATTTCAACGAGGATGGCTTCGCCGGAATCTCAGACTATCAAACAATTGGTGATGGATATCAGGACGGCGGTCGGCTCCCCCGGGCGGTGGTATTACACCTTACCTACCAAAGGGAAGAAACCGGCCCTATCTACATTCGCCACTTTGCCTCCGACTCAAACCTTGACGCTGCAGATACCGCAGGCAAATTTGCGGAGGCTGTAAGGAAGCTCGTTCGATTTGCAGATGAACGCAAGCTTCAAAACCCAGCCCTCGACAAGTTCAGGTTTTACGAATCCACGGGCGGCTTCCCAGGGCTCGGAACTCTGAAGAAAATTTCTATACAGAACCACATATACGTGATGCAGAAGGCATTGGAACTGCGATGAAGGCTTGTCGCGCATGTTTCAAAGGTTCAGGCCCCATCGACGTTGCCGGAATAAGACCAAATCACGGCGTTTGCGATTTTTGTGCGCCCGGCGCTTCAGACGGCATGGTCTGGGACATCCTAAAGTGGGAAAACCAGTTTGCAAGTCTGCTAGACAAATATGAAGTTGCTTCGGCGGATTCCGGTGAGGGTCAGTGCATCGAGGTCCTCATCAACAACGATTGGGACATTTTTAGCTTCAACGATCTCCGCCAGATACGAATGTTCCTTGAGTCTGCGTTCAGCACGCCGCACGCACTTCTAGCGGGCGGAGTCTTAGCCCGGCGCAGGAGCATCCCGAATCAAATTGATCATCTCGACACATGGGATCGATACGTTCACCACTTAACTACCACTAACAGATTTTTCCCTCCCCGTGACCTCCCGGGGGATGCATTAGAATTTCTTGGCGAAGTCATATTGAAGAATAGCCGCATCGTCGAAGCTGGCAAGTGCTATTACCGCGGTCGCCAGACGGATAACAGCCTACCTTTGAAGATGAGCGAAATGGGTATGCCCCCCGCACGTGTTGCATCCGGAGGGCGGGGCAACCCAATTGGCATACCGCATCTCTATGTAGCTTCCGACGTGGAAACTTGTGCAGCGGAGTGCCGCATCGGTTTGAATGGATACATATCCATAGCTACATTTCGGGTGGAGTCCGAGTTGAACGTATTGGACCTCGCTGTCGTCGACGCGATGAATCCCTTTGCAACGGATGGTGATGTGACCAATTACCTTCAGGCGCGATCCTTTTTGCAGCGACTAAGTGGCGCTATATCTATACCCGCGAGGAGCGCTGATGTTCAAATGGATTATATTGCCACCCAGTTCCTTTGTGAGTACGCAAAGCATCTTGGACTGCATGGGGTGATGTATCCAAGTACTCTGAATGACGGCGGCACGAATCTTGTCTTATTCGGCACTGAAAGAGTTGTCCCGGACGACGATGTAAAGTCCTATCAGGTAGTTCGTGACCAGTTTCGGCTATTGCAGGTAGAGCAGTAGGGCACGACGCTCCTCACCTGCCACTGCCTTCCAGTCACCCAACTGCTGTCGATTATCCTAAACCTCCGCCGCCGGAGCCGTGAACTGCGCCTCATACAGCCGCGCATAAGCGCCGCCCGCAGCCAGCAAAGAAGCATGCGTCCCCTGCTCCACGATCTGGCCGGCCTCCATCACCAGGATGAGGTCGGCATCGCGGATGGTGGACAGGCGGTGCGCGATTACGAAGGAAGTCCGGTCGGAGCGCAGCGCACTCATCGCCTTCTGCACCAGCACCTCGGTCCGCGTATCCACAGAAGACGTCGCCTCGTCCAGAATCAGCACCGACGGCCGGGCCAGGAACGCCCGGGCAATCGTCAGCAGCTGCTTCTCCCCCGCGGACACGTTGGCGCCCTCGTCGTCCAGTACGGTGTCGTACCCGTCAGGCAGCGACCGCACGAACCGGTCAACATACGTCGCCCTTGCAGCCTCCAGAATCTCGTCCTCCGAAGCCGACGGCCGCCCATAAGCAATGTTGTCCCGGATGGTCCCGCCGAACAGCCACGTATCCTGCAGCACCATCCCCAGCCGCGAGCGCAGCTCGCGCCGGGGCACCGAGGTGAGGTCCACGCCGTCGAGCGTTATCCGACCGGCGTCCAGCTCGTAGAACCGCATCATCAGGTTCACCAGCGTCGTCTTGCCAGCCCCGGTGGGCCCCACAATCGCCACGGTCTGCCCCGGCTCCGCCACCAGCGACAGCCCGGAAATCAGCGGCTTGTCCGGCGAATACGAGAAGGACACATCCTGGAACACCAGCCGCCCCCGCCCAAACACAGGACCGGTAGACGGGGCAGGCTCCACAGACTCCTCATCCTCATCCAGCAGGGAGAACACCCGCTCCGCAGACGCCACCCCGGACTGCAGCACGTTCGCCATCGACCCCAGCTGCGCCAGCGGCATGGTGAACTGCCGCGAGTACTGGATGAACGCCTGCACATCGCCCAGCTGCATCACACCGGACGCCACCTGCAGCCCACCCACCACGGCGATCCCCACGTACACCAGGTTCCCGATGAACGTCATGGCCGGCATGATCAGCCCGGAAATGAACTGCGCCCCGAAACTCGCCTCATACAGCTCCGCGTTCTTCTGCCGGAACCGCTCCTCCACCTCGCGCTGCCGGCCGAACACCTTCACCAGCGCATGCCCGGTGTACGTCTCCTCGATCTGCCCATTTAACTCACCTGTGTTCTTCCACTGCGCCACAAACAACTTCTGCGAGCGCTTGGCAATCAGCGCCGTAATCCCCAGCGTCAGCGGAATGGTCACCAGCGCGATCAGCGCCAGCGTGGGCGAGAGGATGAACATCATCACCAGCACGCCCAGCACCGTCAGCACCGACGTGACCGCCTGGCTGATGGTCTGCTGCAGGCTCTGGGAAATGTTGTCCACGTCGTTGGTCACCCGGCTGAGCAGCTCGCCGCGTTGGATCGAGTCGAAATACCGCAGCGGCAGCCGGTGGATCTTCGCCTCGATCTCCCCGCGCAGCCCGAACACCGTCCGCTGCACCACCCCGTTCAGCACATACGCCTGCACCCACATAAACGCCGACGACAGCACATACAGCACCAGCGCCCACGTCAGCACGTTCCCCAGCGCGGTGAAGTCGATCCCCTGCCCCGGCACCAGGTCCATGGCGCTGAGCATGTCCGCGCGCTGCCCCTCGCCGGACGCCCGCAGCTGCGCGATCAGCTGCTCCTTGCTCACCCCGGCGGGCAGCTTCCGGGACACCACCCCGGCGAAGATCAGGTTGGTGCCCTCCCCTAGCAGCCGCGGCCCGATCACCGAGAGCGCCACCCCGGCCACCGCCGTGACGAACACCAGCAGTAACCACGCCCGTTCCGGCCGCAGCCTCCCCAGCAGCCGTTTGGCGGACGGCCAGAAGTTCATCGCCTTCTCCGCCGGGACGTTCATCCCCGCGAACGGCCCGCCCCTCCCCGGTCCGCCCGCCGGACGGGGAATGCGTACGACGTCGGCGCTTCCGGTTGTGGAGGCGGGTGCGGCTTTGGTGCCGGGTGCGGGAGAGGGCTGCCGGCTCATACCGTCTCCTCCGCCGCCAGCTGGGAGGAGACGATTTCGCGGTACGTCTCCGAGGTCTCCAGCAGCTCACTGTGCGTTCCGCGCCCCACGATCCTGCCGTCGTCGAGCACTAGGATCTGGTCCGCGTCCACGATGCTGGAGACGCGCTGGGCGATGATCACCAGCGTGGCGCCGGCGGTGCTGCGCTTGAGGGCCTGGCGGAGGCGGGCGTCGGTGCCGGTATCCAGCGAGGAGAACGAATCGTCGAAGATGTACAGCTC
The DNA here is from genome assembly GCF_059091165.1 of Arthrobacter sp. Hb9-2. Lineage (NCBI taxonomy): Bacteria > Bacillati > Actinomycetota > Actinomycetes > Micrococcales > Micrococcaceae > Arthrobacter > Arthrobacter sp. Hb9-2. The sequence goes on along the minus strand of NZ_JBNHGJ010000004.1, from coordinate 102,118 downwards.
GGGCCGCTTCACCAGGGCCCGGGCGATGGCCAGCCGCTGCCGCTGCCCGCCGGAGACGTTGGTGCCGCCCTGGCTGATGGGCGCGTCCAGGCCCTCCTCCATCCGCTCCACGAAGTCCCGGGCCTGGGCGATGCGGAGTGCTTCCCAGAGCTCGTCCTCGGTGGCGTCCGGCTTGCCGTAGAGCAGGTTGCTGCGCACGGTGCCGCTGAACAGGTAGGGCCGCTGCGGGACCAGGCCGATGTGCCCCCAGAGCAGGTCCGGATGCAGCTCGCGCACGTCCACGCCGTCCATCTTAACGGCCCCGCTGGTGGCGTCGAACAGCCGGGGCATGAGGTTCACCAGGGTGGTCTTGCCGGATCCGGTGCTGCCGATGATCGCCGTCGTCTGCCCCGCCCTGGCGGTGAAGCTGATGCCGGAGAGGACGGGCTGATCGGCACCCGGGTAGGCGAATCCGACGTCGCGCATTTCCAGCTCACCGCGGCGCACCTCGCTACTCAGGGGGTTCTGGGGCGGGCGGACGCTCGACTCGGTGCGCAGCACCTCGCCGATCCGGTCCGCGGAGACGGCGGCGCGCGGGATCATCACGGCCATGAACGTGGCCATCATGACGGACATCAGGATCTGGATCAGGTAGCTCAGGAACGCGATGAGCGTGCCCACCTGCATGGAGCCGTCCTGGATCCGGAACGAGCCGAACCAGATCACCGCCACGGACGAGACGTTCAGCACCAGCATCACCACCGGGAACGCGAGAGCCATCAGCCGGCCGGCGCGGAGGGCGGTGTCCGTGACATCCTCGTTGGCGCGGGCGAAGCGTTCAGTCTCGATGTCCTCGCGGACGAAGGCGCGGACCACGCGGATGCCGGTGAGCTGCTCGCGGAGGACCCGGTTCACGGTGTCGATCCGCTTCTGCATCTTGCGGAACAGCGGCACCATCCGGGCAGTGATCAGGCCGACGGCGATGAGCAGCACCGGGACCGCGACGGCGATCAACCAGGACAGCTGCACGTCCTGCCTGATGGCCATGATCACGCCGCCGATGCTGAGCATGGGCGCGGTGACCAGCATGGTGGCGGACGTAAGCACCAGCTGCTGCACCTGCTGGACGTCATTGGTGGACCTTGTGATGAGGCTGGGCGCGCCGAACTTGGTGACCTCCTGCTCGGAGAACTCCCCCACGCGTTTGAAGATCGCTCCGCGGAGATCCCGTCCCACGCCCATGGCCGCCTTCGCCGCGAAGTACACCGCGATCACCGCGCACACGATCTGCAGCAGGGTGATCCCCAGCATCACCCCGCCCAGGCTCAGAATGTAGCCGATGTTCGCCTTGGCCACGCCTTCGTCGATGATGTCCGCGTTCAGGGTGGGCAGGTACAGGGACGCGATGGACTGCGCCAGCTGGAAAATGACGACGGCGGCCAGCAGCTTCCGGTGCGGCCGGACGTATTCAACAAGCAGCTTCCAGAGCATGCGCGGCTCCTGGTCCTTGGCACTGGCCCGAAGGCTCATGGGACGTGATGCGAAGGTCAGTTTACGTCCGGGGGCTGCCGTGGGACCGTGGATGCGCAGGAGAAGTTGGGCGGGTTCACCGAGGGCGCAGCCGCTCCTGGGCTGCGCCGCTTTCGTCCTATCGCTTTGGCCGGTCTATCGCGACTGCAAAGCATCCAGTGCGACTGCCATCGCCGCCGCAACCCGGCCATCGAGTCGTGCGCCTGGAAGGGTGATGAGGTATCGATCGCGCAGGGACTTTCCCCGTTCTGATGTCATGAGCACTTCTCCGTTCGAGTCCACAAAGTCGAAGTGGAAACGGAAGGGCGAAGGGACCGCATCGCCAATCGGCGTCGCTTCCCATATGCGCTGGCCGATGGCGACACCAACGTTGCGTTCACTTCCGGTGAGTTTGAGCCCGTGCGCTTCGAGGTGCCACGTCGATCGCAGCAAGGACTTGGCAAAGTCCTTTCGGAAGCTGCCGATCGGTTGTCCAGTGGCGTCCAGCACGTCGTACGTGGCGCCGAGGTCGAGGCGTTGCCGGGCCTTGAAGGAGAACAGCGGCGTGGTCCTTGACTCGTCCTGGTAAAAGGTCACCTGCTCCTTGAAAGCTGCCCGCTTCTGCTGGGCGACGGCGAGCAGGTGCCCGGCCTGCCCGTCTCCGGTCGCGGAACGTATTTCATAGCGGTTCACCATCAGGGTGAGCTTCTGTGTCACGGTGAAGCGCTCAATGCCCTGTAAAAGTTCTGCGGTCATGTCGGTCCTCGTGGTTAGAGCGGTCTCGGATAGTTTGACCTAACCAGCAGGTAGCGGGCTGGCCTGGACGATGATGTTCTTACCCCAAAGATCCTCTGTGTAGCAGGTGATGAGGACAATCCGGCCAGGGACCTTGTCCCAGATGGCACTGTCCTTGAGCGTGTCCTTGTACTCGGTAGTGATCTGGTCGATGACAAAAACCAGGGGTCCCTGACTTGTGGTGACAGTCAGTTGATCGCCGGGCGTTGCGCGGGAACTGATCTCGTTGAAGGGGGAAGGGCGTCCCTCCCAGCTGTGCCCGACGATGTACGTCGTGTTGGTGGATCCCGCGCCGGGGACGCCGTAAGGGGCGAGCCAGTAGGCGTCTGCGGTGTGGGGGGGAACGATGGAACTGGACGTCATCTCCTCGTCCGTCGGTGACAGGGGCAGGACGGTCTGATCCATCCCGACGGCGGCATAGGTGATGTGCAGTGGTGGCGAGCTTGCAGCCTCCCGCGACGCACTTTCCTCCAATGATAGTGGCGGGCTTGCGGCGAGCGGCGGGGTTTCCGAGGGGTTGGCAGGCTGGGCCGGTTTTGGAACAACTGCTGGTCCGGAAGTATGCGGACCCGCAGGCAGCGTGGACGGCGGCAGGGCCTCAGGACCTCTTGGCGGTGAGGACCCGCCGCCGCCCAGGAGCACTGCAGCCAGGGCTACCGCGCCAGCGAGGGAAAGGATGGCAGCAACCCTGCCCGGGTTCCCCGCCTTTCGCCTTAGAGAACCAAGGCGCCCGGCCGACGACGGCCCCTCCGCCAGGTGCACGGGGCCGGGCAAGCGGCGGTGCCGGCCTCCCTGAACAGATCCCCGCCGCATTCCCCTGCTCCTAGCTGCTCCGGCGCCTGCCTGCCATCAACCGGACCCCGAAGACGATTGCAGCGGTTACGGCAAGGCCGGCAACCAGTGCGCCGAGAGCCCCGGGGCCTCCGTTTGAAAGGCTTGCCGCCGTATCAACGTTCGTGCCCTGGTTCCTGCCCCCGCCTCCAGTTCCCGCCAGTGGCGCTGCCGCTGTAGCAGCAGAAGATTCAGTGACGTTGGCTCCCGGTGCGTCTGTGGTGGCAGTCGCCGTCGGGCCGTCCGTGGTTGTTGAGGTCGGCGTCGCTGTGGGGGAGCCGGTTGCGGTCCCGGTCGCCGTGGCGCTTGCCGAGGTTGTTTCCGTCGACGTCGCTGTATCTGTGGCTGACGCCGTCGGGGTGACTGTCGCCGTCGGGGTGTCCGTGGTGGGCGGCGGCGTTGTCGACGTTGGCGCACAGCCGGGGCTGGTGATCACGTTCGTATCCAGTGATACCTGCCCGTTGCGGGCAAGTAACCGCCCTTCCACCCTCGCGTTGATCTCCGCTGTTATGGAGGTGAGCGCAAGAATGGTCCCTTTGAAGCTTGATGCCGTCCCCAGGGTGGCTGAACTGCCTACCTGCCAAAACACATTGCAGGCCAAGGCGCCATTGGTCAGGATGATGCTGCTGGCGGAAGAGGTGATCAGTGTCGAAGCAACCTGGAAGACAAATACGGCGTTGGGATTGCCCTGACCGTTCAGCGTGAGCTGACCGCCGAGGGCCAGCGAACTGGTGGACCTGTACACACCCTCTGTGAGAGTCAGTCCTACCAGGTCCCCGGAAACGCTGGTGGTTGACTGTTGTCCCGCCGCGGCGTTGTAGGCAGTGGTCACATCTGCCTGTGCCTGCAGTGCCACCGCATCTGCTGCGTGTTTGGCTCCTACAGCAATGCCGGGCGGAAATCCTGTGATGGCAGTCCCTGGACTGACGCCCAGGTCACCTTGGAGCGTGGACGGGCCGGTGTTGGTCACAGCGGAGCCGGCAAGGACCGAGTAGGAGGTGGCAGTGCCCAGACCTACCGCAGTGGCAGCGAACGCCGGCGACTGCTGCGCCACGAAGGCCACGGCCAGGAGAACTGCGCCTGCGGCACCCCCTGCCATTGCTGCTTTTCGACGGCGTGACGCTCCCGATCTGTGCTGACGTGACCCCTGTTGTTGCGCAGACTTGTGTTGCATGGCAGTTCCTTCCCCCAGCGGGCAAACGCCCAAAGCACTGCCTGACAAGTTGTGAGGGTGCGATACTGCGGACTGTACGCCTGAAATGGTGGCGCACCTAGGACTTCCGACAGCCGCAACGAGGCCGCGCCCGGCTGCCGTAGTTGCCCTCCCGGGCTCCAGTTCGTATCTTGGCTGGTCAAAGGCCCTGAGAGCTGTGGCGGGCCCCGACGGGAGCGTCATCAACTGCCCAAAAAAATTAGGGCTTATCCGGTGAGCCGTACTGGTAAGACCACAGCGAGCGCAGGGACACGCCGGGGCGTCAGCCAGTCCGGGCGTCAAAATGGCGCCTGTACTCCGTCGGCGTTGTGGAAAAAGCCGCTGCAAAGTTCTGCCGGAGGGTGACGGCGTTGCCGAATCCGCAGTCGGCAGAGATCTGGTCGATCGACAGGTCTGTGGTTTCGAGTAGCCGCCGGGCTGCGTCAAGGCGGCGGGCGCGGATCCAGGCGGCCGGCGTCGTCCCCGTTGCTGCCCGGAACGCGCGGACAAAGGTGCGTCGGCTTAGGTGTGCCTGCGCGGCAAGCAGGTCAATGGTCAGTGGTTCACCCAGGCGGCCCAGGGCCCATTCGAGCAGGCGCGAGATTGGATCGTCGGTGGAGCGGGAAGGAACAGGACGCTCAATATATTGCGCCTGTCCACCCTCCCGGTGTGGAGCGATGACAAGGCTGCGTGCCACTTGGTTCGCGGCCTCCGCTCCAAGCTTCGTACGCACAAGGTGCAGGCAGGCATCCAATGCAGAGGCCGTGCCGGCGGAGGTCAGGACATCGCCGTGGTCGATGTAGAGCACCGACTGATCAAGGGCGATATCCGGGTGCCGTCCGGCAAGGGAATCAAAGGCCTGCCAATGCGTAACTGCCCGACGCCCTGCTAGCAACCCCGCATCTGCAACGGGAATCGCACCAAGGCACAACCCTAGAATCGGCACCGCCCGCCCATGTGCCCCTTGAAGCACCTGCCGCAGCGAATCGCTCAGGACACGCCCGTCGTCGAACCATGAAGGCACCACCACGACGTCGGCCTCTTCCGCTGCCCCGGGCCCTTTCACCTCCCCCAGCCGATAGCCCTCAGCGGTTGTAACCTCGCCTTCCTGATCAGAGAAAAGAAAGGTCTTCCACCCGGCAAGGCCTTGACGGGCCACTTCATCAAAAACCATTTGCGGGACGGCCAAGTGAAACATCGTCGCCCCATCGAATGCATAGACCGCGATCCTCATTGTGGCCCCTTCCGCTACATTGGCCTGAATCCATCGTACATCTGCCTTCGTGCCACTGTTGGTGACCACCGGCAGCGGGAAGACTGGAAAGTAGCAAAAGGCAGCCCAGCAACCATCAGGGAGAACCAAGAATATGAGCACCCCCCGCCGCGCCCTCATCCTCATCGACGTGCAGCAGCAGTACTTCAGCGGCCCCCTCGAAATCCAGTACCCGCCGCACCAGGAATCCCTGCCCACCATCGCGAAGGCAGTTGACGCCGCCACCGCCGCCGGCATTCCGATTGCCGTCATCCAGCACTCCGCGGGCGAAGGCGCACCTGTCTTTGCACCCAGCACACCCACTTTCGAGCTGCACCCCGAGATTGAACGTCGCAAAACCGGTGAGTGGAAGTCGCTCGTCAAGCGGTACGGCTCCGTTTACGCCGGTACTGAACTTTCCGATTGGCTCCGGAAGCACGACGTCGATACGGTCACCTTGGTGGGCTACATGACCAACAACTGCGTGCTCGCCTCCGCCGTGGAGGCAGAGTTCCTTGGCTTCACCACCGAGGTCCTCTCAGACGCCACCGGCGCCATCAACCTCGCCAACGATGCCGGTTCCGCCGACGCGAAGACCGTGCACACGACACTGCTCGCGCTGCTGAACTCGAACTGGGCAGCGGTGGCCGATACTGATACCTGGACCGATGCCCTGGCCGCACGGCAGGCCCTCACCAGGAGTGACCTCGGCAGCTCAGCTGTCGCGGGGCTGGAGCTGCTCCCCAAGGCTTAACCAACCGTCCCGGGCGTCCCGCCTGCCTTGACCGGTGGGATGCCCGGGAACACTGGAAGCATTCGCGCCGTTGCACACACGGGGACCAAGCCCCAACGAAATCTCAAGGACTAATTTCATGAAGTGGATTCTCCTCGCCGGCGCGATTCTGAGTGAGGTGACGGCGTCCCTCTCCTTGAAAGCGGCGTTGGATAATCCTGCCTTCTTCATCGTGGTTGTTCTCGGTTATTCCGCTTCCTTTGCTTTCCTCGCGGCGGTCCTCCGCAAAGGCCTGGGACTCGGCGTCGCCTACGGCATCTGGGCTGCACTGGGAGTGACGCTCACGGTGCTGCTGGCTGCCCTCATCTTTGGTGAAGCGCTGACGCCGGTGATGATGATCGGCGTCGCCATGGTCATCGCCGGCGTGCTCTGCGTGGAACTCGGATCGCATGAAGAGCCTGCAAAAGAACCGGCAAAAGAAATGGCACGCTCATGATGTGGCTGTTGCTGTCGGCGGCAATCCTCACCGAGGTAACGGCCACCCTGTTCCTGCGCGTCGCATCCACCGGTAAGCGGCGCTGGTACATACCTGTCGGCGTCGGGTACTTCCTGGCGTTCACGCTCCTCACCCTGACTTTGGACCAGGGAATGAGCCTCGGAGTTGCCTACGGCATCTGGGCCGCGGCCGGCGTCGCACTGACGGCCCTTGCCAGCCGGGTCTTCTTTAAGGAGGCGATCACGCCCATCATGATGCTCGGGCTGGCGCTCATTATCGGCGGTGTCCTTCTCATCGAGCTCGGCGCAGCGCACTAGCGGCCCCGTGACGGGAGCTGGAAATTACATAAAGTGCAACGGCAAGACCGTCATTTCTCTCATGGCGGACGGGTTCTCCCACCTACACGCCGTCCATGTTCAAATGGGAAGGTTGAACCGGCCGCCCGAGTCCGCTCCACGGCCTCGGCCATATGGAAGGAAGCACATGACCGATCGCCCGGAACACCCCCCGATCCCCACCCCCGGAAGTGCCCAAGGCCTGGACAGCAAGGTTGAAGGCGGATGCCCGGTGGCGCATGGCAGCGTCACCTCGCACGGCAGCGAGAGTGAAAACCCGGCCATCGATTCGCCGCAGCCCAAGGGGCACCGGCCGCGGACCGTCGCCGATTGGTGGCCCAACCAGCTGGACCTCTCGGTGCTCCACAGCCATAACCCCAAGGGCAACCCGCTCGGCACTGGCTTCAGCTACCGCGAAGAGTTCCAGAAGCTCGACGTCGAGGCGCTCAAGCAGGACATCATCCAGGTCCTCACCACCTCCCAGGACTGGTGGCCGGCGGACTTTGGCCACTACGGCGGCCTGATGATCCGGTTGAGCTGGCATGCCGCCGGCACCTACCGCGTCCACGACGGCCGCGGCGGTGCAGGTGACGGCAGCCAGCGGTTCGCGCCGCTGAACAGCTGGCCGGACAACGCCAACCTGGACAAGGCCCGGCGGCTGCTGTGGCCGGTGAAGCAGAAATACGGCCAGAAGCTCTCGTGGGCGGACCTGCTGGTCCTGGCCGGCAACGTCTCCCTCGAGTCCATGGGATTCAAGACGTTCGGCTTCGCCTTCGGCCGTGAGGACGTGTGGGAGCCCGAGGAGATTTTCTGGGGACCGGAGGACACCTGGCTCGGCGACGAACGGTACATCGGCGAGGGGCAGATGTCGGAGGAGGTCGGCTCCACGGAGATGGGCCTGATCTACGTCAATCCCGAGGGGCCGATGGGCAACCCGGATCCCAAACTGGCGGCAGCTTTCATCCGCGAGACGTTTAAGCGGATGGCGATGAACGACGAAGAAACCTTCGCGCTGATCGCCGGCGGGCACACGTTCGGCAAGACCCACGGCGCCGGTGACGCCGACGCGCACGTAGGTCCCGAGCCGGAGGGCGCAAACCTCGAGACGCAGGGCCTGGGCTGGCTCAGCACCTACGGCAGCGGGAAGGGGGCGGACACGATCACGTCCGGTTTGGAAGTCACCTGGACCGACCGGCCCACGCAGTGGAGCAACCGCTTCCTGGAAATCCTGTTCGAATACGAGTGGGAGCTGGTCAAGAGCCCTGCCGGCGCCCACCAGTGGGTTGCCAAGGATGCGCCGGAGATCATACCGGACGCCCACGACCCCAACAAGAAGCACCGCCCCACCATGCTGACCACGGACCTGTCGCTGCGCTTCGACCCGGTCTACGAGGAAATTGGCCGGCGCTTCCTGCAGAACCCAGACGAGTTCGCGCTCGCCTTCGCCAAGGCCTGGTACAAGCTGCTGCACCGCGACATGGGCCCTGTTGGCCCGCACATGCTCGGGCCGTGGGTCCCGGAGGCCCAGCTCTGGCAGGACCCGGTGCCGGCAGTGGACCACGAGCTGATCGATGAGCAGGACATCGCCTCGCTCAAGGCCCGGCTGCTGGACTCGGGCCTGTCCGTCTCTCAGCTCGCCACTACGGCATGGGCCGCGGCGTCCACCTTCCGCAAGACCGACCGGCGCGGCGGCGCTAACGGGGCACGGATCCGGCTGGAGCCCCAGCGCGGGTGGGAGGTCAACGAGCCGGAGCAGCTTTCGACGGCGTTGCAGGCGCTTGAGACGGTCCAGCAGCAATTCAACGCAGCCCAGGCCGGGGGCAAGAAGGTCTCGCTGGCGGACCTGATCGTCCTCGGCGGCTGCGCCGCGGTGGAAAAGGCTGCGCGGGACGCAGGTTTCGCCGTCACTGTGCCGTTCCGGCCAGGCCGCACCGACGCCGCCCAGGAGCAGACCGACGTCGAGCAGTTCCAGTACCTGAAGCCGCGGGCGGACGGGTTCCGTAACTACGTGCGCCCCGGCGAGAAGCTCCAGCCGGAGACCCTCCTGCTGGACAAGGCGTATCTGCTGGACCTCTCCGCCCCGGAGATGACGGCGCTCGTCGGTGGCATGCGCGCCCTCGGCACCAACCTGGGCGGTTCCAGCCATGGGGTCTTCACGGACAGGCCCCAGGTCCTGACGAACGACTTCTTCTCCAACCTGCTCTCACCGGGCACCAAGTGGAAGGCGTCGGAGGCGGAGGAGAACGTTTACGAAATCAGCGACGTCGCCACCGGCGAACTGAAGTGGACAGCCACGCCGGTGGACCTGGTGTTCGGCTCCAACTCGCAGCTCCGGGCGATCGCCGAGGTCTACGCGAGCGACGACGGCAGGGAGAAGTTCGTGAACGACTTCGTGGCGGCCTGGGTGAAGGTGATGGAGCTGGACCGCTTCGACCTGCGCTGATTGATTGATGGTTCCGGGCCGGCTGCAGCCGCGGCCGGCCCGGACCCGCACACCTTGTCCTCCGGCTGGCCGTTTCCGTCAGTGTCCTGTAGGAATTGTGTTTCCTTCTGAGCCAAGAGTTGGGCACTAGGCGGCATTGGCTGAGTCCGGTGGCTGTGGCGACAGTGCCTGCAGCTCCGCTGAGTTTGGACCGGGTGATGGCTATCTCGGGCTCCGTTATTCTGGTTTGCCCTGGCCTGGGTGCCGGGGATACTTCCAAAGCTACGGATGCGTGGTGACACAACATCACCACAGGTGGTGGATGAGGTGGTGATTCAGATTGGATCCATAATCCACCACGGTCAGCTTGTCCGAGCCTAATCAGGTTGCCGGAAGCTTCGGCAGGCGTGGGCGGAATCGACGTCACCTTGAAGGCGATAGCGGGAGGATTCTAGGATTCACTATCTCCCGTGGATAGTCTGGGGAGGACAACACCCTACGCGAGGGTAAGTGAGAACGTGATCGAAGCAGCTGCTGCGGTAATCCGCCGGAACAATGTCACCATAACAGGCCGGGGTGATGGGCCTGTAATGATGTTTGCCCACGGTTTTGGCTGCGATCAGGCTATGTGGCGGAAGCTGCTGCCTTATTTCGTTGATGATTATCGGCTGGTGCTTTTTGATCATGTTGGTGCAGGCCACTCCGACATCAGCGCCTATGACTGGGAGAAGTACGGGTCCCTGGATGGCTATGCGTCGGACCTGCTGGAGATTTGCGCCGCCCTTGAACTTGAGGACGTCATCCTGGTGGGCCACAGTGTCAGCACGATGATCGCCGTGATCGCCGCGGTGCAGGACCCCGACCGTTTCTCCCAACTGGTCCTGCTTGCTCCTTCACCCCGTCATACAGATGACCCGTACGACGGCTACGTGGGTGGGTTTTCGCGGGAAGACATCGAGGGCCTGCTGGCATCTCTGGACAGCAACTATTTCGCGTGGGCCGCGGCCGTGGCGCCCTTGGTTATGGGCAACCCGCAGGAGCCGGAATTAGCGGAGGACCTGCGTGTCAGCTTCTGCCGGACAACCCCGTCCATCGCACGGCACTTCGCCGGGGTAACCTTCTTTTCCGACACCCGCCCTGAACTGAAAAAGGTGCGCACCAACTGCCTGATACTGCAGTGCTCCAACGACCGGCTTGCCCCGCCGGAAGTGGGCGCCTACCTGCACAAGAATCTGGAACACAGCACCCTGGTGCAGCTTCAGGCCACCGGGCACTGCCCCCACGTCAGCGCTCCGGAGGAAACGGCCCGGGCGATTTTGCACTACCTCGACACCCGCTCGTGACGCTCGTTAGCTAGGTCCAGTCACTGATTGCCCCTCTATCAGCTGACCTGCAGGACCTGGGTTCAGGCGAGTTTGGTTACGTGGTAAGTGTGGCCGGCGGCGCGGAGTCGCTGTATGAGCACGTTGCCGAGTGCAGTGGCCGGTGTCAGCGACCCTTTCGCGGTCGGCAGCCGGTCGCCGTCGAGGGCAAGAGCGAGTGCAGTCTCGCCTGCCATCACGGCAGTGGCGGCATAGCCGGGATCACCGTGGCCAGCAGCAATCGCCTGGTATCGGTGCCCGGCCTCGGTGTGGGCGGTGACCTGGGAGTGGAACCAGCCTGCGCGCTGCGTGCTGGTGCTCGGACCCGTACCTGGTGCCGGAAGACAGCGGTCGAGCACCCGCCGGGTCGGCGGGAACGCCATAGCGCCAGTGAATGCCCGTATTCCGAGCGCCGTTGCCCTGGCGATAACCGCTCCTGCCGGTCCGCGGGCAACCCCCATCACCTCGCCGTACTGAAGGGAGCGGCCGTAGGCCCAGCCCTGCAATGCGTTGCTGCGGCGCACTATCCGAGTGTTGACCGGGGCCATGATGAATGGCGCGGTCCAGGTGCCGTCATCGGAACGGCGCACAGGACCGGCGTCAGGAGGCTGTTGTGTCGTCGGCTCCCGTGTGCGGTCAGGGCTCAGAGCGTAGGGGTCCGCGGCTAATGCCCTCAGGGCGGTGCTTGATCGCATCGCGTCGAGCTGCCCGCGCATCGATTCGAGCGTGCCTCCGCTGATGCCAGCCTTGGCCGTAGCAACGAGTTGGACCTCGACCAAACCGCCAGCGCCGTCGGCTTCTGCCGCCTGATGAAGCAGCAGAACGGCGAGGTCGGACGGCACAGAGTCGTAGCCGCAGGAGTGCACGATCCTGGCCCCGCTCGTCCTGGCCAAAGCGTCGTAGCGATCGATTGCCTCCCGGATGAAGGACACCTCACCCGTGAGGTCGGCGTAGTGGGTACCGGCCCACGCGCAGGCCTCGACGACGGGGAGTCCATGTTTCGCGTATGGACCGACGGTTGTAAAGAGCACGCGTGTGTTCGCGGCCATGGCGGCGATCGAGTCCGCGTCCTCCGTGTCGGCTTCGATGAGGGCCCATCCGTGCGCCTCGACCGGCAACTGCGACCGAACCGCCTCGAGTCGGGACCTGGACCGGCCCGCGAGTCCGACTCGCATACCGGCCGGTGCATGCTCCGCGACGTAGCTGGCGATCAGTCGACCAACGAAACCCGTCGCTCCGTAGAGAACGAGGTCATGTTCCCGAGATGAGTTGTCCATACTGCAGCCTTTCACAGCGGCACCTCCAAGCTGACACGGCTCCTTGCCGAGGCAGGCTGACGGAATATCCGTAATCGCCGTACATCGGGTATGGGTGATTCCATAGATGCAACCAATGCCTGTGCGACAGCGACAAGCGGGCAAGCTGGATGGTGCAGCCTCTGTCGTTTCTACCGCTCCAGATCAGGGAATCGTTTGGAGCGGGGTCCGACGGCATCAGTGGTCGTGCTGTGGTTGGTGGCGTTCCTAATGGCCGGGCGCTCCTTTGCAGGAATATACAGCCTAGCTTTACGAAAGATCCGTTATCAGCGATTAAATGGTTAGGTGAGTGACCGGCGTAAAACCCCGTAGTGGCGGCATCCGCCCCAGAGAGCGGGCAAAGTAGAACGTAAAAGACTACCCTCCTGTCTGCGGAGCGGCTATGGTCTCGGTCATGAAGCCGATCATCCTCCTCGACATCAACGGCGTGCTCAACCCCAAGCTTCAGCCGGGTGACGAGTCTGATGGGAAGAATGTGCAGCTCTCGGATTTAAAGGTTGCCCTGGTGCGTCGGCTCGCCACCAAAGGGAGGCTCGCGTGGGTATCGACGTCAAATGAGGATCTTGTGGACAGCCTCGAAGCGCAGCTGCAGCTTGAGGTGAAACCGCTGCGCGTGGAGATCATGCCGGAGCCGGACGATGAGGACCAGCAGACGCCAAAGCTGGGGTCAGTATCCAGGTGGTTGAACAAGATGGAGGCCGAAGGCGGCGCTGACTGGGACGCCATTGTGTGGATCGACGATGCACTGGAGGCTGACGTGCACGACTGGGCTCACCAGCACCACCAACCCGTCCTGCTGGAGAAGCCTAACCCTGAGGAGGGCCTGACAGAAGCCCACGTCGTGGCGGTGCAGGTTTTCATTAACGACGAGGACCGGGACCATGCGCCCTGACAGCAGATGCATTCGGCCACCCGCCAAGCGCAGTACGGTCACGGCCTGAGGGGTAAGGGCGTGTACCGTCAGCGTCCGAATGAAAAACAGCGCAATTTAAGGCCCGGGGCCTTACGCGACGCGGGCGTACGGTGGCGGTACTCGCCCGCGGATAACTGGGATGCCAGCTGAACCTCTAGAGTCTTTGCCTATGAAGGCCCCAGCCAATAATGTCCCGGTTCGACCCGTCCAGCGCGTCGTCATCGTTCACGGATATCAATCGTCTCCGGATGCAAACTGGTTCCCTTGGCTTCAAAGCGCCCTTGAAGCTGAGGGCATAGGAGTCACAGTCGTTCCACTCCCCGACCCGGACGATCCTGGCAAAGCAGCTTGGGAGAACGCAGTCAGCACGGCACTAGGAGTGCCGGATGCGACAACAGTGGTTGTAGCACATTCCCTCGGCGTGGTCACCGTCCTACGGGTACTCGAGACACAGCCGGAACCCTGGGAGCTGGGTGGTCTCGTCTTGGTCGCCGGGTTCACTGAACCACTGGAAGCCTTGCCGGAACTCAATGGTTTCCTCGCAACTGACGTTGCCGTTGAGCGGGTGGCAACGAGCATTCGGGAACGAACAGTACTTCGCTCCGACACGGATCCTTTCGTGCCGCCGGAAGCATCCGATGACCTGGCCCGACGTCTAAGGGCACGTCTGCAGGTCTACCCGGGAGCAAGACACTTCATGGCAGAGGATGGCGTTACAAAGCTGCCGGCTCTGCTTGACCTGATTCGGTCCAAATAGGGGCTTCCGGTAAAGAAGCCCCTAAACCGCACTTGTGGTCATGATGGGGCGTTGAGGCGGCGGATCTGAGATCATCCTCAAGCGGCCCAACGGTTTGTTCTTCTGGCGTGCCCTTGTAGGGTACAGATGGATGGTCTGCCAAGGGTGGCGGAACTCGTTTACGATGTAGCCCAAGCTGCTTTATCAGTCCCTACCGGCCATGGTCGGTCTCCCGCGGACCGCTGAGGCGGAGAGCCGAGGACGTCTGCACGCCCGGTGATGAATCCAGGACGTAAGGATGATGATGGCAGGTACGATACAGAGCGGGTACCTGCTCAGCGGCCGGTACCGGATCGACGAATTGATTGGTGTGGGAGCGCAGTCAAGCGTCTACCGTGCCGTTGATGAGTTACTTCGACGGGACGTTGCGGTGAAAGTGTTCCGCCGGCACCACGGTGACTTGGAGCAGGTCCGCCGGCAGGAAGCCGAGGTGCGCATCCTGGCTGGGATGAGCCACCCGGCGCTTGTGACCCTTCTCGACGCCGGTGCAGATCTAAGTGACCCGCAGGATCCGCGCAGCTACCTAGTGATGGAACTCGTTCGGGGCCCTGACCTCCGGAGCAGGGGTGCTGCCGGTCCGATGTCGGCCGCACGGATGGCTAGCATCGGGCATGATCTGGCTGATGGCTTGGCTTACATCCACCACCACGGCATCGTGCACCGGGACGTCAAACCCGCGAATGTTCTGCTCGTCGAAGGCACCGGCGGCGAGAGCCGAAACCGAGCAAAGCTCAGCGACTTTGGTGTCGCCCTGCTGCTGGGAGAAGGTCACGAAACCTTCGAAGGGGATTCGTCCGGCACTCCCCATTACCTCAGTCCGGAACAGGCGGCCGGTGAACCCTCAGGCGCGGCCGGCGATGTCTATGCACTTGGCCTCGTGCTGTTGGAAGGACTGACCGGGAAGGTGACTTACCCGGGCGCACCTATCCAGTCAGCGCTGGCACGGTTGCTGCGCGATCCCCAGATCCCGGCAGACATCGCACCCAAGTGGGTCAGACTGCTGACCTTTATGCTTGCCCGCGATCCTGCCGCCCGCCCGGCGGCCTTGGAAGTGTCATTGGCATTACGACAAGAAATCGCTAGCAGTTCAGGCAGGCGCCGTACGGGATCCTTGGAATCTGTAGAGAACGAAGAGGCCAGGATGAGGGCCGTTCACCGGTACCGAATCCTGGACACCCTCCCCGATGGGACCTTTGACAAGGTTGTAGCCGTCGCCGCGCGTTTGTTTTCGGTCCCGGTCGCCATCGTCAGCATCGTTGACCACGACCGTATCTGGTTCAAGGCGCGGTACGGCACCGACGTTGAGCAGATCGGCCGAGATCCCGGACTCTGTGCCTCAGCAATCCTCCAGGATCATGCATGGGTTATAGAAAGCGCTGCCACCGATCCACGCACCTTGGCTAACCCTCTGGTCGCGGGGGAATCGGGCATGCGATTTTATGCTGGCGTGCCGCTCCGCACGCCTGATGGCTACAACCTCGGCACCCTCTGCGTACTGGACCAGAAGCCAAGAGAATTCAGCAGTGAAGACACCCAGACGCTCGAAAACCTGGCAGCTATTGTCATGAACGACCTGGAACTCCGGCTGCAGACCAGACGAAGCCTCAACCTGCACTAATAGGCAGCTGACTTAGTCGACTTCGAACCTCCGCCTGGCGAGCTCCTGAACGTAGCTCCCCCGCTGGCACCTTTGTTGTGCAGTAGCAGCCTCGGCCGCAGCTTGACCGAAGGTACATTAGTGGCTCTCCGGTTTGGCCTACTGGAAGGGCCGACAACGCCCCCTTGCTGCCCCTAGTTTCGTTGGCCTGCTTGTGTTGTCGGTGGCATCCCTAGCGAACTGCAACGGTGGGGCTGTACGTTTTGGACACGGAACTCCGGCCTACCGCTCTTGGCCGGGGTTCCGCTACTCGGACCATCAGGGAACCTTAGGGTGCGTGGCGGCCCCACTCGCGTGAAGCGCCTGCAAGAACATGCGGATTGCGGAAGATAAATTATCGGCTCTATCCAGGGCGACCAGAGGGGGTGACGGAACCCTTCAGCGTCCGTTTCATGTGTAGCGCTGCGCACCGCTGCCGGCAGGGGGCGCCTTGCGCGCCATGACACATGGACGAGGCGTTCCAGCGATTACAGAGTTTTGCCCGGTCAAACAACCAAACTTTGAATGGCACGGCTACCCAAGTCATCGAACAGACTCTTCGCCTTTAGACCACCTTGGGCCGCTGGGCGGTCAGACAGCACTTCCCACCGCGGCCTTTTCAGACACTGCCGTTGCCCCTAAGATTACGTATGTTGCCCCGGACCCCGGCAGCGCTCCATATGAGTGCGACTCCCAGAGGGGCCCTGATGCAACGAAACCACCCAGGCATGCCAGATACTTCCCTGCCGACATCAGCGCACGACCTGGCTACTGATCCGCTTCGGGCGGTCGAAGAAGCAGCTGCGCTTAACTTCTCGCCAGACTTCGAACACGAACATTCCGCGCCCGAACTTCAGGCAGCGGTGGCAAGCGCCATAACGCACGGAGCCCGCATCAAAGACGTCGCGAATGCGGCACGCATGACATCGCTCGAAGTCCTCGATGCCACCGACTCCCTCACCTATTCCGATCGCCGCTCCGAATGACATCTGCTGAGGGAACCGCGCGACGGCCGGCTACAGATATTTTTGTCGCAGCGTCCTCACGAAATGAGACCTCGATGGAGATCACGCATTTTGACCGGTTCCTTCTCGAGGCGACAGTCGCCGATACCACTTATCGCGCCATGGAAGGGGATTGCTTCTATGGCCTGTACATAAGCTGGTGCCTGTTGAACGACATCTCCCCTGTCGAGGACATCGCCTTCCGTTCCGCCATGAGACGCTGCGGGGTCAACCCGGGCCAAAACCAACGGCGCATGACAGGACCGGCAGCCACCGACTACATCCTGGCCAGCTATCCGGCAACCGTCTGACTACTTCCACCACCAGCGGAAGTACAGGTACACCCCCGCCTTATCGCTTCCTGATCTGTCAGGATCTGCTCCTCCCAATAAAGGAAGTTTGCCCCCGCAACCCTCCCCCGCCGCCGTCGGCCTTGACGGAGTTGCGAGATGGGCACAAGCCCGACCACTTGGGGAAGGCCGCCAAAGTTCGACGGGCCAACTTTCGGTACGGCTGAAGCACGAAAGATTGACCATGCGCCAGCGTACTTGAGGCGAGGCGGGACCCACACACACTGGACCGGCGGGGACAGGCATTGCGGGGACACCCTGAACCTGGTGCCGCCCTGTTTCAGGAACGATCATATTCCGTGAGGACCGGACCCAGCCTCCGCAGGTGCGGGAAGTTTTTGCTGGCAGGCGGTGCAGGCCCAGCCGCAGGATGGCTTCGTTTTCGTCGGGGTCCGCGATGTACTCCTGCAGTTCGTTCAGGGTGTGGCCGTAGAGGAATCCGTAGTACGCGCGGTAGACGTGAGGGCATTGGTGGGGGTGAAGCCGGCCCCTATCAGCAGCGCCAGGATCTGCTCCGGTGGCCGCAGCGTCCCCAAGGGACGCATTCCTAAAGGTGTCGAAAGAGGCCGGGTGACCAGTAGTGGCACCACGTTGGGGTGCCACAGGGCCAGGAGCCGGAGTTCATGGGCGATCTTGCGCAGTTGGGCCTGCCAGTCCGGGTCGTCCGGAAAGATGGCCAGTTCGTCGAAGACCATTTCGGCAACGCCGTCCAGCAGGGCTGCCCGTTTGGCCGCGTAGCGGTACAGGCTCATGGGGTCCCGGTGCAGTTCCTGGCCCGGTTTGAGGCGACAGGCACCATTTTCCACATTTCCTGCCGCGCCCAGTTCAAGCACACCGAAAGCTGACAACGGCCCGACCCTGAAGATGGACGCCGTGGGCGCTCGGGCAAGACCGGAACCCAAACACACTCAGTAGCCCGGTCACTAAGGACGTAGCAAGAAGCTGGCCGAGTCCACCAGGGCGATTCAGCGGTAGCGCGCAGAAAATGGGGCTGGTATTTTGCCGTCCAGCAGGCCCAATCTATGTCTATACCTTCACAAGGGTTCGACGGAGGCATCAATGGCAGGCGAACATACCGTGCTCGTGACCGGAGGCGCGCGAGGAATTGGCAGGGCCATTGCGGAGACGCAGGCAAGGAAAGGCTGGACTGTTGTTGCTACCTACAACACCGCCCTCGATGAAGCGCAGGAGTTGGCGCGCACACACGGGGTCCACATACGCCGGATTGATCTTGCCGACAGGGCGAGAACAATTGAATTCGCGCATCAGATCCGGGAAGAATTCACCTTCAATGCCTTGGTCAATAACGCCGGGATCCTTGAGAAACAGCCCTTGGAGGACATGACTCTCGATTCCTGGGACAGGACGTTACAAGTCAACGTCACTGCCCCGCTCTTCCTTGCCCAAGCAATCGGCTCCAGCATGTCCTCCGGCGGCAGCATCGTAAACATTGCCAGCACAGACGCGCACGTCGGCTCCTTCCGAAGCATCGCCTACTCAGCCAGCAAAGCGGCACTGCTGTCGGTGACCCGAAGCCTGGCCAACGTGCTCGGAGCCCGCGGTGTAAGGGTCAACGCTGTTACCCCGGGCTGGGTGGATTCCGGAATTCTGTCCGAGTCTTACGAAGCGGCGGCCCTCACTCCCCTGGGACGCAACGGACGTCCTGAAGACATCTCAAAGATCGTCGCCTTCCTCCTAAGCTCCGAAGCTGCCTTCATAAACGGGGCATCAATTGTGGTCGACGGCGGATACACCGGCGTCGACTACTACATGAAGCAAGAGGACAAGTCCTTTGCCAACGCATCCAGGGAGCAGGAGCACTAAGAGCCATAAGACCCCTCGCCCTGACCAGTTCACTCACTGGGCTTAGACACGACGACAGTGAGAACAGCTTGACGGAATATCCATTATCGGCGCTTGAATCGGGCAGGGGGAGTGCCCCAACAGGTCATTTGGCTTCGGTTGTCGAAGTTCGGGGATTTGTCGTGGCTACTCCCATGTGGGCGTGATGTCGGCCGCCAGGTCATAACTGATGAGGACCCAAGACCTGCTGCGCGAAGAGTTGCCTGAAGCGCTACAACTTTCGGGGCAACAATACGAATCCTTGATCTATTTTGTTAGATAATGTGATCTTCTGGTACTGGTGCCGATCGAGGCAGGAACTTCTTGAAAATTTTGGTAACGGGCGGCGCCGGGTACATCGGTTCCCACGCTGTTCTTTCGGCAGGAAGCCGGCCATGACGTGGTCGTCATCGACAACCTCGTGACCTCCAGCGAGGAATCGCTGCGCCGCGTGGCCGAGCTGAGCGGCAAAGCCGCGGAGTTCCATGAGGTGGACCTGGTGGACGAGGCCGCCGTTGAGCAGGTGTTTGCCGGCGCAGGTATCGACGCCGTCATTCACTTCGCCGGCCTCAAGGCCGTGGGGGAATCAGTGCAGGAGCCCCTGAAGTACTACTACAACAACCTGGTAGGCACCTTGAATCTGATCCGCGTCATGGACAGGCATGACGTCCGGTCCGTCGTCTTCAGCTCCTCCGCTACGGTCTACGGGGAGCACAACCCCATTCCCTACGTGGAGAAGATGGAGATCGGCGCCAACAACCCCTACGGGCGCACCAAGGAACAGATTGAGGACGTCCTCTCCGACCTCGGCTCGGCTGACTCCCGCTGGCACATAGCACTGCTCCGCTACTTTAACCCGGTGGGTGCACACCCCTCAGGCCGGATTGGCGAGGACCCGCAGGGCATCCCGAACAACCTGGTGCCGTTCATGGCGCAGGTGGCCGTGGGCCGGCGCGAGAAGCTGATGGTCTTCGGCGGTGACTACGACACCCCGGACGGCACCTGCCTGCGCGACTACATCCACGTGGTGGATCTCGCGGAAGGGCACGTCGCTGCCCTGAACTACATCGCGGACCGCACCGGCGTGTTCCGCTGGAACCTCGGCTCCGGCGAAGGGTACGGTCCTCGAGGTCCTGCATTCTTTCGAGAAGGCCGTTGGCAAGCCCATCCCCTATTAAATCACCGGCCGCCGCGCGGGCGACTTGCCCGCCTTTTGGGCCGACGCCACGTCCGCACTGGGCGATCTGAGCTGGTCCGCCACCAAAACCGTTGACCAAATGTGCAAGGACCACTGGCGCTGGCAGAAAAATAACCCGGCTGGCTACTGATCGAGAACCGCGTGCAAAATCGGTCGCCGAGGTAGCCGTGTGCCGGCGGCTAGAGCTCAGTACTGGTAGGACAAGAAGTAGGGCACCCACGCTTACGGCCCCGCTGTCATGATTCTCTCTACATGCGGGGCATGCTCGATCGCGTTGGTGCGGTACTCACCGCGCGGTGCATCGAACCGCGGCTTATCCACTTTCCGGCATCCCCGGCTGTGTACACCAGGCGCTCCGCCGGGCACCAGGCCCCGCATTCGTGCGATAACCGCGCGCTAGTAGAATAAATGTCCACTACGGTCTCCAGAAGTAGTGGCGGCCCGGACACTTCTACCATGCGGATCCCTGCCGGCCCCTGATGAGAAGGACTCTGAGTGCCGCCGTTAGTGTCATCTAAGAAGGAAGGACCGGCGGTCCGGCCTCGCTTCCCGTGGGACGTGTGGCAACTTGCCCTGGATATCGTAATCCTTCTTGTCGTGCCACCGAGGTGCTGCAGCGGGCTCCGCTGAAATCGGGGGAAGTAGCCCTACTTGGCGTAGCTGTGGCTATTGCCGGCGCCCGGCGGCGATTCCCCCTGTCCGCGCTGAGCCTGTCTGCGGTCCTGGTTTTCGTCTACCCGTTGTTTACGGGCCAGCACCTCCTGGCCTGGTGCATGCTTCAGATTTGTCTTTTGTCGTTCGCCATCATCAAGCCGCGGAACCAGGCGAGTGTTGTGACGGTTCTTGTCGCAGTGGTCCTTTTGCTCAATTCCGGCGTGTGGTTGCAGATTCCAGTGGTGGATCCGATGTCCTTGGCCCTTGTTGCGTGGACGGCTGCCGCAGGAGGTGTCGGATCGGCCGTTCATTCCCAGCGTGGCTACGTTCAGGCCCTGGAGGGCCAGGCACGGCGTGCCGCCGCGACCCGGCGTGCCATCGTGGAGCGCGAGCTGGTCGAGGAACGTCTTCGCATCGCGCGCGAACTGCACGATGTCATGGCTCATCACATCGCAGCCATCAACGTTCATGCCGGCTCCGCTGAAGCCAACCTGCCCGGGAACCAACCCAGTTCACTGCAGTCTCTGCAGCGCATTCGCAGCGCCAGCGGTGAAGCCCTGCGGGAACTGCAGGCGATCCTAAAGGTCCTGCGGACCACCGACACTGTGTCCGGGACCGTTCCCCCGTCCCGGACAGCCGGCAGCTGGACTCGCTCTATAACTCATTTCGTTCGCTGAAACCTGGAACTTCAGCACGCCGGTGGCGCATTTCCGGAGCTTCCGCCAGCGATGCCGGCAGCGATTGATCTTGCACTGTATCGCGTCCTGCAAGAGGGACTCACCAATGCCCAAGCATGATGACGGCAAGGCCGTCCTCGATGTGAAGGCCGGCCCGGACAGGATCACGGTGCGGCTGGTCAACAAACCCGCGGCAGCCGGGAAACGCGAAAGAAACGCAGACGAACGAGGGTTTGGTCTGATTGGGTATGGAGGAACGTGTGACCGCAGCAGGCGGACAACTGAGTATTTCAAGGTCGCCTGACCAATTCGTCCTTGGCCCGGCAGTTGGAGGCTAGCCTGCACGTCGTAGGCCACTGACTAGACAGGCAAAAACCTAAGCATGGGCCGCTAGCTGCGGCGTTCGTAGATTTCTCCGCACGGCACAGATTGGTCGACCGCCACCTGGTACGCCGTTTCGCTGTGCCTGGTGACGGAAATACCCGTTCTTCTCCTGAGCGCCTCAGGTATCAGTCCTTGAACGGCCCTATTCAAGGCTGCGTCTCTGGTTCTGGCGTCGCTGACGCTGATGTCCAAATGCAAGGGGCGGGAGTAAGGCAACGTGCCCTCCAAAAGTGATGAAATCAGATCGAATGGGATTATGTCACCGTGGTTTTCGGTCGGTCCCGGAGACGTCCGAATCCGCAAAGCGGGCCTGGTCTTCACCGGAGGGGACACCCGGCTGTCGGTCAATATTTGTAGACGGAAACCCGGGTGATACCTGCGTCCGGTATCCGGGTCGGGATGACACGTCCCGGAAGCAACGGCGCCCCGGCGAACGGGAAGGAAATCAGCGTTCCGCCGCCTGTCTCGTCGCCATTAAGGTGCCGCAGCGGCCGCAGTTTTCCGTTGTCGAGACGGTATTGGGTGGCAGATGCGAAGGAGACTTGTTCGGGCTCACTTGCGGCCAGGGTGATCCAAAAACCTCGCCCAATTATAAAGAGCCCATCCCCGTCTTCAATGGCGATACCGTACGCGGGGTAAACAGGGGTGACAGTGCCCAACTCATCTTTGGAATGGATCATGATTGTGGCGTTGCTGAGTTGCAGCTGGGCTCCGGGCTGAGCCGCGGAGAGCACGAATGCTTCGACGGCGGCCTTGGGGTTCTCACGGATGAGGAGTGCGGCAGCTTTGAGCAGGTGATATGCGTCCACAAGCTGAAGGTTGTCCGGATCGGAGGGGTCGAGGCTGTCTACCCCAAACAGGGAGACTCCGAGCGCCCGGTGTGTTCCTAGGGCGGAGAACATCTGGGCGATGCCTATGGTGTCCGCGCGCAACTCCGGGATAAAAAGACGACCTCGGCGGCTCCGGTACGCCTCAAAGACTTCCTCGCTTTCATCAACGTACATGTCAACAGCAAGGAAGTGCAGTTGGGGTGCAAGGCTTTCCCAGATGGCTGCCACCGGCATGACAGGACCACCGCTGGGATAGTCCCCCGGCCGCTTTCCGCCCGCCACGGCTATGGGGCCGTCGAGGACACTGTCGGCATCTAACCATGCGTTCACGAAAAGCGGTATATCGTGCTCGGCGGCGCCGGCTGCTGCAACCTTTCCAACGTACGCCGCGAATGCGGCGGCCATGAAGGCTTCGTCACGGCGGTCACCCTCGGGGAACACCTCTGACCACGTTCCGCTCCGGCAGGATCCGTGATCCAGCCATTCTTGATGCAGCGGCATTGACGGGTCGCTGGCGACAGCCTCCACCACCTTTGCGGGAACGGCTGAAGCAAAGGCTGCTTCTGCAAGCTGTCCTCGGTCGCGTGTGTCTCCCAGGAGTCCGATTTCGTTCTCTACCTGCACTGCCAGGACAACGTTATTGGTGTCCACTGCCGCGATATGACGCATCAGCTGGGCGAAAGCGCGTGCGTCGGCTTGGCAGGATTCGAGCCCGAAAGCCGAAAGATGCTCGACCCTACGTCCGTTGCTTATGACGGCCCGGGGGAATCGATCAAGGTTCGTCTTGACCCAACGAGGTACGTAGGTTGACACGGCATTTTTCCAAGAACCGAACCACAGCGGAATCAGCCGCATTCCGAGGGCCGACGCGGTATTGATCATGGCGTCGATCAGCACGAAGTCGAAAACGCCTTCCTCAGGTTCGAAGAGGTCCCAGGCTACCGGTGCAAGAACGGTATTGGCGCCCAGCCGCTGAACCGTTGTAAATGATTCATTGATAGCATCGACCGTGCTGGAGCTCGAGTTATGGACTTCGGCCCCCACGATGGGAAACGGGGCACCATCGACCGACATATATGGTCCGCTCCAGCCAGTCGTTGCAGTGCTGTCAATCATTTCTGTCTCCTAGTCTAGATGGGCGTAAAACCCGATGCGGCGCCGGGATGATGATGTCTACCCGCGTCGCGCTGAGCAGGTGCGATTAAAGACCCCGATATGCTGCCCCTTCACTTCACTTGAAGGAAGTGAAGTTTCGCGTAGGCGCCATGGGCTGCGAGAAGGTCCTCGTGAGTCCCCGTTTCGACTATGCGGCCGCCGTCGAGAACAACTATTCGGTCCGCGGAGCGAATGGTTGAGAGTCGGTGGGCAACAATCAACGTGGTCCGTCCGTGTCGCAAGTTAGCAAGCGCGTTCTGGACGAGTCGCTCCGACTCGCCGTCGAGAGCGCTAGTTGCTTCGTCGAGCAGGAGAATCCGCGGATCCCTGATGAGGGCACGCGCGATGGAAATTCGCTGTCGCTGTCCGCCCGATAGCCGGGCTCCACGTTGTCCCAGCAAGGTGTCGAGTCCGTCCGGAAGCGCTTGAACGAAGTCCAGGGCGTTCGCGTCCTGAAGCGCTTGCCGGATTGATGTGTCATCGACGTGTTCAAGCCCGTAGGCGATGTTGTCTCTGATTGATCCGGAGAACAGCACGGACTCCTGGGGAACCACGGAGATATGGCGACGCACGGTGCGCAGGTCGAGTGTTTCCATGTCGGTGCCATCCAGCAGGAGACGCCCGCCGGTTGGTCGGAGAAAGCCGAGGGTCAGGTTCAGCACCGTAGATTTGCCGGATCCAGACTTCCCAACGAAAGCGATTGTCTCTCCGGGCTTGATGTCTAAGTCGAGGCCTTTGATCGCGAGGTCTTCTCCTTCCGGGTAACGGAAGTCGACCTGTTCGAATGTTAGGCGCCCCTCTACATGACGTACCTGGTGCTTGCCGCTGCTTCGCTCGATGTCGGGGTCCTGGAGCACCTCGGCGATTGACCGGAGTGACTCGCGCCCTTTTGTGAGTAGGGGGGCGAGGTTGAGGAGGTTAACGACTGAATTGATGAGCATCATGAAGTAGGTACTGAGCAGTACTACTTGTCCTGGGGTGATCGGTAGGATGCCGCTGACGGAGAGCAGTGCCGCACCGATCAGGCAGGCTATGGACAGCATTTGAAACCAACCCCAGGCAAGCGCGCTGAATCGGCCGTTTAGGACGTCAAGGCTGAACCCCGAATCACGCACTGCCTTTGCTGTGGTGAGAACCCGTCGGGTGGCGACCCTTTCGAGGCCATGTGCCCGGGTTATTGGCAGCAGTGTTGCCATCTCCCCTACTTGCGAGGAGAACCTTTCGATGTCCCGGCGGAATAGTTCATTCCTCTGGTCTGAGCGGCTGCGCACTCCGCGAACGAGCACGGCGGATAGCGGCACGACAAACGCGAACAACAGCAGGAAGGCTGGCACCTGGAGGGCGAGGACTGTTATTGCCCCCAAGATTACGCCGAGACCTGAGAGTAGTGGGTTGGCGCCCTGTTGAAGCATCAGTTCGACGTTCTCGACGTCGCGCACGACCTTGGTTTGCATGACGGAAGAGCTGGACCTTGTATGGAATCCGATGGACAGAGCCTGGAGCCGGTGCGCCAGCTGGTTCCGCAGGGAGACGCCGAGGTCGCGGACGGTAGCGCTGACCAACCGAACGAACGTCTGGCTGGCGGGGTAGTTCAAAGCGACCAATGCCACTGCGATGAGGCCCAGTAGTACGAGATCCTTGGCGGGGCCCCCTGCGATCACCGTGTCGATTACGGCCGATGTGATCACGGGCAGCACCCATACCGGGCTGTCTTTCACGAGGTAGGCGACGGCTGCAAGCGACAGCTTGAGCCGCGCTGGTTTGAGTTCCCGTGCCAGTCCCGTCAAGGGAGCGTCGACCGTTATGGAA
Organism: Arthrobacter sp. Hb9-2; assembly: GCF_059091165.1. Taxonomy (NCBI): domain Bacteria; kingdom Bacillati; phylum Actinomycetota; class Actinomycetes; order Micrococcales; family Micrococcaceae; genus Arthrobacter; species Arthrobacter sp. Hb9-2. Next base: position 76,649 of record NZ_JBNHGJ010000004.1, on the reverse strand, counting down.
GACTGTGCAGCGTCTTGGGTGCTCGGTCTGCTGGATGAGGCGTGTGACCGCCTGTTGAACGTCACCGGGCTACTTTTCGGGAATGTGGGTTGCCGCCGTGGTAGGTCACGCCGCCTTAGTCCAAACTCGCGCCGGTTATGAGTGATTCCCTAGACTGCAGAGCCGGCACCTGGTTTTGATTGTGCTGACTGTCGGCTGACGTCTCGCGCAGGGTTGGGATGGTTTTTGATGCGCAGAGTTTAGCGAACCAGTGGAAGCTGAGTTTCGGGGTCCGCTCGAGGGTGTCATAGTCGACATGGATAATCCCGAACCGGGGTCCGTATCCGGCGGCCCATTCGAAGTTGTCCAAGAGCGACCAAACCAGGTATCCCACAACGTTGGCTCCGCGCTGGCGGGCGCGGTCCGTCGCCGTGAGGTGTTCGATGAGGAAGCGTGTGCGGGCAAGGTCAATGACAGCTTGGCTGCCATGTAGCGAGACAACGTCATCAGGAAACGCCGCTCCATTTTCCATCACCATGATCGGCAACTTGGGATATTCAGCGGAAAGGGCGACGAGGTGGTCTTCCAGGCCTTGGGGTTCGATCCCCCAGTCCATGCCGGTCCGCTCAAGATCGCCGCGTCGGACGAATTCGATTCTTTCCGAACCCGGGAATGCGGTGCCGCCGTCCTTTTCGGTTGCGGGGTCATACATGGGGTTCAAGCGCACATGCATGACTTCGTAGTAGTTCACGCCCAGGAGGTCGATAGGTTGGTGGCTGATTTCCAAATCTCCGGGCTGGACGAAGCTCCAGTCCGTAAATTTTCGGGTGTCGGCGAGAAGGTCGGCGGGGTATTCGCCGTTGAGCATTGGCCCGGTGAATACACGGTTGGCCACGGCGTCGAACAGGCGAGCAGCTTCTGCGTCTTCGGGGGTTTCAGCGTTGACACGGAAGATGTTGAGTGCCACCGAGATATGGGCGTCGATTCGGGTTATGGTCCGCCGGAGGGCTTTGACGGCAAGCCCATGGGAAAGGTTGAGGTGATGCGCCGCGATGAGCGCATCCTCGTGGCTTGTTCCACCAGGCGCGAAAGCTCCGCTGCCGTATCCGGAGAAGGAGTTATTCCAGGGCTCGTTATGGGTCGACCAGATGAAGACGCGGTCACCGAGCGCCTCGCCCATGACCTCTGCGTACTTTTCGAAGGCGAAAGCAGTATCGCGTCCACGCCATCCGCCGTACTTGTCCTCCAGTGCCTGAGGCAGGTCCCAGTGGTTGAGGGTCACGATTGGCTGGATACCGCGCGCCAGCAGATTGTCTACCAAGCGTGAATAGAAGCCCAGGCCTTCGGCGTTCACCTCGCCCTCACCGGTCGGCATCACGCGGGACCACGAGATCGAAAAGCGGTAGGCATCAAGGTTGAGGGCGTCCATCAGCCCGAGATCCTCCTCGACACGGTGATAGTGATCGGCGGCGACGTCTCCGGTGGCGCCCCCCTCGGTCTTTCCCGGCGTGTGGCTGAAGGTATCCCAGATAGAGGGGCCACGCCCCCCTTCGTTTACGCCACCTTCAATTTGGTAGGCGGCGGTCGCGGCACCGAGGATGAATGAAGGTGGTAGATCGATGTGTCCAGCATCGAGGAGACCGTTGTACATGGCCAGTCCTTTCGCGTCGGTTTGACGGCGTTGTGTCCGCTGCAGCGGCTGGTTTATGACAAATCTGCGGTGGGTATCAGTGACGTTGCATCAGTCAGGTATGCCCTGCTGTCCGTCACGTCCGCTGTCCCGCCTGTGACGTCCAGGAGCGTGCTCAGTGGACGTTGGTCCGAAGATGAACCGACTGAGATCGACATCGGGCCCGGCTCCACGATCCACCTGCCCTCGAGCGACAGGTAGGCCAGGAGCGCAAGCTGTAGCGTGAAAACCACAGTTGCCTCCTGGCCGGGCTCAAGCGTGATTCGCTGGAAGCCGGCAAGTTGCAGCGCAGGTCGTGAGACACCGAGAGCGTCGTCTTCGACGTAGAGTTGAACCACTTCAGTGCCGGTGCGTCCGCCGGTGTTGGTCACCGTCACCGTTACCTCGACCTCGCCGTCCGTGGCGACGGATGGCGTGCTGAGCTCCAGCGCCGAGTAGGTGAACTGGGTGTAGGTAAGACCGTGTCCAAACGGATACAGCGGCGATGCGGACTCATCAACGTATCCGCCGTGGTCGTCGCCTTCGCGGCGCCGGTAGCCGCTGCCGAACCGCTGGCCTGCATGGATGGGTACCTGACCGTTGGATCGTGGAATGGTGTACGGGAGGCGCCCTTGCGGCTCGCTGGCGCCGGTGAGAACATCCGCGACAGCGCGGGTCCCGTATTCGGAACCGAAGTAGCCGAGTACGAGCGCGTTCAGCTTAGGTTCGATATCACCTAGTGCGACAGGCCGGCCCGAGAAGAGTACGCCCACAAGCGGGATGTCCAGGGTGGCGACCGCATCAACGAGTGCGCGTTGTGATGCCGGAAGCCGCACATCGGAGGCGTCTGCGCCTTCACCTTCGGTACGTTCGGAGAAGAACCACCGGGCCAGCCCGCCGAGAGCGAGGACAATGACGTCCGCGCCGCGCGCCGCTTCCAGCGCGGCGGGGATTTTCTCGGTGCCGCCGTCAACGTCACAGCCTTCAGAAACCACTATCGTCGCGTTCGGCAACGCGGCTTTCAGGGCGTCGCTAAGTGGCACTGCGCCGTACTGGGTTTGTGCGTACTCATCCTCGCCCATTGCCAGGAGATCGCCGATCTCGCTTTCCACGTATGCCACGTCCGGCTGGAAGGTCGTCTCATCCACTCCGACCATGGAGCTCGCCATGCCACTGCGCAGAGCGCGAGTCAGGGCAATGAAAGCGGGGAACGTATAAGGAGCGAATGCTGCACCTGGCGCATTAGCGTGAGGACCGATGATCGCGATGCGGGGCGCGTCCCCGAGGGGCAGGGCGCCGTCGTTCTTCAACAAAGTGATTGACTCGTGCGCGAGCCGCGACGAAAGTTCGCTGCCTTCCTTGGCAAGTGACGTCACTGTGATCGGATCAGCAGCCACATAGGGGTTCTCGAACAGCCCGAGCTCGAACTTGTGAGTAAGGACCCGTAATACCGCCTCATCGATGAGCGCCTCACTGATCTCGCCATCATGAACGGCAGAGACAAGGGCCTCGCCGTAGCCGAACGGAGCCGGTAACTCAACGTCGATGCCCGCGCGCAGCCCAAGCACTGCGGCTTCGCGTGCGTTGCTCGCGGCCCGGTGATGGATGACCAGGTTCTCAATCGACCCCCAGTCGGAGACCACGGTTCCTTCAAAGCCTAATTCGTCCCGCAGCAGGTGCCGGAAGATCCGAGGATCAGCCGCTGCGGGTACCCCATCCCAATCGGACAGGGAATTCATGACTGAATCCAGGCCGGCGAGACTAATGGCGGCAGCGAACGGACGGGCATAGACCTCCCGGAGCTCACGCTCGCCCAGGTTCACAGACGCCATGTTCAACCCTGCCTCACTCATGGCGTACCCAAGGAAATGCTTGCCGGTGGCGATCACACCGTCCCGCAACGACGCTCCCCGCAGGTTCCGGACGAACGAAACCCCAAAAGCGCTCACGAGGTAGGGATCCTCACCGTATGTCTCATGTACCCGCCCCCACCTTGCATCTCTTGCAACGTCAAGCACCGGAGACAGCGCATGGTGGAGACCGACAGCACGCATCTGCCGGCGGGTCAGCGCAGCCATCTCACTGACTGCTTCTGGATCCCAGGTCGCTGCCAGGCCGATGGCTGTGGGGAAGGAGGTGAACGTGGGTGCGTTCACACCGTTCAAGGCCTCCACGTGCATGATGGCAGGAATACCCAAGCGGGTGTTCTCCACCAGATACCGTTGAACCGCATTGTTGAGTCGAGCGACCTCGGCAGCAGTCCTGGGGAATCCCCCCATATGAGGTTCCACATATCCGATGCCATCGCCAAGCTTGCCGGCGGCGATCGCGGGACGAATGCCGTCTGCGTCAAACAGCATCGTCGGCACCAGCGAGGTCAGCTGTGCGACCTTCTCCGAGATGGTCATCTGTGTAAGCAGATCAACGGCTCGAGAGCGCGCTTCCTCCACGTTTTGCTCCTAAAGTTCTTTGTTGCGTGGTGCACCCAGCGTTGCCTCCACACTGATCGTGATCAGCGCATCGTCCGCTCGGCGACTGTTCATGGTGGTGCCGGGCCGGCAGACAGCATCCGAGATGAGTCGCCTACCGGCCGCTGACAAAGCTGCTAGGGAATTTCAGCCCTTGACACCCGAGGAGACGGTGGAACGGATGAAGTACCGCTGGGCGAAGAAGAAGATGGACAGCACAGGCAGGATGTACAGCACGGCAGCAGCGGCCTGCACGGTGGGAATGGTGTTTCCGTTAGGGTCCTGGTACCAGGCGGTGATGGCCACCGAGAGGGTCGTGTGGTCAATGTCCAGCAACAGCGCGGGGGCGATGTAATCACCCCATGTCCACGTGAACGACAACAGGAATGATGTGATCAGGACCGGGCGGGAGAGGGGAAGGAAGATCTGGACGAAAATTCTGAACCAGCCGGCACCATCCATGATGGCCGCGTCCTCCAGTTCACGCGGGAGCGAAGAAAAGAACTGCCGGAACAGGAACACCATGTACGGTGATGCTGCCAGACCCCACAGGATCCAGGGCCAGTAGGTGTTTACCAGCCCGATCTGCGAGAAGAGAACGTACGTGGGCAGCAGCGTCAGAATCTGCGGGATCATCATGGTCGAGAGCAGAACCAGGAACAATGCTTTTTTCCCTGGGGCCCTGAGCCGGGCGAAACCGAAGCCCACCGTGGCGCTCGATATGGTGATCAGAACCGAATACGTCGTGGCGAGGAACAGAGAGTTGACCGTGTAGCCGAAGAAGTCCATCTGGGTGACGGCGTCGACGAAGTTGTTCCATTGCGCCTTATCAGGCAGAACCTGGATCGGAAACGAAGCCCATTCAGCGGGCGTCTTCAACGCCGCAAGTACCAGCCACAGGAACGGGCCGATGAAGAACACCGACAGGAGCAGAATCAAAATGTAGAGTACCGCCGGTGGCCGCTTATCCTTCCGGGCTTTTTCAGCCTTCGGAGTTCGCGTTCGAGGTACCGCAGGTGTCGACCCCACGGCCGTTTCACGCTCAGTCGTAGTCATCGGGTTGCTCCTTCTTTCTCGGCTTCCGTGTCGACTTCGTAGTAGACCCAGGACTGGCTCGACCGCAGGAAGAGCAACGTCAGACCGAGGATGATGAGGAAGAACACCCATAGCATTGCCGATCCGTAGCCGAAACGGTTGCTGAGGAAGAACTCCTGGTACACCTGCACCATGTACAAGGTGTTGCTGTCCGGTACACCGCTGACCTTCGAGATCCCCGCCGAGCTTGTCAGGAGCAGGGGCTGAATGAAGACCTGCAATGCGGCGATAACGCCAGTGATCACCTGAAAGAAAAGGATCGGTGAAATCATCGGTACTGTCACGTGCCGGAAGACGGACCAGCGGCCGGCACCGTCGATGGTGGCCGCTTCCTCCAGCTCAGCCGGAACTCCCTGAAGAGCGGCGAGCATGATGATCATGCCTGCGCCCAGACCCCAGAGCATAAGGATAATCAGGGCGAAAAAGGCGGTCGGGTCCAGAAGCCACGCGATCGGCTGGATTCCTGCGGCACCCAAAAGAGCGTTAAGGATGCCGGAGTCCCTGTTGAAAACAAGTTTCCACATGATCGCCATGGCTACCACCGGTACGACTGAGGGCAGGAAGAACAATGTCCTCCACAGTCCCAACGCCCTCAGCCGCCGGTTGATAATCATCGCCAGACCAAGAGATCCGCCGATGGTGATTGGTACAACGATAGCGGTGAACAGCAACGTCCTAAGGAGCGCCATCCATGCCTCGCCGTCGCTGAACAGCTCGACGTAGTTACTAAGACCAACCCATTTGAAGCGGGGAGAACTGCCGTCGAAGTTGGTGAGGCTCACAAGCAACCCGAACACCATGGGCAACGCCGTCAGCAGCACGAAACCTATTACCCAGGGCCCGACGAAGGCGTAAAAGGCCTTCTTCGGGTAGCGGGACCACTTGCGTGCCATATTCCTTAGCCGATCTGCTCTTTGCCCTGTGCGAGGGCCTTATTCAGTTCATCAGTGAGCGCTTCGCATGCCTGATCAACGCTCAGTTCACCCTTGATGGCTTTTTCGAGGTACGTCTGGATCGTGCTCTGCATCAGGTCCCCGGAGATGTAGGGCGAATCGGGCAGGGGCTTGGCGTACTGCAGTTCGTTCTGCGCGACAGTGTATGCCTGCTTCTGATGCGGAAGATCCTGGGGCAATTTCTCGCTCAGCGACTTTAGCCCCGGAAGGCCCCAGCCACTCGCAGCGCGCTTCTCAGCGGGCGCGCCTGCCATGTAGTACTCCATGAGCTTGAACGCGGCGTCCTTGTTCTTCGCCTTCTCCGGGATCCACCAGCCCTGACCGGAGTAGGTGGGCGCGACCCGGGTATCTCCCATTACCGGTGAAGGAGCCATCCGAACTGTCTTCAAGGCATCAGGTGCTGCGAAGTTGCCGCCGTACCAATAGCCGTCCTGGCTGATCGCCATGCGTTCCGCCGCGAAGGTCGAGTAATCAGAGCCGTCCGGAAGCGGGTTCAGGGATGTTGGTCCTACCCCGGACTTCCCGAAGTCGACGTACCACTGAAAGGCGCGCTTGGCCGCCGCGGAGGTGAAGTCGATTTTGGTCAGGTCCTCGTTGTAGAGGTTTTCACCCTGCTGCATGACCATTGCCGATATTGGGCCGTAAAGGGACCAGTCCCATTCCACGCCAAGCCCAAAGGTGGTGGTTGTGGTGCCTTCCTTTACGGTGAGCTTTTTGGCGGTCTCCAGGAGCTCGTGGTAGCTGGTTGCCTCTGTGTCGCTGAGGTATGGGACCCCCGCCTTGTCAAAGAGGGCGGTGTTGTACCAGAGAGTCGAGTCCTGGCTCCAGTCTTTGACGATGCCGTAGAGAGGACCTTCGCCGCTCTTGGTACCGTCCCAGCGGAAGCTGTCGTTGACCGGCTGAAGGTCGTCTTCCTTCAGCGTCTCACTTTTCTCCAGATACGGTGTGAGGTCCGTAGCCAATCCTCGTGCGTTAAAGTTGGCGCTGCCGACGGCACCGCCCACCGCGATGTCCGGTGGGTTACCCGAAGCAAGCATGGTGTTCAGTCGGGTCGCGTCGAACAGAACCTGGTTAATCTTGATGCCGGGGTTGTTCTGCTCAAACTCAGCCACTTGCTCGGGAGTAAGATCCTGAGCTCCGACCATTACGGTCAAAGTGGTCTCCCCTGCCTGGCTCCCGCCACCACCGGCGTTGCACCCCGCCAGTAGCGCCGTTGCGGCGATGAATGTGCCTGCGACAAAAGTACGCCGCTTGAATGTTGCTGTCTGTATAGGCATGTCTACCTCCTTGTGACATGGGGTGCCCGGCTGCGGGTCACCTTGGGTGTTCGTGATCATCATTACACGAAAACGGAACAGTTGCTACAATTTTGTTTAGGCAATTGAATTGGGTCAGGCGTTGTTCAGGCGCCGCGGCAGCTGAGTAAGGTCTCTAGCATGAGTGAACAGAAGAACGCCGGCGTTCGTGGTCCGTATGCAAAGTCGGCTCAGCGGGCCAGTGACATCCTCGATGCTGCCGCTACTGTGTTCGCCACGCACGGCTACCATGGCGGCTCGCTGCGTGACATCGCCCGTGCACTGGACCTGAGCCTTACCAGCGTCGTTCACCATTTCGGGACCAAGTACGAGCTTCTTGAGGCGGTGCTCGAACGGGCCGACAGGACCACTCCTGGCAATGAAGAGTTCGACTTTGATGCAGCTTGCGCTGAGCGGGGGGTCGCGTCCGCCACCCTGGAACGGGTCCAGTCAAGCCTCGAGCGACCTGAACTGTTGCGCCTGTTTGCCATTCTGGCTGCCGAATCCTCCGCCCCCACACATCCTGCCCATGACTGGTTTGTCGCCCGGTACCGGCGCAAGGCGAAAGAACTCGCGGCCGCCTTCGCCCACGACCAGGCCGTGGGCCGAATCAGCCCGCACCGGGACCCGCACACTCTCAGCCGGCTGCTCATCGGCACCTGGGACGGAATACAGCTGCAATGGCTAATCGACCCAACCGCCGACATGACCAAATCCATGACAGCGTTCTTCGAATGGGCCCTTCCAGAAGCGATCCAGGATCTCCCGGGCGTTTCTGGCGCATCCGCAGTCAGGTGAACTCGCCAACTTTCAGGCCTCCGAGTTCAATGCCGTCTAGCCGGCGCCCGGTCCGGCTGGCCCCCAGGTACACCGTTGACCAGAAAAATGTAGCAGTTGTTCTGATTTCGTCGTAGGGTGGGCGCTGTCGCTTCTCCAGTCGCGACGACTGCACATATTTCAATGAGGAGATCCCCCACATGAACGGCTCCAAAAGGAATCACGCCAGAGTTGGGAAACCTGTGGAAGGCCCCGTGCGGCCTACCAAGGGCAGCAGAATGGCACGGGCGTGAAGGCACCATCCATTCTGACAATCGGCACTTCAAGTTTTGGTCGGGGCACCCGCCGCGATTCCGCCAGTGAAGCGCAGGCCGTGCGTTTAGCCGAGACCGCCCTCAGCGCAGGTCATGCGTACGTGGACACCTCGAACAACTATTCCGGGGGACGGTCAGAAGAAGTCCTGGGGATAGCAATGGCCCGACTCGGAAATCGCTGCTCCACCGGGTTGATTACCAAGGTCGATGCTGACCCAGACACCGGCCGCTTCGATCGGGACAGGGTCCTGGCCTCGTTTGAGGAAAGTATGTCCAGACTCGGGGTTGACCGGATACCACTGCTGCACCTTCACGATCCTGACATGCTCACCATGGCAGAAGCCCTTGGACCTCGAGGCGCTGTCGAGGGACTGATCGAGCTGCGGGCGTCCGGCGTCGTTGATGCCATTGGCATCGCAGGTGGGCCCATACCCATGATGACCGCCTATCTCGAGACTGGAGAATTCGACGCCGTCCTCTGTCACAACCGGTACACGCTAATCGACCAGAGCGCCGAGACCCTATTCCAAGCAGCACGAGACCGCGACATGACCGTGTTCAATGCGGCGCCTTTCGGCGCCGGCATCCTGGCAACCGGGGCGCAACCCGGAGCACGGTACGCGTATCAGCCGGCAGGTGAGCACCTCACGTCGTGGGTTCGACGAGTTGAAGAGCTTTGCCGCGAACTCCAGGTGTCACTGCCCGCTGTATCCCTTGCCTTCTCACTAAGGTCCCCGCTAATTGATTCCACCGTGATCGGCGTTTCCTCGCCCGAACGAATCCTCGAGTTGGCCCGGCTGCGTGAAGAGGTCATCCCGGATCAATTTTGGGACGAACTCGCGGCGTTGGGTCCTGCTCCTTCGCCCATCCAGGACCCGGCCGTCCGATAGCCCCCTAGGGGCTGCATCGCCAATAAGCCTTGGTAACTCAGGTTGCCTACCCAGGAGAGAATCCATATGACCGATCTGGTTCTGTCAACCACACCTGACGGGGTTCCGTACCGTGATCTGAACAAGAACGGGATTATGGACCCCTTTGAGGACCCACGGAAAACACCCGAAGAGCGCACGGAGGACCTTCTCCGTCGGCTTTCGCTGGAGGAAAAAATTGGCCTCATGTTCCAGACCGTCATTGAATCTGGACCTGATGGCTCGTTGCTTGAGGAAGCTGGCCACATCAGCAAGTCACCGACGTCGGTAGTGGTTCTACGCAAGAATATGAACCATTTCAACGTGCACGGACTAGAGGACGCGCGTAAAGCCGCCCAGTGGAACAACGCCCTGCAGAGACTCGCTGCCCAAACGCCGCACGGAATTCCTGTGACAATCTCTACCGACCCCCGCCATGCGTTCGCCGAGAATGTCGGCGTCGGGTTTTCGGCAGGTCCGTTTTCGCAATGGCCAGAAGGGTTGGGGCTGGCCGCCATCGATGAGCCGGAAACTACCCGTCTCTTCGCGGAAATAGCCCGCACTGAATACACTGCGGTCGGAATCCGTTCGGCGCTTCATCCGCAAATCGACCTGGCAACCGAGCCTCGGTGGGGACGTCAGCTTCAAACTTTCGGATCCTGCGTGGATCGCGTTGTAGCCCATACCGCCGCGTATGTGGACGGCTTCCAAGGCGCCACGCTTGGCCCGGGAAGTGTTTCCTGCACGACCAAACACTTCCCTGGTGGGGGCCCCCAAAAGGACGGCGAGGATGCTCACTTCCCCTACGGTCGCGAACAGGTGTACCCCGCCGGCCGGTTCGAAGACCACCTTGCCCCGTTCAGGACTGCCATTGAGCACGACACCGCGGCCATCATGCCGTACTACGGCATGCCGGTCGGTCTTGAAATACATGGGCAGCCGGTCGAAGAGGTAGGTTTTGGCTACAACCGCCAGATACTCCAGGAGCTCCTGCGCGAGGAACTTGGCTTTAAAGGCGTCATCGTCACTGACTGGGAACTCGTTAACGACAACGTGATCGGCGACCAGGTCCTACCCGCCCGGGCGTGGGGGGTAGAACACCTCGACGCACGAGGTCGAATGTTGAAAATTCTTGAAGCAGGAGCGGACCAGTTCGGTGGCGAAGAATGCGTCGAAATCCTCCGCGGCCTAGTCGATGAAGGTCTCGTCGCGGAATCCCGAATCGACGCCTCGGCTCGACGCCTGCTACTGGTGAAGTTCCGGCTCGGACTTTTCGACAACCCTTTCGTCGACGAAGATCTAGCCGACCGCATCGTCGGCAGTCCGGAACACCGTGCCGCAGGTGAGCTTGCTCAATCACGCTCCGTTTGCGTCCTCGAGAACAAGCTCCGCGGCACTGAGCCGGTCCTTCCAGTTGCACCGAACCAACGCCTCTACATTGAAGGAATCGATCCCGCAGTAGCCAGCATGTTCGGTACCGTCGTGTCCACACCAGATGAAGCAGACCTTGCAGTCATCCGAGTCGACGCACCATTCGACGCGCGAGACGACCTTTTCCTCGAGTCATTCTTTCACCAGGGAGGGCTCGAGTTCCGCCCCGGCCTCATCTATCGACTGGGTGCAATCGCCTCCCGCCTACCGCTTATCGTCGATGTCGCTTTGGACCGCGCCGCAATCCTTACTCCTATCGCAACCATCGCAACAGCACTCACCGCTACCTTCGGGGTATCCGACCGTGCACTACTGCGGACGCTCAGCGGCGAAATCACACCAGTCGGACGCTTACCAATCGCCCTACCAATATCCATGGATGACGTCCGCACTGTCGCTGCGGACGCCGGCATAGCTGCCGAGGCATGCCTTTATCCGACCGGACACAAGGCGCCTCAGTAAGCGTTTCTCTTACAACCACCGTCCACCGTTGCACCATTCGCGTCGCCTTGAACGGCCGCAATCCGGTGCAGTGAGGTGCAGCGAAAGGAACACCCGCATGAAAATTTCAGAGGTGGCAGTACCCGGCATGCTGGAGGTGCATGTCAAGGAAGCATCAGAGGTTGACATCGCCCTCGAAGAAGCCATAGCAGTCGTATTGAAGGCCGCGCTCCAACACCGTACAGGGATCCTTGTGACGCGGATCGAGGCCGGCAGATACATCGTACGGGCTCACCCCGCCGTCCCCTTCGGGCTGATCCGCCAGCGCCATGAAGCATCAGGTAAGTAACCCCCAAGAAGCAGTTTTGGAACACCCCTGTGACGGTCCCAGGCAGGTTCTTTCTCGGGTTGCGTGCCGAACCGTGCTGGGGAAATCGGCGTAAACCGAATCCCGCCGGAGCCAGGTCCGGGCGTGATCACTGGGATAAAAATGTTCGCACCGTTCCACATGAATCGTCAGGGACGGGGATTTGCCCGGCTGAAAGGCTGCCCGCAGCTTTGTCCTCGGCCGCTGATGGCATTGCATTTGGTGACACGGGCTGGAAACCGGGTTTCCCGTCCTGTGGTGGAGGAGGGACATTGTGAGCTGGCAAGACAACTCTTATGTGCCGGTCATCGACTTTTTCAACCACCCTCCTATGCAAGACGCCGTGGTGCTTCAACCACAGAATCGCGCCGTCCGCGGTGACGGCATCCACGATTCCTTGGTCCATGAGGCGGTCTCTGTCCCAAACTTCCACCTTCAGACCCGTGACCACAGTCCAGTCGTCGACCGGCTTCCATGCTGCCCTCGACGGCATCACAAAACAGACTTCATTTGTCGGCCGATAAAATCGGTGACTGTGCGGGATGAAATGCGCGAGGCAGCATCCAGCACCTTGGCGTCCTTTCCCACCAAGACTCGAAAGCTGCCCTTCTCCAGGCCCTGGATAATTTTGGCGGCAGTTGCTTCGGGTGTGGTGGCAGGTGCCTTCCTTCCTTTGGGATCAATTGCTTTGACCCCAGAGTTGCCGCTGATGTCGGTGCTGATGTTTCCCGGGAAAACAGTCGTAACGGCAACAGATGTGCCGCTCAGCTCCTGGTAAAGGCCCTCACTGAACTGCTTGACTGCTGCCTTTGTTGCTCCATAAAAAGTCTGGCCTGCAAAAGGCAACAACGCGGAGAGGCTGGAGATGTTCACGATTGCTGCCGCCGGCCGCTCCAGCAAAGCAGGCAGGAGAGTCTTACACATGTTCACCGTGCCCCAAAGGTTCACGTTCATAACCCGCTCAAAATCATCGAATGTCAGATCAGCCACCGGCACGAAGCGGTGGATGATACCCGCCACGTTGATAAGGCCATCGACCTGTCCGTGAACGCTGATCACGTCATCTAGTAGTGCCGCAACCGCATGACGGTCCGTCACGTTTGTTACGTGAGTACTCAGTTCGCCATCAGAAGCGGCCAGCGCCTTCGTCCCAGCTAGAGCATCAGCGCTCAGGTCAACGGCTGCGATTTTTGCTCCGCGACGAAGGAGCCCTAGAACCACCTGGCGGCCGATACCATTGCCGCCGCCTGTGACTACGAAGGTCTTGCCTTGAATCTGCATGTCCATTTCCTTCTTTTGAAGATGAGTTCCTAGTGCTTTGAAGCTGTCCCAAGGATAGAACGAAATTGTTGCATGCGTCACAATTTCGAGATAACCTTTTGAGTACCGAAGCAGTCTCGGCGTCGTCGCCCCACCTGGGACCACGACGGAAATGGCACCGCTGCCCCCACCCCCGGGTCGGCAGCCATCGAGCGCATCAGTAGCTGGCTCGTACTTCGAGCAGTCGTCTAAGCGGCCGAGAGCGCCTTCGGCAGTCAACTACTCGAAGGAATTCCCCCGAATGAAGACGAAAAAAACACTAGCCATGCTCGCGGCAGTCAGTCTTGGACTGACAATGTCGGCATTCTCTACCCAAAGCGCAACCGCCACAACACCGAGCCCAACCTCGGATGTGCATCTCGGGGAGGAGGGTATCGGCTCTCTTCGCGAGGAGGCAGCGAAAGCCGGGCTCATCATCGGATCCGGTTCTGTGAAGGGTATGACGTCAACGGCTGACGACCGGCCCTCTAACTATCTCTCTGACCCTAAGTACAGGGAGGTGCTGGCTGAGCAGTTCAACAGCCTGTCCCCCGAAAACGACATGAAGTGGAGATTCGTCCAGCCGCAGGAGGGTGTCTTTGAGTTCGAGGGGCTTGACCGGTTGGTCGCCTTCGCCGAAGAAAACGACATGGAGGTCAAGGGACACGGCCTAATCTCGTCTTGCTGTAACCCCGATTACCTTGTCGCGAAGACCAATGATCCGGTCGCGTTCCGTGCCGCTATGGTCAAGCACTTCAACGCAATCATGAAGCGCTATAAGGGCAAGATGGACCGATGGGATGTCGTAAGCGAGGCGCTGATGACGAACGGCGGTGGCCTTCAGCAAAACGATTTCTATAACGCCCTCGGCCCTGACTACATCGCAGAAGCATTCAGGATCGCGCACCGCGCGGACCCGAAGGCGAAGCTGTACCTCAACGAAAACCTGGTGGAGACAAACCCCGGGAAGCGGCAGGAACTGTACGACCTCGTCTCGGGTCTCGTCGCTGAAGGTGTCCCTGTCCACGGAATCGCCTTGCAGATGCACCAGACGATTCAGGGGCCTCCTCCTGGGGTCATCACCGAAATGTTCAACTTCTTCACCGGTTTGGGACTTGAAGTCTCCATCGCGGAACTGGACGTGCACACACTTGACCCCGTAACGCAGGCGCAAATTTACGGCGATGTGGTCACGGAGGCGCTCAACGCCGGGATCACCGAGATCAGTGTCTGGGGCTTCACGGACAAGCACCTCTACACCTGGCTTCCGGGAGCGAAGCCGTGCATCTTTGACGAGAATTACAACCCGAAGCCGGCGTACTTCGCCTTCCGCGACGCTCTGCGTAACTTCATTGCGAAGAAGACGCCACCCGCGCAGCCTGTAGGAACAGTACAAAACACCACTGACTCGGTCCTGTACTCGGCAACGCAGTAGAACTGTCAGCGAAACGACATAAAGCCCCTCTGTCCTGCTTCTAACAGGAGCGGACTTACACGCACACCGCGGCTTGACACCCCATAGGACAACGGCACTCGCATTGAGCGTCCGGAGCAATCATCGCTCCGGGCGCTCAGTGCTGCGGCGCTACCAAGCCAAGCAACCTGTTCATCACTACTTATAAGAGGGCTGAGGCCCCGGGTAAGGATCAGTCGTGACCTCAATTGAACTGACAGCCGGTGATTACACCGCAGTTGTCGACACACTGGGAGCCACCCTTTGCTCGGTAACTCACCAGTCCAGGCACTTAATTCTGACTCAAACACCCGGAAGCGAAACAGTTGATTACCGGGGTGTTGTCTGCGTGCCATGGCCCAACAGACTGGCCGACGGCAGCTACCTATTCGAGGGAACCCGCTATAACGTTCCCGTTACGGAACCAGCACGCTCCACCGCACTTCACGGACTTGCTTACGCCCGCGAATGGCAAGTGCAAACCGTAAGTGCTGCTGAAGTGGTGCTGTCACTCCAACTTGGCACAGACCCCGGCTACCCATTTCAGGTGAGCGTCGAAGCACGCTATAGCCTCTCACCAACTGGCCTAAGCAGCCATATCCGAGCCATCAATACAGGCGATACACCAGCTCCTTTTGGATCTTGCCCCACCCCTACTTAGTTGCGGGGGAAGGAAAAGTGGATGACTGGACTCTCCAACTTGATGCAGAACAATACATGACGGTCTCACCTGAACGTCTGCTGCCCACGGGGCTCACCGAAGCCAGCGCAGGTCCCTTTGATTTCCGCTCAGGACGAAAAATCGGAAGCACTGTCATCGATAACGCCTTTACTGGCGTCGCCGGCAACAACGGTCTCTGCGAAGTTCGACTAACAGCTCCAGACGGTCACGGCGTTCTTATGTCCTGGAACCCTTTCATCAAGTGGGTTCAAATTTGCACCGCAGATTTTGCCGACCGAGAACCTCGTGCAGGGTTAGCTGTAGAGCCAATGGACTGCGCTCCAGACGCATTCAATTCAGGCGCCGACTTGGTCGTTCTGCAGGGCAGGGAAGCCCACGAGCTTGAATGGAACTTGACGGCGATATGAGCGCTTCTCAAGGCACGCCCTGGTCGTTGGAAACCGAGCCAGGGCACCCGCGGTTTCAAAAATCATGGAGGGAAAGATTGTGTAAAAGCAGCGGGGCTTTGTAACGCACGGGCCGAAGTTCCACTAAGTATCCTCGTGAGCAGGCAGGTCAGGTGATGGTTCAGGCGCAGGGTGGCGCTTAGTAAGGTCTCTAGCATGAGGGAACAGAAGAACGCCGGCGTGCGTGGCCCGTATGCAAAGTCGGCTCAGCGGGCCAGTGACATCCTCGATGTTGCCGCTACTGTGTTCGCCACGCATGGCTACCACGGTGGCTCGTTGCGTGACATCTCACGGCAACTTGGCCTGAGCCTTACCAGCATCGCCCACCATTTCGGATCCAAGTACGAGCTCCTTGAGGCGGTGCTTGAGCGAGCGGACAGGACCACTCCTGGCTACGAGGAGTTCGACTTTGATGCCGCCTGTGCTGACCGGGGGGTCATGCCTGCCACCCTGGAGCGGGTTCAGTCGAGCCTTGAGCGACCTGAACTGTTGCGTCTGTTTGCCATTCTGGCTGCCGAATCCTCCGCCCCCACACATCCTGCGCATGACTGGTTTGTGGCCCGGTACCGGCGCAAGGCGAAAGAACTCGCGGCCGCCTTCGCCCACGACCAGGCCGTGGGCAGAATCAGCCCGCACCGCGACCCACACACTCTCAGCCGACTGCTCATCGGCACCTGGGACGGGATACAGCTGCAATGGCTAATCGACCCAACCGCCGACATGACCAAATCCATGACAGCGTTCTTCGAATGGGCCCTTCCGGAAGCATTCCAGAATCCCCAGAGCATCCCGGGCCGGTCTGCCACCGAGTAGTTCAACCCAAGCTGCACCTGACATTGCTATGTCCACCTGGCGCCGTCACTTCTGCTGACGCCGCCAGAGGCGCCACGATTCCAGTTCCTCCCGTTTCCGTGCATGGCCCAGGACCCCAAAGCCGACAGACTTGGCAGTGCATGCATTGCCTGGTCCGGCCAGCAGAAAGTGCGGCAAGTGTAGAACGAATCGATCACCCCTCCTTCCCCCTGAGCCGGACAGGAAAAGAAATTGTTGCATGCGTCACAATTTCGCTCTACCCTTTGAACACCGAAGCAAATCTCGGCGTCGTCGCCTTACCCGGCCACGGCGGGGCTGGCACCGCTGCCCCCAACCCCCGGGTCAGCGTCCATGAGCGTATGAGTAAATGCTTCGTATTTCGAGCCGTCATCTTGCGGAGCCGAGCACGCTCTTGACTCCCAGCGGCCCCTCTCGACATCAGATCACTGGACCGGGTCGTGCTACGTCCGCTAGATGAAGATGAAAGTCAGGGAGTGGCACCTCACCAAGCACACCTACGAATGAAACAGGAACTTATGAAAGCGATAAGCAAAGTCGCACTCGCATCAGCAGTCACCCTTACGCTGGCATTTGGGGCCACCGCGCCAGCTATGGCTTCCCCTGATACGGAACCAACAATCCGCCAGTTGGCTGAGCAAGCTGGCATCCTTTTCGGGTCCGGCTCGGTTAAGGCGTCCGAGTCCACGGCTGACGACCGGCCGGCGAACTACTTCTCGGACCCCCGGTACGGGCAGGTCCTGGCAGAGCAGTTCAACAGCTTGTCGCCGGAAAACGAGTTCAAGTGGAACATGGTGCAGCCACGCGAAGGAGTCTTTGATTTCGAAGGTCTCGACCGGATGGTTGCGTTCGCGGAAGAACACGACATGGAGGTCAAGGCCCACAGCGGGATTTCCCGCTCGTTCAACCCTGACTACCTCGTGGCAAAAACCGATCCGGCCGAGTTCCGAGAGGCGGTCGTCGACCACTTCAACACCACCATGCAGCGTTACACCGGCAAAATGGACCGCTGGGACGTCGTCACGGAGATGTTCACGACCTTCGGGGGGGAAGGGCTCGAGCACAATCTGTTTTACGAGCGCCTCGGCCCCGACTATGTCGCCGAGGCCTTCAGGATCGCCCACGCCGCAGACCCGACCGCGAAACTCTTCATCAACGAGAACATGGTCGAGTACTACCCCGCGAAGCGGCAGGAGCTCTATGACCTGGTTTCCGGAATGGTAGCCGACGGAGTTCCTATCCACGGTGTTGCCTTGCAGATGCACGAAACATTCGTCGGTCCGGCCCCCGGCGTGATCACCGACATTGTGAACGACTACAGGGCCCTCGGACTCGAGGTGACAATCGCCGAACTGGACGTCCACACATACGACCCGATCTCGCAGGCGCAGATCTACGGTGACGTTGTCGCCGAAGCCCTCGCTGCCGGCATCACCGACATCAGCACCTGGGGTTTCACCGACAAGCACCTCTACACCTGGCTACCCGGCGCGAAGCCGACAATCTTCGATGAAGAGTTCAACCCGAAGCCGGCCTACTTCGCGGTAAGAGACGCACTGCAGTCCTTCGTGTACAACGACAGGGCACCGGGCAAGGGGAAATTGTCGAGCACGAGCGGATCCAGCAATGGGCTTCACGACGGCAACTACACCGTGACGATGAACCTGGCGAATGGAACACCGGGCAGCTACTACCGCCTGTACGAGAACGATGTTCTTGTCGCCGCTCAGCAGCTGAACGCTGTCGACGTGAAGACGCAGTCAGTAGAAACGTCCTTCACCGAGAAACCGGTGGGAACATACACCTACCGTGCCGAACTCATCAACTCCGAAGGGGTGACCCAGACCACCACCACAAAGGTCAAGGTCAAGGACACAGCCCCGGGAAAGCCGGACAACAAGTAATTTCACCGCTCCTTGCGAACCTGCCGCGGGGCCCCGAGATCAGCGGGGCCCCGCGGCAGACACTCACCACTCGAGGAGGTGCCCATCGCCCAAAAGCGTGCCATCGAACAAATGACAGCCCAAAAGACGGAGCCCAGTGATTATCGCTGCGGGTTCCGCCTCCAAGGAAGGCAGGTTCCACCACAACTCGCTTAGGTGCACGATGTGGGCGACCTCGCAGACTCCATCCGTAGCGGTGAAGCGGCAGTAACAGGGAAGCACGAACTGCTAGCTGGACTACACCCCAAGCTGACTCACGGCTCCTTGCCTGGCCCTCGGTACAACCGGAATTAGTCTACGTTTGAACGAGAAGTCCGGTCCGGCCGCTCACAGCCGCGGACAATTCTCATAGGGTTTCCACCGCGACTGCTACAAGGGAGCTACCCCAGCGGCTCCTACTTCCAGCCGTGGATAACCTGAATTGACCCCAACGATGGACGGATCAGAGTTGCCACCAGTTTCGCCGCATGATTAGTAAGCACGGGTTTGCCGACCGAGACAGCTTGAACGGAATACCACTATCGGCCTGGCCTATTGCGAATTCGCGGGGGGATTGCCAAGCGGAGCATGCCCTAGCGTCCGGGGCGGCGATCTGCGGCCGACGCTGGCCGGGTCGACCTTGCGGTGAGCCTATCCAGTTCCCCTGACACGGGAACAACGGCCCAAAGTCCGCGCTAGGCCTTGTAGAAGTTGGGCAGGTCAAATTTATGCATCTTTCTTTTGCGAAAGACGAACAGTCCATCATCGTGGTGGAACATTGCGCGTCCTTTGCCGTCGTTTTGGAACAGCCATAGGACGCTGCCATCCAATGCCAGCATGTCGACGTATCCTGAGGTGACTTCTTTGCCGTCGACCTGGAGGGTGATCTCGTCGTTACGGAAGAGCTTGGCCCAGTCGGGCATTGGCTCCAAAGGCGGGACCATGTTTTTCGGCTGAGACGGATTGGGCGGGAGCGGGCTACGGACCTGATCCCTCCCGAGACGGACAACCTTCTTATGGCGGTGCAAGTCGTTGGACAACATGTTTCCTTTAGTAGGGCAGACAATGAAGACCTGCTATAAACCGACAATATTCAGGACGGGGTGGGTCTGAGTTCCGGTGGTGGCAACTCTGGCGTGGGAAGATTGGGTGCGCTCAAAGGCCTACTTCGCAAGTTGGCAAACGTCCCGGATGTAAGGGCTATTAGGCGCAGGTTTCGCGCCGGAACACTGGCGCTGGAGTTACCTACTTTTGGAGTCAGATGCTGGTACTTCGTGATCTTGAGCAGTTCGTAGTTCTCGCGGACGAACTGAACTTCAGGCATGCTGCTGCGCGGCTTCACGTCTCGCAGCCAACGTTGACTCAGACAATTCAGCGGCTTGAACGGTTTGTGGGTTCCTCTCTTATCGAGCGTACGACCCGTCAAAGCCGCTTAACGGAGGCCGGCCAAACGCTGGCACGAGGGGCACGGCTGCTACTTCGGGACGCTGAAACTCTGGCACGAGATGTCAGACATGTGGCGGCCGGCCGACGGCGTCAGTTGCGTTTGGGTGCAGTTAATCCGGCACTGCGCCGCATGGTGCCCAACGTACTTCACGATGTGCATACGCAGTACCCGGACTTGCGTATCAGTCTGCATCCGATGGCTTCACATCAGCAGCTGCGGGCTTTGCGGGAGTCGAGGATTGATATAGCCATTGTGCGGACCGCGGAGTCTCTTCCAGGGTTTGTCAGTGAAATTTTGATGCATGAACCTCTCTTCGCTGTTCTTCCCTCGGACCACGCACTTGCAGGTCAGTCGAGTGTGGACCTGGAGCAGCTGAATGGTTTGGACTTCGTTATGGCGCCCCGCGACCGCAACCCGGAGTTTTACGATGAGCTGATCAGTCTGTATACCCGCCGTAACTGTTCGCCTGCGACCATTACGGAAGCTGACAATATGCATGCCCAGCTGGCTTTGGTGGGGGCTGGTGTTGGGGTGGCCGTGCAACCGCTCTTGTTTGTTGATCGGGACCGGAGTGATATTGTCTTCCGGCCTGTCAATGAGGAACTGCGGATTCCGCTTCAGCTGCTTCGGCCGGCTTCTGATGAAACGGAGATAACCCGGGCCTTCCTCACGAGTGCCCGTGCTTGCACCCAGGCACTCGTGGCGGATGCGCAGGAATAGGACCGGCCGGTTTAGGACCCGACGTGAATGCTCTCTTCTGCTGCCCCGGTCTGGACTCTGCGCTTTCGCACCGCCGAGAAGGTCGAGGCCCCGATCAGCAGTACGGACACGGCGATCAGCGCGAGGGAGCCGGGGCGCTGAAGGAAGACCAGGAATCCGTCGTCTCCGAGGAGAAGCGACTGACGGAGTGAGGTCTCCAGAAGTCCTCCCAGAATGAAGGCCAAGACCAGCGGACCTGGGGGGAAGCCCCAGATGCGCATGAAGTAGCCGACGACGCCGAAGAAGAGTGCCACCCACATGTTCCACGTGTTGTTATCGATTGTGTAGACGCCGACGAGGCTCAAGACAATGATGAACGGACTCAGCACGGCCACATCGACTCGCAGGATCTGAATCAGCAGCCCCACCAAGGGAAGGCTGAGAATCAGGAGGACCACGTTGCCCAGATACATCGAGGCGATGACCCCCCAGAAAAGATCCGGGTTTTCGGTAACCAACCTTGGTCCTGGTGTGATGCCGTTGATGAGGAGCACGCTAAAGAGCAGCGATATGGTGACGTTGAAGGGGATGCCCAAACTCAGTAGCGGAATGAAGGATGAGGTGGAGGAAGCGTTGTTAGCTGTCTCCGGCCCGGCTACTCCTTGGATGGCTCCCTTGCCGAATTCCTGAGGATTCTTGGCGAAGCGGCGTTCGGCTCCGTAGCTCAGGAGGGACGAGAGGAGGCCCCCGCCTCCCGGGACGAGCCCGACCAGTGTTCCGATGACTGAACCGCGGGCGATTGGTGCGGCGCTGTCGCGCAGGTCCTTTTGGGTGGGCCAGACTCTGCCGACCTTTTTGCTGACGAGCTCGGCTTCGGTGTCGCGTTCCCTGAGTGAGTATAGGACTTCGCCAATACCGAACAGGCCGAGCACCACGGCGACTACGTCCATTCCGTCTAGGAGCTGCAGTGAATTGCCTACAAAGCGTGCGTCGCCTGAGATGGGGTCTAGTCCGACGGTGGCAAGAAAGAGTCCTATTGCGGCTGCAACGACTGCTTTTGCGAACGCTCCGGCGCCAAGATATGCGATCAGCAACAGGCCGAGGAGTGCCAGCATGGCGTATTCCGGTGGACCAAGCTTCACTGCCAGCTCCGCGAGGGCGGGGGCGAAGAACGTCAGAGCAACCAGGGCAACGGTCGCTCCGATGAAGGAACCAATCGCGGAAATTCCCAGGGCGGGCCCGGCGCGGCCCTTACGGGCCATCTCGTATCCGTCAATTGCGGTGACGACGGACGCAGCTTCGCCTGGCAGCTTCAGCAGCACCGAGGTGACTGTTCCGCCGTACATCACGCCGGCGTAAATCCCGGCGAGGAGGATGATCGCCGTCGTGGGCTCCATCGCGTAGGTGAAGGGAAGCAATATCGAGATTGTGGTGATCGGGCCGAGGCCGGGCAGGACACCTACGACGACGCCAAGGAGGCAGCCGGCGAGGACTGCGAGGAGATTCATCGGATCCAGAGCAACACTGAACCCAAGGAGAATCGAGTCGTTCATGTAAGTTCGTTTCCTAAGGGATCGGCAGCACGGAAGCCGGGAAGGCTGTGCCGATGATGATTGCGAAGAGAATGTAGAGCAGCGCTGTGATGGTCAAGGAAGCGATGAGGATCCTCTTCCAGGACATATCGCTGAGCAACTTCATCCACGCTGACGTGACTATGAGCACCGCAGGAATCAGCCCGATGTAGCTGAAAATCAGGATGAAGGCCAGGGTCAGGGCGAAGCCCACCGCTGGCCGCTGCGAAGGGCCGACCGGTGGGAGCGCGGTGCCTCTGAAGCTTTCCCACGCTATGGTCGCCGCGGCGAGCGTCAATGCGCAAGCAATGGCAAACGGCCATAGACCCGGTCCCGGTTCACTGGTGGTCCCGACGCCCAGGGCAAGCGAGCCGCCGAGCAGTGCGATGCCACAGAGTCCGAGGACGACAGGGACCGCCATGCTGTAGAGCCGTGTTTTTGCACTGGGCTGGCCGCTACCCCGGCTCGACCGTACGTCCTCGGACTGCTTGCTCATGGAATCAGGCCCAATTCTTTCAAGATGACACCGTTCTCGTCGTAATCGGACTTGATGTCGGCAGCATATTCCTCCCCTGTGCCAAAGTCGGGCACCGCGCCTGAGGATGAAATCCGTTCAACTACCTTCGGGTCTTTAAGGGAGGCCTGCACTGCATCTGTGAGGGCCGTTACAACGTCATTGCTGAGTCCCTTGGGGCCGACAATCCCGGAGGTAATGTCTGTCGAGGCGTCAATACCGCTTTCCTTCAGGGTCGGCACCGTCTCATAGCTCGGATCCTTGACGCTGCCCAGGTTGGCCAGGATTTTCAGATCACCGGACTTCACCGACGCGACGAAGCCTTGCGGCAGGCCCGCGGCACCGTCCACGTTCTTCCCGAGAAGCGCGGTTACGGTCTCGCTACTGCTCTTGAAAGGAACCTGCTTGGTGTCCACTCCGGCGGCGGAATCGAATTTCTCCATCGCGATACTTGCCGGATTTCCGACACCCGTGGAGGCATACCGGAAAGAGCCCGGATTGGCCTTCAGATGTGCAACGAGTTCCTGGATGGTGTTCCAGGGCGCGTCAGCCCGAACGGCAAGAACAATGGGCGAGGTGGCAATGCGGGCGATCGGGGTGACGTCATCGTAGGAGTACGAGGTCTTGCCGTAGTGGGGCTGAACGGTTAGGGGGCCGCCGGCAATAAAAGCCAGCCGATAGCCGTTGGGCTCGCTGTTTACAACCGATGTCATGCCGCTGGTTCCGGCGCCGCCGGATTCGTTGAGTACGACGACGGACTGGCCGTTCAGTTCCGGTTCCATCCCTGAGATGACGGTCCGGGCCAGCTGATCCGTTGCTCCGCCGGCGTCATAAGGAACGACTGCTTCGATGGAGGCGTTGGGGTACTCTGCCTCCGTCCCTCCGCTCTGAGGCCCGGCGCCGACGGCGCAGGAGGTCACGAGCAGTCCGGCCGCAGCGAGTGTGATGGCGGCAAGTGCGCGGGAGGCGATCATCCGTCGTACCGCTTCCGGAAGAGAGGCCGCAGTTCGTCCAGGGGAACATCTTTGACAATGAGTTCTGCCATGTGCGCTTCGTTGGCGGTAATTTCTTCAACCTGGTCGATGACGTACTCGATGTGTTCGAAGGGCACACAGCAGATGCCCGAGTCGTCTGCGACGATCAGGTCGCCCGGTTCCACCCGAATGTTCCAAACCTGCACCGGGGCGTTCATCTCGATCGCTTCAATGCGGAACTTACCGGTCAGCGGGGTAATTCCTGCGCTCCATACCGGGTAGTCCAGCTTGCGGATGGTGTTCGCGTCACGGACTGCGCCGTTGACGATGCTGCCGGCCAGGCCACGTGTCTGGGCCACGGTGCAGGACTGGCCGCCCATGTTCGATACATCCAGGTTGCCGCCAGTGTCGGTGACCAACACGTCCCCGGGCTCGGCAAGGTAGTAGATGTCGCGTGTGGACATGCGGATGAAGTCTTTATCGACGTACCCCTGGGTGGGTGTCTTACGCTCGACGAGGTTGCGGATGGTCACGGCCGGGCCTACGACGCGGTGTCCGGTTGAGAGCGGCTTGAGGTAGGACGCGGGCACGGTGCCGTTGATGCCCAAACTGTCGAGGACGTCAGAGACGGTGGTTGTGAGGTCCTCGACTGCGAGGTAGCGGTCGATGATGGCGCGGGAGGGCCGTTCGAATTTTATTTTTCGAATGCGCTCCTGCGGCACCAGGCCCCATATCCGTCCGGCGCTCTGGTACTCCTCGTAATCCTGGCTGACAATGCTCAATGCGTTTTCCTTTGTTTTGCTGGGAAGTTGCCGGGTGATGAACGGCACATTGCCAGATTATGTTTGGCGAATTTATTGCACAATAGATGAATTATCAATGAATATATTGCTTGCACTAATCAATAGGTACGTAGTTGACCAGTGCAGTAAGCGGAGTTCATCGCCTCCAACCAGCACTTGAGCGGCGAAGACCCTCCAGCTGCCCGGGACACAGCATGCCAAGGCCCCCCATCGTTGCGGGAATGAGGGGCCTTGGTGTCTTTGGGCCGCAGCAGTTGCGGATGGATTCAGCTGGCGTAAGGGTCGGCGATGCCGATGTACTGGGTGTAGAGGTATTCCTCGATGCCTTCGAGGCCGCCTTCGCGTCCCAGGCCGGACTGTTTGACGCCGCCGAACGGGGCGGCGGCGTTGGAGATGACACCGGCGTTCAGGCCCAGCATGCCGGTTTCCAGCTTTTCGCCCATCCGGATGCCGCGGTTGAGGTCCCTGGTGAAGACGTAGGCAACCAGCCCGTACTCGGTGTTGTTGGCCAGCCGCACCGCATCGTCTTCGCTGCCGAAGGTGATGATCGGGGCGACGGGCCCGAAAATCTCCTCGGACAGGATCCGGGTGCCCTCGGTGACGCCCGAGAGGATGGTGGGCTGGTAGAAGTAGCCCGGGCCCTCCACCGGTCCGCCGCCCAGGACTGCCTTCGCGCCGGAGGCAACGGCGTCGGAGACCAGTTCGTGAACCTTGTCCCGGCTCTTGGCATCGATGAGCGGGCCCACCTTGGATTCCGGTTCGGTGCCGCGGGCTGTGGTCATTTCCTTCATCTTCGCGGCAAACTTCTCAGCGAACTCCGCGGCGACTGATTCGTGGACGATGAACCGGTTGGCGGCGGTGCAAGCCTCCCCCATGTTCCGCAGCTTCGCGAGCATCGCCCCTGCGACGGCGGCGTCCAGGTCCGCGTCCTCGAAGACCACGAACGGGGCGTTGCCGCCGAGCTCCATCGAGGTGCGCAGCACGGTTTCCGACGCGTCGGCCAGCAGGCGGCGGCCCACTTCGGTGGAGCCGGTGAAGGACAGCTTCCGCAGCCGGGAGTCCTTGATCAAGGGGCCGGTGGTGGCGCCAGCACTGGAGGAGGGGATGACGTTCAGGACTCCGGCGGGCAGCCCTGCTTCCTGCATGACGGCGGCGAACAGTATCGATGTCAGGGGTGTGAGTTTTGCTGGCTTGAGGACCATGGTGCAGCCGGCGGCCACTGCCGGGGCGATTTTCCGGGTGGCCATGGCCAGCGGGAAGTTCCACGGCGTGATCAGCAGGCACGGACCGACCGGCTTCTTGGTGACCAGCAAACGTGACTTACCGTCCGGGGAGACCGAGTAGCGGCCGAAGGCACGGACGGCTTCCTCGGAGAACCAGCGCAGGAACTCCGCGCCGTAGGTGACTTCGCCCCTCGCTTCCGCCAGGGGCTTGCCCATCTCCATGGTCATCAGCAGGGCGAAGTCCTCTGCCCGCTCAGTCACGAGCTCAAAGGCCCGTCGGAGGATTTCGCCTCGTTCACGTGCAGGGACCTGTGCCCAGGATTCCTGCGCGGCGACAGCGGCAGCGAGGGCGGCCATGCCATCCTCGCTGCCGGCGTCTGCGATGCTCATCAGGACTTTTCCAGTGGCAGGATCTTCGACGTCGAACGTTTTTCCGGTAGTTGCAGGCCGCCATTGGCCGTTGATAAGCAGACCGGTCGGGACGGAGTCCAGGAGATCGAGTTCTTGGATGGCGGGAACAGACATTGTTTTCCTTGGTGTTACTTAATGGATGACTGGGTACCCGCAGCACGCACTGTTGCATGCTGCAGGTACTAATGGACGGAGCGTCCTGTAAGGAGGCTGGGGCGCATCTGGCCCCGCCTGAGCTAGCTACTGGTGGGAAGGTATTGGGGGTCGTACAGTTCGCTGGCTGCGGGGATATTGGTCAGGGAAGAGTACTTTTTGGACAATTCCAGCCAGCGGTTCAGACCCTCGATGTTGATAGCAGCATCCTGGGAGTAGGCCGATTTCGCGCGGTCGAACGAAGCCTTCGCGTCCTCGATGCTGACCTGCGAGTCCTCGGACAGGATCTTCGTGGCGTCCTCGGGATGGGCCAGGACCCACTGGGCTGACTCCGCGGCAGCAGCCATAAACTTCCTGACCGTCTTGGGCTTAGCCTTCAGCGCCCGCTCACTGGACGCAAATACCTGGGCGGGCATGTCCGGAAAGTCTTCGCCAAGGACGCTCAGCGGGTGCATGCCTGCAGCCTCCGCTTTGATGTCGAAAGGCGGGACCAGCATGGCCCCTTCGACTTGTCCGGTCGTCATGGCAGCGAACTTTGCAGCCATGGTCCCGGTCGCGACGAACGTGACCTGGGAAGCATCGACGCCTTGGGAGTCGAGGTACGCGCGGGCAAGAACTTCCTCACCGCTGCCCGGACCAACAATTCCCACCTTCTTGCCGATGAGATCCTCAGCGGAGGTGATTCCAGCGGTGGTTTCCAGCCGGTACTGGACCTGGTTCAAGAGGTTGCCGATCATCGTCATCTTGCTGCCGGCAGCGGCAACAGCAACGACACCCTCGGGCAGCATGGCCGCGACATCTGCCTGGCCACTGGCAACAGCAGCAGCCGCCTCCGCGCTGGACTTGACCTTGACGAGCTCGATCTCAAGTCCGTGCTTTTCAAAGATCTTTTGGTTCTGCCCGGCAGTTACGGCAAGAAACGAGCTTCCCGTAATGGAGGAGACCAGCGTGATCTTCTCGGTTGAACTGCCGGAACTTGGACCCTCTGACGGACTGCCACAGGCCGTGGCTGTCAGCAGGCAAGCCATGACAGCGCCGAGAAGTCCGGCCATCTTCGGCCGGGTGGAGGGGTTGCGGAACATGGGAGTCTACTCGTTTTCTGTAGATAGGAATCTGCACGTCAGAAGATGGGCGGGCACGCGCCCGCCCATCTTCTGTTTACTCGCCGAGGACCGGGGTCCTCCATGGAGCGAGTTTGCGCTCCAGTACCTTGATGAGTGCCATGATGACCACCGATACAACCACCATGATCAGAACACCCGCAAGATACCGGGGGGTGTTGAAGACTTCGGCGTCTGCCCTGATGCGGTAGCCGATGCCTTCTGTGGCGGCGATGTACTCACCGACCACAACGGCGATCATGCCCTTACCGATGGCGAGGCGGAGGCCGGTGACGAAGAACGGAACCACGGATGGGAAAATGACGTCCTTTTGGATGGCCCATCCGTTCGCACCGAAGGATCTCGCAGCTCTCATCAGGGAGCTATCAGTGTTGCGGACGCCTTCCATCATGTTGATCAGTACAGGGAAGACCGCCAGGATAGCGACGTTTGCGATCTTGGAACCGATGCCGAGACCGAACCAGATGACCATCAGTGGGGTGAGGACGAGGATGGGCGTGGAGTACAGTGCGGTCACTACCGGGTCGAAGGCCCAGTAGAGGCGCTTGGAGGTTCCCAGCAGGATTCCGAGGGGTACGCCGATGCCTAGGGCGATCATCATGCCCAGGAGGAATTCGAGTCCGGTTACCCGGAGGTCCGACAGCAGCGGACCTGTGGTCAGCGAGAGGAACCCGTCCCAAATCACTGAGGGGTGACTGAAGAACAGCGGATCCCAGAGATTCATGTTGCCGGCGATTTCCCAGACCGTGAAAATTCCGATCACGGTGACGACTGGCAGCCAGCGCTTTTCGTTTTTCTTGAGCCAGCTGGGTTCGGGCCGGCGGACGGGACCGCCGGGAGAGACCGGAGCAGGTTTGGTCATGATGCTCATGGCTTCTGTCCTTCTTCACGTGCCTGAACCGTCAGGACTTCGCTCTTGAGGTGATCCCAAAGGAGATCTCGTTGTGAGTCGTAGCGCTCCCGGTACTCTGCGGAGGACTTGGGTCCAAAGTCCGGGCGGACTTCATCGCGGATCGTGCCCGGCCGGGCGGTCATCAGCAGCACACGGTCAGACATCTGGAGTGCCTCATCCAGGTTGTGCGTGACGAACACGACTGTGCGGCGTTCTTCAGCCACGAGCTTGAGAAGATCTTCACGGAGGAGCTCGGCGTTCTGGGCATCAAGTGCACCGAACGGCTCGTCCATCAGCAGCAGCCGTGGCTGGACCGCGAAAGCGCGGGCAATGCCGACCCTTTGCTGCATACCGCCCGAGATCTGATGAGGATAAAGGTCCAATGCGTGGGTCAGGCCTACGCGATTGATGTACTCCTTAGCCAGATCCAGACGTTCCTTCTTGGAAATATCAGTGCGGCGGTAGTTCAGGCCCAACAGCACATTTTCCCGGACGGTTTTCCAGGGCATCAGCGCAAAGTTTTGAAAAACCATCGCCCGTTGCTTTAGCGTGTCTTGGACCGTGGATCCGAAGATCCGCACGCTGCCGACGTCGGGGCGGACAACGCCGTCGAACATCGAGAGCAGGGTGCTCTTTCCGCAGCCGCTCGGTCCGATAAGGGAGACAAATTCCCCTTCCGTGACGTCGATGCTGATGTCTTTAAGGATGATCTCCTTGCCGTACCCGAACGTAACGTTCTGTACGGAGATCGCGATGTTCTCGGTGCCTGGCATCGCTGCTGCTGGCTCCAGTGCTTGGTGGGATGATGTGGTCATGATCATCTCACTTCCCGGGGAGGTACTGGGCGTCATAGATGTCACTGATCGCCGGAATTTTCGGCAGCGAGGCGTACTTCTCTGAGAGTTCCAGCCACTTGGCCAGGCCCTCATCGCTGATGGCGCCGTTCACGGAGTACGCATCCTTGGCCCGGTCGAAGGACGCCTTAGCCTCTTCGGGGCTGATTTGGGCGTCCGTGGCCAGGATGGTGGCCGCGTCTTCCGGGTGGTCAACGACCCACTGGGCTGACTCCGTGGCGGCAGTCATGAATTTCTTCACGGTCTCTGCATTGGCGCTCAGGGAACGATCGCTGGATGCGAAGACCTGTGCCGGAATGTCCGGGAAGTCTTCGCGGAGGATGCTCAGCGCATGCATGCCGGCGTCCTCGGCTTTGAGGTCGTATGGAGGCACGAGCATCGCGCCTTCGATTTGTCCTGTGGTTAGGGCGGCCAGCTGGGCAGGCTGAGGGCCCGTTGCCACAAACGTAACCTGCGAGGGGTCCACGCCGTTCTCAGCCAAATAGGCTTTGGCCAGGATTTCGGAACCGTTGCCGGGCCCGACGACGCCGACCTTTTTACCTGCGAGGTCCTGCGCGGATTTGATGGATTCAGGCACTTCCAGACGGTGCTGGACCTGGTCCAGGAGGTTGCCGACCATCTTCATCTTGCTTCCCGCGGCCACGACTGCGACCACCCCTTCGGGCACCATGGCTGCGATATCGGCCTGCCCGCTGGCGATGGCTGCGGCAGCCTCGGCACTGGACTTTACCTTGATGAGCTCAATTTCCACGCCGTGCTTTGCGAAGATTTTCTGGTCCAGGCCAGCTGTCACCGCCAGGAAGGAACTGCCGGTGATCGAGGATACCAACGTGATTTTAGTGCTTCCTTCGGTGGACCCCGGCTGTGCGGCCGGCGCAGTGCCGCCGCAGCCTGTGGCGGCAAGGGCAAGCGCGGCCATGGCGCCGATAAGGCCCGCCGAGCGGCGGGTCATAACGAACGATTTCAGGTGATTTTTCATACCAAGTGCTCCTTTGCGCATGGTGAAGGTCTGCATGATGAGTTATTTCGCCGCTGCTGGGGCGGTGTCCATGTCACTGAACAGCACGCCTCCACGGGCAAGGTCGGTCCGCTCAATTTCAAAGAAAGTGATACGAACACCTTCGGGCTTGATTCCAAGTGCCGAGACTGCGGCTTCGGTGATTCCGCTGACGAGCTCGCGGCGCTGGTCGAGGGTACGGCCTTTGAAGATTTCAATCGAGATGTTAGGCATTTTGTTATTTCCTACTGTTAGATGCTGATGTTTGGCCGGCTGGCCGATTAGACGGTGGCCGGTGTCCGGCCGGTTGGATTTGATGTCTCGCTGAAGAGGCTTCTGATCCGGGGTGTCTGATCAAGCGCCCACAGGTGGCGGCTGAGGGCTTCGGGATCCCAGGGCGTTGTCGAGTAGCCAAGGCAGTCGTTGAACTTTTCCTGGATCTCCTGATCGGTGAGGGGATCCAGGGTGAAGCCGTGAGGCATATCGGCCCTGGTGCTCGTGCGGTTGCCGTCGCTGAATTCGACGTCGACCGTGGCGTACCAACGCGTGAACTCCGGGGGCCCGATCGGCGGGACGGGGTTCTCGTGGGTTCTGACCTTTCTCAGCAGTTGCTGCAGGTCCGGGCGCTGAACGGTGGAGTCCGTGAACGTATTAAGTGACGGAGCGCCATCGCTCAGAGCCGCAGCTACGGTGTACTCCAGGCTGAACTTCGCCTGCAGCCCCGTCTCGGGCAGGTGGTGAATAGGTCCGACGAGACCCGTGGGCTGGACAGTGACATCCACGGAAACGATGGATTCCGGGTCGAGTCCTTTACCCCGCAGGTCGGTGGCGGCCCGCGCCGCCGGGTGAACCGCGTAGCAGGCGGGAAACGTCTTGACGTTCAGTCCCCTGGTTATAACGGTCCAGCGTTCTTCCAGTACCGGCTCCACCTTGGTCAGGTCCGGGTTGACACCAAAGACGTGGAAGAACCCGAGCGGTGCCTCCAGCTGGTCCGGGTCGGCGTCATAGCCCCTTACTGCGAGGTCGACGGCCAGCACGGCGTTCGAGGCCGCCAAGCCGGCGTGCAGCGGCTTGGTGATGAAGCCACAGTTCTGGCGGCTTCCCCCTGCCATGGACGCTGCGATACCGAGGGCGTGACGGGTCTGCAGCAGCGTGAGCTGGCGAAGACGTGCCACCGCTGCTGTCGCCCCGATGACTCCGACGGTGCTGGTTGCATGCCAGCCGTTTGCCCAGTGGGCGCGGACGGGCAGTCCGGCGGAGATGGCACACATGACCTGGTGGCCGATAACGTAGGCGTCCAGAATGTCGCGGCCTGACGCGTCCGCTGCCTCACCGGCTGCGAGGAGGGCGGGGATCAGAACGACGCTGGGGTGGCCGTTGGTGTCCACCAAATGGTCATCGTAATCGTCGGCGTGACCCGCCGTGGCATTGAGCAAAGCGGCGGTGTGCGCCGGCGCCATTTCTCCTGTCGCCAGGACGGTGGCGCCGTGGCCAACGCTTGCAGGGGTCATGACGGCTTCCATCAACGCCGTGGAGGCGATGTCATGGGTTCCGAGTACGGCGACGGCCACAGTATCGACTAATGCACGGGTTGCCATGTGGCGTGCCGCGTCTGTGATGTCGGCTGATTCGGTGCAGATCGCGAACTCGGCGATGGACCTGGTGATCTTCGGTGTTTGGCTCATCGTCAGATCACTGCTCCTGTCATTGTGCGTGCCGAGCGAAGGCCGCTCACCGCGGTGGACATGAGCCGTGACTGGGCAGAGAGGAGAAGGCTGGCACCGCGTTCGATTGCAGCGCCGGTTTGTTCCGGGTTGCTGGCGGACATGCCAACGACCTTTCCGGCTGCCAGGGAACGGGTCACGATGTCCTTGATGACATCCTGGACGCGGTCATCGAGGACTTCGCCGGGAATGCCGAGACTCGCTGACAGGTCAAACGCGCCGACGAAGACGGCGTCGACAGCCTCGGCTGCGAGGATGTCATCGAGCACCGCGACAGCCTCGACACTTTCGATATGGACGATCAGGGCCACGCTGTCCCGGGTGTCCTTGGTGAGCTGCTGGTAGCCGCCGGGGTAGTGGCCGAAGTTGCTGTTGCGGCAGCGGCCAAGTCCCCGTAGCCCCTCCGGTGCAAAACCGCAGGCCTTCACGACGTTGTCTACGTCCTGACGGGAACGGACGTGGGCTATCTGCAAGGCTGCCACTCCGGCGTCGAGGTATCTGCCGATGCTTTCCGGGTCCGCTGATGTCTTGACGACAAGGGCACCGCCGCCAGCCTTGCAGGCCCTGGCCAAGTCGACAATTTGCGGGCCGGTCACGGACACGTGTTCGGTGTCCACGGCGACTCCATCGACGCCAAGCTCGGAAAGGAACTCTGCAGCTGAGGGTTCAGGAAAGTCCAGCGTGGTCACGAAGACGGGAGTGCCCGACAGGAGGCGGGACCGGAATGCGTTGCGGCTCATGACTGGACGGACTCACGGAAAGGGTGCAGCGGGAGGCCGGCGGCGGGCCAGTCTGCTTCGAGGACTTGGCCGTTGTCGGAATCGGTCACAGCCAGCGTTCCGGAAGACGAGATGGCGACGTTGGTGTACTTCTGGCCGTCTCCGATTTTGATGACCTCCAGGAGGGTGCCTTCGGGGCTGTAGACCTGTAGGTCGCCGGGAGCCGTTCCGGTGATGGCACCGATCACAAGGTTTCCGTCGACATCCCAGGCGAATCCATCCGGGCGTCCGTGATCAAGCTGGACATGCACTTCGGGCTCGCCGAGACGCTCGCCGGGAACGAACGGGAAGCGCAGGATGCGTCCTTCCCCGCCCTGGGCGACAAAGATGCTGTCGTTGTCGGCGCTGAAGCCAATCCCGTTGGGGAACCAGTCGACGCTGAGCAGCAGTTGCGCTTCACCAGTGGTGATGTCGATGCGCCACAGCCGTCCGTCGTCGCGGCGGGGGCCGCGGGTGGGGTCGGTCACGTAGAGGTAGCCGTCCGGGCCGAAGCAAAGATCGTTGGGGTAAATCGGGTCAGTGGTGAGCGTGACGACGGTACCGTCGGGGTGGATGGCCTGGACGCCTCCGGACACGCCTTCGGTCCGGTTGGCCGGCCACTGTCCGCCGTTCTGGGCCACGTAGATGATGCCGTCCAGGCCCTCTGCGGCACCGTTCGGTCCTGCGCCGGTTCGTCCCAGCACGTTCGTTGTGCCGTTCGAAGTTTCGTAGACGACGCCCTGATCGATTGAGACGAAGGCCAAAGTTCCGCGCTGAGTGTAGACGGGGCCTTCGGTAAATCCGACGCCTGTGGCAACGGTCTGAAAATCCATGAGTATTCCTCGGGGGTAATTTTGGGGGCTGGTCAGGAGGGGTATTCCCTGTGACGAAGCTGACAAAACAACCGTAAGTCTGAGTGATACATCGAAACAATCGATTAGAGCCGATCAATCGATCGAATAGTTCGGATGATCTATTCGGAGATTTGCCCGCTCTTAAACTGGCGGGCCACAGCAATGGCCGCTTTCACGGCCGGCGAATCACTTTCAGGCGACCAGGCCATGTGAAGGGCAATTTTCGGTAAAGGACCCCTGAGAGGAACAAACACCACGTCCCGACGAGGGGCATAGCGGAAGGAGTCTGGCTGGACAGAGACGCCAAGTCCCGAGGCGATGAGTGCGAGCTGGGTAGCCATATCGTGGCTCTCGATGATGCGGCGTGGGCTGCACCCGTGCCGGTAGCAGGTGGCGATGAGAACGTCATAGAGGTCGGGATTGGAGATACGCGGCCAATAGACGAAGTCCTCCCCGTCAAGATCCTGGATCTCCAGGAATTCCGCAGCTGCATGCCTGTGCGTGGTCGGCAACAGAGCCGTCAGCGGCTCCTCAAGCACCTTCTCCAACCGGACCCCACGTACGTGCTGGACGCTGCGCACAAAGCCCAAGTCGATCTGGCCCTGCGATAGCTGGCGCAACTGAACTGCGGTGCTCAGTGACGCAATAGTGATCTCAAGGTCCGGGCTTTGACGCCGAAGCTCCTTAAGGAGGTGCGGCACCAAGTAGTTCATAGCGGGACCTACTGCACCGATACGTAAAGTCCCCTGCCGGCCGGCAGCTACGGCAGAAACCTGGCTCTGAACCCTATCCAGTTCATCCAGAAGCCGTTTGGAGCCTTCGAGGAGGGCTTCTCCCGCGGCCGTGAGCTGCACGGATCTGCTGGTCCGGGATAGCAGTTCGGTCCCGAAGTGAGTTTCAAGGGCACGGACCTGATCACTAACCGTTGACTGGGAAACCCCCAGATGCCTCGCGGCCTTACCAAAATGGAGATCCTCGGCCACAGCCGAAAAGACCCGTAACTGCTTGAATTCCATAGTCTTGAGCCTAACCAACGCCTACCGCAATCAGTCCGCGCCGTGGGACAGGGCATTCGCAATTTCTGTCGCTTCCCCCACTGGGAAGCTATTCAACTCGTCCCCTATGTGTACGCCACGTCCCATTTCCAACCCTTCGTGGCATCTGAAGAACGTGCACGACCAAGGCCTGTTTGGAGTCGGCAGAGGTGGAGCGGTCTATGGTGTAGCCGGTCTATAGGTCCCGTACGCTGCCGGCCCGCCTGGTTGAGGCACACCCTAACCTGACGTCAGGAACCCCTCGAAATAGTTGTCAGATAAGGGCCGGTACAGCCGTTTCCAGGCAATGCTTCCGGAAGCTCAAAGACCCCACCCTGACACCTTCGGCATGAACACCCCCAGCGGCAGGGACAAGAAGCCGACCAAACACTCAGCCCCTTCCTCATTCCGTTGACAGCACCAACGCCCCAACCTAGGCTCCTGCCAATGTGAGCCGAAGGAAGCGGAGGAACAGCGCCATGAACGAGGACAACGGGCAGTTACGGGATCAGCTGGGCCGTCTTGGCTTCGGCGGTACCGGAGTGGGCAACCTGTACCGCGCCATATCTGACGAGCAGGCGGCTGCAACGGTGGAAGCGGCCTGGGACGCCGGCATCCGCTACTTCGATACAGCGCCGCACTATGGGCTCGGCCTGTCCGAGCGGCGGATCGGCGAAGTCTTGGCCAGGAAACCGCGGAAAGACTTCATTCCCTCCACGAAGGTGGGCAGGGTCCTCGTCCCGTCACCCGCAACCAAGGACATAAAGGATCCGGACGGCTTTGACGTACCCGCTGAACTGCGGCGCGAATGGGATCCCTCCGAGGCAGGAGTGCGGCGCAGCATCGAGCAGTCGCTGGAACGGCTGGGCCTGGCCTACATCGACATCGCCTACCTGCACGATCCCGACGTGTACAGCATGGAAGATGCCGTGAAATCTGCCCTTCCGGCCCTTGAGAAGCTCCGCGCTGAAGGCCTGGTCCGGGCCATCGGCGTCGGCACCAACACCGCCGGCGCCGCCCTGCAGTGCGTGGAAGCGGCGGACCTGGACCTCCTGATGCTGGCCGGGAGGTTCACCATGCTGGAACAGCCGGGCTCGGACGGCCGTCCCGGTGAAGGACTGCTGGACCGCTGCCAGGAGCTGGGCACCTGCGTTGTCAGCGTCGGCGTCTACAACTCCGGCATCCTCGCCAAGCCCGAATTGCCCTCCGACGCACATTACAACTACTCCCCGGCGCCCACAGAGATTCTGGACCGGGCCCGCCGGCTGGCAACCATCTGCAAAGAACATGATGTTGAACTTCCCACCGCCGCCATCCAGTTCCCCTTCCGCCACCCGGCGGTGGTCAACGTCACCGTCGGCGCCAGCAGGCCTGAGCAGATCAGCGAAAGTGCCAAACGCATGTCCACCGAGGTCCCCGACGCGCTGTGGCAGGACCTGCAGGAGCGGGGCATGATCCCGGCCTAAGCGGGTTCCCAACGTAAGCGAAACCAAATTCCCGCGAGCCCCCTTCTAAAAACAGATACCTTGTTTAAACCCGACAAGACTTCTAAAGTTAGGTTATCTACTTTTAGAAGGAGTACACGATGCGCTGTGGGAATCCGGGCATTATGCACAGTTGTATTCGCGCGCCCAGCTGTAACGGTCAGGTGACCTGAGATGGACTGGCAGGGCTGGGCCCTGTTCGGGCTGGTGGCCTCCTCTGTGCTGACCGCAGTGATGATCGCCGCCCAGATGGCCGGGCTCACCCGGCTGGACCTGCCGCTGGTGCTCGGGACCCTCGCCACGCCCGATCCGGACAAGGCGCGGGTGGCAGGCTTCTTTATCCACCTTGGCGCTGGGCAGGGCTTCGCCCTCGGTTACGCTGCGGTCTTCGCACTCCTGGGGCAGGCAACGTGGTGGCTCGGCGCGCTGCTGGGACTCCTCCACGTCGCCATGGCCCTGACGGTCATCCTGCCCCTGCTGCCCGGAGTCCATCCGCGGATGGCGTCCACCAGGGCCGGGCCCGCCACCACCGCCGTACTGGAACCGCCCGGCCTGCTCGGGCTTAACTACGGCATCCAGACCCCTGCCGTTGCGGTGGTGGCGCACGTCATTTACGGCGCCGTGCTTGGGCTGCTTCTGGGGGCACGATGAGCGTTGATCATCGGGACACGGCCCCGCAGGAGCGGGAGCTGCCGGGCACGTTGTGGGAGCAGCACACGCCCACGCCTATCGCTGACTACGGCCTGCTCGGTGATACGCGTACAGCCGCGCTTGTTTCCGCGGCAGGGTCGGTGGACTGGCTTTGCGCTCCCGCGTTCGACGGCGAGCCCCTCTTTGGTGCCCTGCTGGGAGGACCGGAGGCCGGGCGGTTCCTTGCCGGACCGGCCGGGCCCGCCCCGGCTACCTCCCGCCGGTACCGGCCGAACACCGCAACCCTGGAAACGGTGTGGGCGGCGGGGAACGGCAGGCTCACGCTGACTGAAGCCATGATCGCGGAAGTGGCCGGCGAACTGCTGCCCACCACCCTCCTGGTGCGGCACCTTGCAGCGGAGGGCGCGCCGGTCCGTGCCACACTGCTTTTCGACCCGCGGCTTGGCGAACAGCACCGGCGTCCCCGCGTGCGCATGCGCGTGCGCCGTGGCCAAGACCTTGTCTGCAATTGGGGCCCACTGGCAACATCCCTGGGAACCAGCCCCACCCTCGATCTTGAGCCGGGGCGCCCCCTGACGTTAGAGATCGTTCCGGGCAAACCCCTCACACTTGTCCTCGCTTTGGCCTACGGCGAACCGCTGATCCACGTGAACCCCGGGGCAGCATGGGACGTGGTGAGCAGGGACGAGGCCCAATGGCAGGCCTGGACCGAGGAAATCGACACCACCATCCCCTACCGCGATGCCGTGGTGCGCAGCTTGCTGACGCTTCGGCTCCTCACCTACTCCCCTTCGGGAGCTCCCGTGGCAGCCCCCACCACCTCGCTGCCTGAGCACCCGGGAGGCATCCGCAACTGGGACTACAGGTACGCCTGGCCCCGCGACGCAAGCATCGGCGTCGGCGCCTTCCTCCGGGCGGGTAAAAGGCAGGAGGCAGAGGACTTCCTCGGCTGGCTCCTGCATGCCAGCCGCCTTGAACGGCCGCACCTTCCCGCCCTTCTCACCCTGACCGGAGGACACGTCCCGGCAGAACGGAACCTCTCCGAGTGGCCCGGTTATGCCGGAAGCAGCCCGGTGCGGACCGGCAACCTCGCGGCAGGCCAGCACCAGCTGGACGGCTACGGCTGGGTCCTGGACGCAGCCTGGGCATTCGTGGAAAACCGCCACAGGCTGACGTCCGAAGCGTGGCGGGCCATGCGCGGATTCGCCGATCTGGTCGCCGCCAACTGGCAGGAACCCGACGCCGGCATTTGGGAGATCCGCGGTGATGCAGCCCAGCACGTCCATTCCATAGTCATGGCCTGGCTCGCGCTGGACCGGGCCCTTCGCATCGCGGCGACCCACCGGCTCAGCACGCGGCGCCGGCTCCGCTGGGAATCCGCCCGCAGCCAGATCGCCGCCCAGGTGCGAACGAACGGTTACAACGCTTCCAGGAATTCGTACACCCGCACGTACGGCTCCCATGACCTGGACGCAGCCCTCCTGGTCCTGCCGCTCACAGGCCTGGAAGAACCGGGCTCGGCCCGCCTGGCGGGAACAATCGATGCCGTCCGCACGGAACTGTCCGCCGGATTCCCTTTGCTCTACCGCTATCCGCCCGGCCAGGACGGACTTCCCGGGACCGAGGGAGCGTTCCTGCCCTGCTCCTTCTGGCTGGTTCAAGCGCTGGCAATGACCGGCCAACACCACGAAGCCACCGCCTGGTTTGAGGCCCTCCTGCACAGGGGCTCCCCGCTGGGACTCTTCAGCGAGGAGATGGACCCATCCTCCGGCATCCTCCTGGGAAACTTCCCCCAGGCTCTCACACACTCCGCGCTGGTCCAGGCCGCACTCGCCCTTCGCGACCACCCCTGCCCAAGCCAAAGTTTTCTTTAGGCCCGAGGATCCCGCCGCAAACCGCCGGGCTAGGATGGTGGCGTAAGTCCGTCACCGCGATGCGGGCGGATTCCGACCGAAGGGAGAATCACCATGGGTTTGGACGACAAGATCGGTAACGCAGCCGAGAAGCTGGGCGGCAAGGGCAAGGAAGCCGCCGGAGAAGCTACCGGCGATGAGAGCCTGAGGGCCGAAGGCCAGGGCGACCAGGCCAAAGGCGACCTGAAGCAGGCCGGAGAAAAAGTCAAAGACGCATTCAAAAAAGACTGATTTCCCGTGATGGGAAGGGCGCCGCTCCAACCGGAGCGGCGCCCTTCTTTGCTGTGGGCCCAGCAACCTCCCCAGGCTCCGTCCGGCCATCTTTCTCCTAAGTGGAGTCGTTGCCGTTAACGAGTACTGACTACTCGTGTCCACGCGGCTCCCGCCATTTAGTCTTTTCATCAGCGGGGAAAGCAACTCCCGCTACTGGCTCTCAGCCCCTAGATTTCCCGGCAATTTGCCGGGGACCAGGCTGGGGCCGGCGACGTTGGTGTCCGTCTGAGACCGCGGGCACCTCCCCCAGCCGTCGCCGGCCCCACTCAATTTGTAGCGGTTAGTCGACAGCGGGCCCACCGGGAGCGCAGCACAGCACCGGACAGGTCGCGCCTCACGAACCGCGCCCCTCGCAGCTTCACGTCAAAAAACCCGGCACCCTGCAGGTCATCAGATCCGCCGAAGATGACCCAGCGCCGGCAATCTTCCACGCTGGATATACAGACATCCAACACGAGCGGTCCCGTCATCAGGTGATGGGAAGCCCCTGCGCGAGTCATGCTCCAGCGCAGGGGCTTCCGTTGTGCTTCCGCTTTGGGGGAAAAGTTGGAAGCACCTAAAATCTACCGGCTGGTAACTACCGGAAAGCCGGGTTGGGCCCTTTGAAGCGAATCTTGATTGAACCTTGAGCCGGCGATGGCGACAACAAGCCGCCGGGCTTCAGTCCGTTTCCGGCCCGCCGGTCGCCTCCGGGTCCTCTTCTGGTTCGAAAGTGTTCGGCTCCGCATCCGCACCGATGCCGACGCCGTCCTCGCCGCCGGGAACGCCGCCGTCGTCCTTGCCCTTGCTGGCCGTGCCGCCTTCCTGCAGCTCGTCGTCGGGCAGTGAATCTGGTGAGTTGATGGTCATTGCTCCTCCTTCAGTGGCCGGGCCTCCACGCTAACAGCCCCCAGCGAGAAAGGAGCGGACAAAGCGAAAGAATTTAGGGCCGACGGCGGACCGGGGCCGCCGCTTTCAGGATGGCGTCCAGCCCACGCCGGCTTCCGGGCCAGTGCCTTTCCAGGGCCTCGGGCCCAGCCCGCTTGAGCACCGACCGCAGCACCAGGGCCACAATGACCGCATCATCCGCGTAGCCGATCACCGGAATGAAGTCCGGCACCAGGTCAATGGGCGAGAGCAGGTAGGCAAGCAGCAGTACCAGCCGCATCCTCACCCCGACGGCGAGGGTCCGGTCCGCGGCCAGCCTCCTGATGAGCCGGAGCAGGTCCGGCAGCAGCCGCAGCGCGTCCTTCATGGTGACGGCCTCGGGATAGCGGCGCGCGTACCACCACAGAAGGAGGAGCAGCACGGCGTACGCGAGCAGCAATCCGGCGGCAATTCCGGCGACGGTCTCCCAGGTCATCCGCACCTCCCTGCCTCGTGCGCCGGGTGAGGGGCCGGCTCCTGGACGAGCGTACTCCAGTTGCTCCGGCTCAAGATCGGGGTAGCCTTTCGGGGAAACCCACCCCTGAGGAGCAAGCAATGGATTACCGCGTTCTGGGCCGTACCGGCCTCTCCGTCTCAGCCATCTGTGTCGGCACCAGCTCCTTGGGCAGCCACCCTGCTCCGCGGGGGACGGACACCGCCGTCGCAACCATCCGCCGCGTCCTGGAAAGTCCCTTCAACTTCATCGACACCGCCAACGAGTACGGCGACGGCGGCAACAGCGAGAAGCGGATCGGGCAGGCCCTTGGCGAGGCCGGCGGCCTCCCGGAGGGCTTCGTTGTGGCCACCAAGGTGGACCCCATCAGCGGGACCAATGACTTCTCCGGGGACCGCGTCCGCCGCTCGGTGGAGGAAAGCCTCGAGCGGCTCGGCATGGACCGGCTGCAGCTGGTCTACCTGCACGATCCGGAAAAGATCACCTTCGAGGAAGGCACCAGGGAGGGCGGGCCGCTGGAGGCGCTGGTTGATTTGCGGGACCAGGGCATCATCGGGCATCTGGGCGTGGCGGGCGGGCCGATTGACCTGGAGCTGAAGTACCTGGCCACGGACCTGTTCGACGTCGTCATCAGCCACAACCGTTACACCCTGGTGGACCAGACCGCCGAGCCCCTGATCCAGGACGCGATGGCACGCGGGGTGGCGTTCATCAATGCGGCACCTTTTGGCGGTGGCATGCTCGTGAAAGGGCCCGACGCCGCGCCCAACTACTGCTACCGCCCGGCAAGTCCGGCGATCATCGAGCGGGTCCGGAAGATGGAGGCGCTCTGTGCCGAGTATTCCGTGCCGCTGGCGGCCGCTGCCCTGCAGTTCTCCACCCGCGACCCCCGGGTCAGCTCCACCATCGTGGGCATGTCCGAACCCGACCGCGTCCAGGAAACGCTGCAGCTGGCCAGCACGGACATTCCCGCGGATTTCTGGGAGAGGATCCTGCCCATTGCCGCAGCTGGAACCGGGGAACTGGGCTAGCGGGGCCCTTCCGCCAGCCCAGTCCTGAGAGATCCATCTGCCACATTGCGGAACAAAACAGAACAGAAATCGCCCAAAATCGCTTGACCAGTCAGGTTGTGGGCTGTTACAAATGCTGTAACGCCGGTACCTCAAATTTCTCCCCGGCCAGCCCCATTCGAATCAAGCCGTCCTTGCCGGCCGTTTTGAATCGATACAAGAACACGACGCCGTGGTCCCCGCCCCACCCGTCATCGAAGGAG
Source organism: Arthrobacter sp. Hb9-2 (assembly GCF_059091165.1). Taxonomy (NCBI): domain Bacteria; kingdom Bacillati; phylum Actinomycetota; class Actinomycetes; order Micrococcales; family Micrococcaceae; genus Arthrobacter; species Arthrobacter sp. Hb9-2. The sequence continues at coordinate 35,336 of NZ_JBNHGJ010000004.1, read as the reverse complement.
ATGAACGTGACCGAAAGTCCGAGCCTGCGCAACACGTCCCGCAAGCCCACCAGAAAAACCGTTGCCTGCTGCCTGGCAGCCGCGGCCTTGGTGAGCGGTGCAGGAGTCAGCTTGTCCGCACCTGCCGCACACGCTGAGCCCAGCAATTACCTCTTTGATTTCGGCAGCGGAGCGGTTGAACAGGGGTACATCGGGGTCAACGCCACCGACGCGTACAACCCCGAGAAGCGTTACGGCTTCAACACCCCCGAGCACATGGCCAACGTCCCCGCCAAGGGAACCGGGGCAGGGAGCGACGCCGTCCGCTTCCTGCAGTTCGGGACCAAGAGCGCCAACACCTTTGATGTGGACCTGAAGGAAGGCCTGTACAAGGTGTCCGTCACCCTCGGCGACACCTCCCGCGCGAGCATTGCGGCCGAGGGCGTCTTCCAGGAAATGAACCTGACCGGAAACGGCGCCACGGCTTCCTTCGAGCTTCCCGTAACTGATGGCCAGTTGAACCTGCTGGTTACCGAAGGCAAGGTTGGCACGGCCTTCACGCTGAGCGCACTGGAAATCGAAAAGGTGTCCCGCCATCCGGAGATGGACCCGACCATCTGGGTGGGCGGGGATTCCACAGTTGCCAGCTACTACCCGCTGGAGACCAGCGTGCAGGGCGGCTGGGGCCAGATGCTCCCGCAGTTTATTGACCCGGAAGCCTTCGACGTCCGGAACATGGCAACCGGCGGACAGATCGCCCGCGGCTTCCGCAATGACGGCCAGCTGGAAGCCATCCTGCAGTACATCAAGCCGGGCGACCTGTTCCTGCTGGAGATGGGCATCAACGACACTGCTGCCAAAAACACCACCACCGAGGCGGAGTTCAAGGAGCTTATGCGGGACATGGTCCGGCAGGTTGCGGCCACCGGAGCGACGCCCGTCCTGGTCACGCCGCAGGGCCGGGCAACGGACTTCGTGGACGGCGTCCATTCCTCAGTAAACCGCTGGTACCGCAACTCCACTGTTGCCCTGGCACAGGAGGAGGGCATCCCTCTGGTTGACCTGAATGTCCTGGCGTCCGCCTACTTTACGGAGATTGGTCCGGAGGCGACGCTGGCCCTGTTCATGACCGGCGACACCCTGCACCCCAACCGGGCCGGCGCCATTGAACTGGCACGGCTCGTGGCGGAGGACCTGGCACGCCAGGGCCTCTAACCGAGCAGGAAGCGACGGCGGGACGCGGCCCGGAGCCGCATCCCGCCGTCGTGATTTCAATCCTTCTGCCCTGGGGCCGGGCAGCGGCGCCTGAAAACCAGCGGCACCGCCCCCGGCGAGCGCCCCGGTCAGGGAATGAGGTTGTCCGCCCGGTAGCGCTCGAAAAGCGCGATGAAGGCATCAAGGGTCCGGCGGTAGCCGGTAAACCCCGCGTCCCGGCTCTTGCCCATGTCTGTTACTACCTCGATGTTGCGCCCCAGGTCACCGTCGGTGTGCCACCAGGAGGCGACCCGGTCCAGCTCCGGCTCGCTGAGGTTATGGCGCCGGGCAAGTTCCCTCCACTGGTTTCCCCGCCCCGCCATGGACTGCTCGAGGGGCCGTGGCTGCCCCTCGTATCCCTCCCACTCCACGCCGAAATAGGCAGCAAGCTTCGGCCACATCCAGCGCCAGCGGAACACGTCGCCGTTGACGATATTGAAGGCCTCATTCTCCGCCTGGGGCGTAGTGGATGCCCAGAGCATGTGCTCGGCGAGCAGGCCAGCCTCAGTCATATCGGTCAGGCCGTTCCACTGCGTTTCGGAACCCGGAAAGACAAAAGGCTCCCCGCGCTCCCTGCAAAGGGTGGCCTGGGCGGCGAGCGTAAGGCCCATGTTCATGGCGTTGCCCACCGCATGCCCAATCACGGTGTGGGCACGGTGCACGGACCAGGTAAAGCCCTGCGCGGCCGCCGCTGCCCAGAGCTCATCCTCCTGTGCGTAGTAAAAGTTCGGCACCGGCAGTCGCGGCTCCTCCTCGTGGAAGGGCGTATCCGCCATCTCCCCGGCTGCGTATGACTCGAAGGGTCCGAGGTAATGCTTGAGGCCGGTCATCAGGGCAACGTGGGCCACGTCCTTGCCGCGGAGTGCGGCGAGCAGGTCGCGGACCATGCCGGCATTGACGGTGATGTTCTCCTCTTCCGTGTCGCGCCGCGACCACGCTGTGAAAAAGACGTGTGAGGGATTCTCCGGGCCCAGCACGCCGGCAAGGGATGCAGCCGAGGTCAGGTCTGCGGACAGCCACCGGACCCCGGCGCGCTCCGTGCCGGGCCTGCGGGACAGGGCAAGGACGTCCCACCCTTCGCCTGCCAAGGTGTCCACCAGGGCAGATCCTGCGATGCCGGTGGCTCCCACCACGAGAGCCGTCCGCCCCGTGCCCGGTGTTGTTCCTGTGCTGATAGTCATGGTCCTCCTCGTGGTGCGCTGCTCCTGCCATTGGGGACAAGCCCGCGTCCAAGGGAGATATTCCTGCACGCCGTCATCCACTGCCTATTGACGCTCCAACGTGACGCCCGCTACAGTTGACCCAGTTATACGAATAACTGCACGAATTACTAGCGGCCCGAGGAGGTGCCCATGGCTGGTTCACGGCCAAAGTCAGGACCGACAATGCACGACGTCGCTGCTGCCGCCGGCGTCTCGCAGGCCACCGTATCCCTGGTGCTGAACTCGGCTTCAGGATCGCGGTTCTCCGAGGATACCCGCCGGAAGGTCCGGGACGCAGTGAACCGGCTGGGCTACCGCACCAACGCCCACGCGAAGACACTCCGCGAAGGTGTCGCCGGGATGATCGGCTTCATCGGTGACACCGTTGCGACCACTCCTTTTGCCGGCGCCATCATTGAAGGCGCACAGCAGCGGGCGTGGGAAGACGGACTTCTCCTGCTGACGGTCAACACGGGCGGGGACAAGGAGCTTGAGGCTGCGTCCCTGGACACAATGCTCTCCTACAGGGTTGCAGGAGTGGTTTACGCCGGCATGTACCACCGCCGCCTGGATGTTCCAGAGACCCTGACCGGCGTCCGGTCCGTGGTGCTGAATTCACAGGATCGGGCCGGAAGGGTTGCGAGTGTCGCTCCTGACGAAGTCACGGGCGGATATTCAGCCACCCAACGGCTGCTCCAGGCCGGGCATTCCCGGATCGCGCTGGTCAATATTGAGAGCCTCGAAAGCGGACTGCCGGCCGCCGTCGGACGCTACGAGGGCTACCGGAAAGCACTCGAGGAAGCCGGACTGGAACTGGATCCGGACCTGGTCCGCTTCGGCAGTGGCGGCGAGGAAGACGGCTACAAGTACGCGATGGAACTGTTGACCTCCAGCAACCCGCCCACCGCGATTTTCTGCGCCAACGACCGCGGCGCCTGGGGCGCCTACCAGGCAGTGTCTGACCTGCGCCTTTCAATCCCTGGGGACGTGTCCATTGTGGGCTTCGATAATCAGGCGACGTTGGCGCCGTTCCTGCGGCCGGGCCTGACTACCTTTGAATTGCCGTTCGTCGCCATGGGCCGGCGCGCGGTTGAACTGATCCTCCAGGATGCCGAACCCGATGGCCGGGTCGAGCTCATGGACTGCCCTCTGATCGAACGGAACTCAGTGACCCATCCCAAGGAGACGCCATGAGCCGCACCATCCCGGCCCGACGCGGCGGTCCAGCTGCGGCACCGCTGCCGCAGCGGAAAAATTCTCTTTCGCTCCGCCTCAAGAGAATTTCCCGTGCCTGGCAGTTATACGTATTACTAGCTCCAGCCGTCATTTACATCCTGGTCTTCAAGTACTGGCCGATGTACGGCGTGCAGATAGCGTTCAAGAACTACAACCCGGTGGACGGCTTCACGGGCAGCCCCTGGGTGGGCCTGACCCACTTCATCAGGTTTGTTAACTCCTACCAGTTCGGCCAGGTGGTCGGAAACACGCTGTGGATCGCCATCCTCGGCCTGCTGGTGGCCTTCCCCATTCCGATCATCCTCGCGCTGCTGGTCAACCAGCTTCAAAGCGAGAGGTTCAAGAAGTTCACCCAGACCGTGCTCTACTCGCCCGCGTTCATCTCCACCGTTGTGGTGGTGGGCATCATGTTCGTCCTTCTCTCACCCCGGTCCGGGTTGGTGAACAACGCCATCCAGCTTGCCGGCGGGGAGCCCGTCTTCTTTATGGGCTCCGCCGAATGGTTCCGTCCCGTGTACGTGATCTCGGATGTGTGGCAGAACGCCGGCTTCTCGATGATTGTTTACCTGGCGGCCCTGGCAGCCATCGATCCTGCCTTGCATGACGCCGCCAAGGTGGACGGCGCCTCCAAGCTTCAGCGCATCCGGCACATCGACCTGCCCGGCATCATGCCGGTGGTGACCATCCTGTTCATCCTGGCCATCGGCAATCTGCTCAACGTCGGTTTTGAGAAGGCGCTGCTGATGCAGACGCCGCTGAACATCTCATCCTCGGAAATCATCCAGACGTACGTCTACCACGCGGGCCTGCAGCAGGCGCAGTTCAGCTACTCGGCCGCTATCGGCCTCTTCAACTCCCTCCTCAACCTGGCGCTGCTGCTCGTTTTCAACACGATTGCACGCCGGGCCAACCAAGCGACCCTGTGGTGATGCCGATATGTCCCTGACAACCAACCCCCGCACTACCGATACCCCAAACCGGACTGTCAGCCCGGCCCGCCCCAAGCAATCACTGCGGGCCAGGTACGGCGACCGCGCCTTCGGCATCGCCGCCACCGCCGTCCTCGTGCTGTCCATCCTGGCCGTGGTGTATCCGCTGTACTTCATCGTGATCGCCTCCATCAGCGACCCGAACGCTGTCTACGAAGGAAAGGTCTGGCTCCTCCCCTCGGGCATCACCACCGAAGGGTACGAGCGGATCTTCGCCGACAGCAGGATCTGGAACGGCCTGGGCAACACCGTTGTCTACACAGTGCTCGGCACTGCCGTCAGCGTCAGCACCATCCTCTGCGGCGCCTACGCCCTGTCCCGCAAAGACATGCCGGGCCGGAAATTCCTGATGCTCCTGTTCGTCATCACGATGTTCTTCGACGGCGGCCTGATCACCAAGTACCTGGTGGTCCGCGACTTGGGCATGCTCGACACCGTCTGGGCAGTTGTCCTGCCCGGAGCCGTAGGTGTCTGGAACCTGATCATCGCAAGGTCGTTCTTCGAACACACCATCCCGAACGAGCTGCGCGAAGCCGCCCAGATGGACGGGGCAACTGACTTCAAGTTCTTCTTCAAGATGGTGCTGCCCCTGTCCAAACCACTGATCATGCTCATGATCATGATCCACGTGGTGGCGCACTGGAACTCGTTCTTCGACGCCCTGATCTTCCTCAACGACGACACCAAATACCCGCTGCAGCTCGTCCTGCGCAACATCCTCATCCAGTCAGACGTCTCGTCCACCGGAACCACCGGCGGAGACATCGAATCCTATGCCGCAGCGCAACGGATCGCAGAGCTCACCAAGTACGCCATGATCGTCGTCTCGAGCCTGCCCCTCATGATTGCCCTGCCATTCATGCAGAAGCACTTCACCAAGGGCGCCATGATCGGCGCCGTCAAATAGCTCCTACCACCGCCCCGGCAACCGCCACCGGGCAGCAACAGCACTTCCCACCTCGGAACAACTCCACCTCAGATAAGGAATGACCATGGCATTCAGCCGCAAATACGCCGTCCTCGGCGCCGTCCTGGCCGGAACATTGACGTTCACCGCCTGCTCCGGCGGCGGCTCGGGCACCACGGAGATCAAAGACGCCTCCGCTGACTTCGGTTTCCAGGAAACAGGCTTCCCGATCGTGAGCAAGAAACTTGACCTGACCTTCTCCGGTACCAAAACCGCACTGGCCCCGGACTACAACACCATGACCGTGGTGCAGGAATGGGAAAAGGCCACCAACATCCACGTCAACTGGGAGAACCTGCCCGAGACGGTCTTCCAGGAAAAGAAGAACCTCATCCTGGCCAGCGGTGACCTGCCCGACGCGTTCTTCAACACCGGCCTGACCGACGCCGAGATCGCCACGTACTCCGCCAGTGGCACCCTCATCCCGCTTGAGGGCCTGATCGAAAAGAACGCCCCCAACCTCTCCAAGCTGCTCTCCGAACGGCCTGACATCAAGGCAGCCATCACCTCCTCGGACGGGCACATCTACTCGCTGCCCTCCATCGAAGAACTCGGCCTGGTCCAGTTCCCCCACGAACTCGCCATCAACACCTCCTGGCTGAAAAAACTCAACATCCCGATGCCGAAGACCGTGGACGAGTTCCACGATGCTTTGCTGGCGTTCAAGACCCAGGACGCGTCCGGGACCGGCAAGACCATCCCGCTGAGCTTTATGCCCGGATCCTGGTGCGGGGACATCGTAGACCTGATCGCTGCCCTCGGCGGCGTGCCGGACAACATGGACCACCGCATTGTCCAGGACGACAAAGTCATCTTCACCGCCACCCAGGACGGCTACAAAAAGGCAATCCAGACCCTGCACGAGTGGTACCAGGAAGGCCTGATTGACCCCGAGTCCTTCTCACAGGACGACAAGGCGTACCTGGCAAAGGGCAAGGCCGCCACCGAAAACCTCGGCTCCTTTGTCTGGTGGGAAATCCCCGAAATGGTCGGCGCGGACCGGGCCGCCGACTATGCCCTGGTCCCCGTGCTGGAAGGCGTGGACGGCAAGCGGATTGCCAGCCAGGCCAACAACCAGGAGATCGCCCGCGGCGCCTTCGCCATTACGCGGAACAACAAATACCCGGCAGCCACCATGCGCTGGGCCGACAACCTCTACGACCCCATCCAGTCCGCACAGGCCAACTGGGGACCGATCGGCGAGACCCTGCAAAAGGACGCCAGCGGCCTGCTGACCCAGATCCCAGCCGCGGCCGGAACCAGCGAAGGTGAACGCCGCCAAAAGGTCGCTCCCGGCGGCCCGAAGGCAAACACCGCTGAGAACTTCACGACGGTGGTCGCCCCTGAACCGCGCGCCGCTGAACGGCAGAAAACCGTCAACGAGCTCTACAAGCCCTTCGCCGGCAACGACGGCTACCCCCCGGTGGCCCTGTCCAACGAGGAACTCCAGCAGATCAGCACCATCCAGACCGATGTCACGTCCCTGGTGAAGCAGAACATGGCCAAGTGGATCGTCTCCGGAGGAATTGAGCAGGAATGGGACGGCTACGTCTCCCAGCTCAAGAACGTCGGCGTCGACAAGATGATCGAGGTCTACCAGCAGGCCTACGACCGCTACAAAAAGAACTCCTAACACCCAAAAACGGGTGGGGCCGGCGCTGTCCGCGCCGGCCCCACCCGCCCCGCTCATCCCACTGCCGGCACTCCCACGGGACCCGCAGCGACCACACCTGCCAAGAAATGAGACGCCACCTTCATGACTGCCGCGACCGCCACGACAGCCGAGACCTTCCGGCCGGTTCTGCACTACGCAGCCCGGAACACTTGGCTCAATGACCCCAACGGCCTGATTTTCCATGACGGCGTCTACCACCTTTACTACCAGAACAACCCGCTGGGAAACGTTTGGGGAAATATGTCCTGGGGGCACGCGACCTCCACCGACCTGCTGACCTGGACGGAACACGCCGTCGCCATCGCCTGCGACGAGAACGAGGACATCTTCTCCGGCAGCATCGTCCATGACCGGCGCAACACCAGCGGTTTCGGCACCGAGTCAACTGCACCGCTCGTGGCCATCTACACCAGCGCCTTTAAACCGGGCTCGGGGCATGAGGGGGTCCAGGCCCAGTCCTTGGCGTACAGCCTGGACGGGGGTTACACGTGGACAAAACACACTGACAACCCGGTGCTGAGCCGTGGCTCCGCCGAGTTCCGCGACCCCAAAGTCATCCGGTACGACGGCGACGCGGGCAGCTACTGGGTGATGGTCGCCGTCGAAGCCCAAGACTTCCAGGTGGTGCTCTACAAATCCGACGACCTGAAGGACTGGGAACTGCTGAGCACCTTCGGCCCCGCGAACGCCACCGGCGGCGTCTGGGAATGCCCCGACCTTTTCCAGTTGCCGGTGGACGGCGACCCGGAAAACCTCAAGTGGGTCCTCACCGTCAACCTCAACCCCGGCGGGCCCAACAACGGCTCAGCCGGACAATACTTTGTGGGCGACTTCGACGGCACCACCTTCACCTCAACCACTACGGTGACGGAAGGCCTCCAGGACCCGGACCGGCTGGGCGACTACCGGTGGCTGGACTGGGGCCGGGACTACTACGCCGCCGTCTCCTTCAGCGACGCCCCGGACAACCGCCGCCTCATGATCGCCTGGATGAACAACTGGGAATACGCCAACCACATCCCCACCACACCCTGGCGCAGCCCCATGAGCCTCGCCCGTGAAATTTCACTCCAGACACGCGACGGCGACCTGTGCCTGGTCCAGCAGCCCGCGGGCGACTGGGCTGCCCTGGCCGGCCCGGACCCGTTCTGCCTTACTGAAACCACTATTCATGACGGCGTGCAGGTTCTGGCCGGTGCGGCAGGCACCGTACAGCGCATCGACGCCACCTTCACGCCCGGAAGCGCAGAAGAATTCGGGCTCATGCTGCGTGGCGACGGCGCCAACGGAACCCGCGTCGGCATCCGTCCCGGCGAAGCCAAACTGTTCGTGGACCGGCAGAAATCCGGGATCACAGACTTCCACGGATCCTTCCCCTCCCTCGACACCGCCCCGCTCCGGGCAACCTCGGGCTCCTACCAGCTCACGATCTTCGTGGACCGCTGCTCTGTGGAAGTCTTCGCCCAGGACGGCGAAGTCACCATGACCGAACTGATCTTCCCGGCCGAGGCCAGCACTGACCTCTCCGTCTACGCCGCCGGCGGCACGGCAACCGTCACCAGCCTTCAGGTCACGCAGCTCGCGTAGGTCAGCACCCAAGCCAGGAAAAACAAACATGCACAGCAACGGCAAGCCGAACCCTCCCGGGAGGCGCCGGACGTCGTCGTGATCTGGGAAGCCCTCACCGGCGCCGGAAAGGTCATGGCAATCCTTCAGCAACTGGGCAGCGAAGTCCGCAGTGGTTGACTCCATTGGCGCCGGCGACTCCTACATGTCGGCCCTGATCCCGGCACTCCTCACCCGCGGAACCGGTGGCTACGCGCCGTCGGTCCTCGAACAGCTCGGACGCACCGCGGCCGCTGCCGCCGCCGTCACGGTATCCCGGGCCGGCACCCGGCCCCCCACTGGAGATGAACTCCGCTCCCAGTTCCAGCGATAACTGCTTTTGCTCCCGCGTCCCATCGCCGCGCGGAAAATTGATGGGATCTTGAGGTAAACCTTGCCACCCGTTGCAGTTGGAGGTTCACGCTGGAGGTATCAGACAAACAGCTTGCAGGAGCAGGAAGTCATGGGAAACAAAGTAGTTTCAGACGAAGTAACAGCCGTAGAAGGCCTGCTCACGGATCAACATCCGCTCGACTTCTACACCTTGGGGCTGGCCGGCTGCATCGACCGGCTCACCGCACCCCTCCGTCAGCGGGGGACGGCCATCCGCTGGGATACTCCGCACTGGGGCATCGAGATTCCGGCGGATTGCGCCACCCTGCTGTACCAGTCGGCGCGGGAGGCGCTCAGCAACGCATTCAAGTATTCCGAAGCGTCCCAGCTCAACGTCCAGCTCGCCGCCGTCGACCACGGGATCCGCCTGGTGGTGTCCGACGACGGCACAGGCTTTGACAGCAAGCTCGCCACGCGCGGCCGCCACCACGGATACGGCCTCCGCCTCATGTCCGTAGCCGTGCATGAGGCGGGCGGCACCGTGGACATCTGTTCCGCCCCTGGTGAGGGCACGAGCGTGACCGTCACCCTGCCGTTGGACTAAAGACCGGGATGACTGCTACAAGACTCGGATGCCCGCCGTCGCTGGGACGGCGGGCATCCGTAGCTTCCGGCACTTGGTGCCGCTACCGCGTCAGCTTCGCGCTGTCGTGCTCCAGGTCGCCGATGTGGCCGGGTGCGTTGGCGGCCAGGACACGGGCAACGAAGGCCGCGTACTCGTCCATAAAGTGCCGAAGGAACTTGGCGGTGCCCTCGTTCCGGACCTCGCCGTCCTCACCGAATACCGCAGCGTCGTAATGGATGTAGGCCTCCGGGGCGTTCAGCTGCGGCGCGTCCAGGAAGCTCAGCACGCTGCGGAACGAGGACTGCATCACGGCCGTGCCGATACTGCCTACGGAGGCGCCGATAATGCCGGTGGGCTTGCGGGCGAATGAGTTGCTCCCCCACGGGCGGGAGCCCCAGTCGATGGCGTTTTTGAGGGCACCGGGGATGGACCGGTTGTATTCGGGTGAGACGAACAGGATGCCGTCGGAAGCCTCGATGGCTTCCTTCAGGGCGCGGCCTTCCGGCGGGAAGTCGGCGTCGTAATCGTAGCTGTACAGAGGAAGGTCCCTGATGGGGATTTCCGTAAACTCGAGGTCCTCCGGTGCGAGTTTGATCAGCGCATTGGCAAGGACCCTGTTGATGGAGCCGGTAGCGAGGCTCCCCACGAAGTATCCGATCTTAAAAGGTGCCATGAGTGTTCCTTCCAAAAGCCGGTCCGAACCGGCGTCCAAGTTCGTTCTGGAAAAGATGCCGCGCGTCCGGCGGCGGTTTGGTGCCCACTGCAGCACCAGTCCAGCACAGAAGACCAACCCACGGCCAGAGCCGGTGGAAGGTGCTTGACAGCCCGGGCCGGGGAGCGCTGAATGATCTGTAGCGAAGTCCCCGGCGCGGTCAGGAGCAGCCATGAGCGAGAATCCAGTGCAGGATGAGCGGGTCCACACAGAGGCGCCCGCCGAGGGCGACCCGGATGCCGACATCACGGAGATCCGGGTACACACCCAGGACCCGGCCGAGGGACCTGACACTCCGGACACCACCGGGCCCGCCACTTAGCCCTTGCCCTTGATGTGCCACCTCTGAAGCACTGAGTCATGCAGCGCTACCTGCGCCCGGAGCTGTGGCTTTTTGACGGTGTCCACCTCACCTCCTGGAGGCCGCCGGGCCGGAGCGGCTCGTGTCGGGGCGGACTTGGGGTCGATGTCTGGAGGTCATCGACCAGCTCGCGTTGGCGGATCGGCTGCCGTCGATTGTTGAGCTGCAAGGGCGCATCCTGCTGCTGGACACCAGTGAGCTGATCCCACCTGCCGACTGGGTGAAGCGGTGGGTCCGCTCGCTCGGGAGCGAGGCATCCTCAACGCGGTTCAGGGGATTCTCGTAGCCAGGGCACCAACCAGCAATTTCGAGCACCGGCCGGAGCCCGAGGAACGCTCTCGCCTGCGGGCCGCCCAGCGGGGATGCTCTGATCGAGGAGGTCACCCGGTACAACCCCAAGGCCGTCCCTCGACCTCTTGGGCCTCAAAGTGGCTGAGAATGTCGCCAGCGGCCATGGGGACAACTACCCAGGCTCGGAGTTCCTTGGTCCTCCATGCATAATGATTTACTGGCCTGACGGTCACACACGCTTATTGGGGGATACATTGAAGGGCTTTGCCGCGTCGATTCTGCTTGTCCCGCTGTTGCTCACCGGCTGCGTCGTCCCCTATGGAGGCGCTGACGCTACCACCACAGCAACAGCGGCCGCCGACGGCTACGCCCGCCTGGATGAGGCCGGGATCGCACAAATCAGGGCGTCCAAATCCGCCCGGCTGGATATGACCTCAGGACGGCTCACGAAGGAGAGCGTCGGCCTGAAGGATGGCAAGAACGAAGCCCCGGATGTCCTCATGCCCGAGGGCGTAATTTCCCTGGAGATCCAGGGGCCAGCGGAACGGTCAGCGCGAAAACCGACAGACTGCGCCTGAACGGCATGAATACAAGGTCTGACTTCACCGAAGTCACCTACTTCCTCACGGCCGCGTCTCTGGAGGACTACACCGCCCTGATCCGTGACGCCGTGCACCGCTACGGCATCCCCAGTGATACCGCCGAGCGCTGGATCGACTCCATCTCCAGCCGGCCGGAGGACAAGAGCGACTTTGCGCTGGCGCCGGGGACCTCAACAGGCCTCCAGGTCCAGTACGACCTCCGTTACGACGGCTCCAAAAACACCCACGTCATCATCGTGCATGTCAGCCCGGCCTAACTGCCTTCGGCTCGTTGCCGTTACAGACCCGCCGCCGAGTGCCGGTAACCCGGGCGGGCTGCAACCAGCAGGAGACGCAAGTAATTCAACCAGAGAGGCTACGCAATGGATTCGCACCAACAGCACCAGCCGCCGTATCCACTTCAACCGCCCCACCCCCGCCAGGGGCAGCATCCGCAACAGCCCTACTATGGACCACCACAGCACGGGTGGCAGGGGCCTCCCCCGCAGAAAAAGAACAAACTTGGCTGGATACTCGGTGGAATCGCACTGGCAGTGACACTGCTCTGCATCCTTGGATTCATGGGATGCTCCGCTCTCGTCCAAGAAATCAACGGTGGTGGAGGCACCCAGGCGGAGAAGGCTAGCGAAATGATGGCCCGGGCTGACAACGTGCCGGAGGCTGATTGGGTTGAGGTCTTCCGCCACGATCCCAAGGTCGACCCCGGATGTCTCTCCATCGACACATCCTGCCTGCGTTTGTCCGCCCGGTGGTCCGTGGATCACAAGATCAGCCTGGAAGAGACAGCAAACCGATTCGGCATAAAGTCCAACTCAGGCGGCCCCGTTTTGGGACGGTATGTGGGCTGCATCAGTACCGAGTCTCACGGAGCAAGCAGAGAGTCACTCTGCATCGAAGAGTCGTCAAAAGGCTCAGATTCCTACGAGATCACCGTTCAGATGCAGCGTGACTAGGCACTGAATTCCAACTGATCACCGGCGCTTTTCGACCGGCCGGTACCTGTCGCCAAAGGCGACCAGGGAGCTTTGGAGCATTGAATTCGTGCCCGCTCTCACCATCCTGAGGATGAATCAAGGGTTCTCAATAATTACTGAAAATCCGATGCATATTCATGATTTTTTTGACTGTCCCGTGTTCCCAATAGCGCCGCAGCGATAAATTAATCGAACTGGCGGGTCGTCGGGTCGGGGATTCCCCGCTCCGCCCGCAGGCGTTTAGCCTTAACTGCCACTTCCGCCATCCTCACGGCGTACACCGCCCCTCCCAACCCGGCCGCCGTCAGGAACAAGGCGCTCCACATGCGATCTTGGCCCCTGCTGGCCGGCCCGGCCACCAGAAAGACAGAGAAGACTGCCACAGCAGCGAAGACGCAAGCCATCACCAGGAAGCCGCCAGCGGACCGCACCTGGGGGTGGGAACTGGCAGTGACCACTCCGAGCTCATCTTTGGCGTAGCTGTGAAGCCTTCCCTCCACCGCGCGGAACAGGATTCTCTTGTCACCGCGTGCCAGGGCCTGTTCGTGCTGATTGCGGACTTGGTCGTCGTAGTGGGGGCCGCCACCCATGTTGCTGCCTGAAATGCCGTTCTGCACGCGGGTCCTGTCGAATCGATGAAAGTTTTGAAAGGCTATGGCAAAAACGCCGGCCGCGGTTGGAGGCCCTCCGTGACAAGCGCCTCGTCCCCCACAACGCGGATCGTCTCGGCTCCGGCCTTGTAGCTGCCGGGGAGCTTGTCGGAGCGCATCGCGATTCCGCGCCACACCTAGGTCATTCCTCGCCGCCCCAGCGTGCTAGCGCGACGATGGCCTCGCGCAAGGCGAGCCCGCGATCGGTCAGCGCGTAGGCCCGGGTGTTGTGCCGGAGGGGCAGGCGGGACAGTACGCCGGCGGCCTCGAGCTCGCGCAGGCGGGTCGCAAGTATGTTGGTCGGTACTCCGAGGTCACGCTGCAGATCGCCGTAGCGCTGTGGCCCGTCGAGCAGCCGCTCCACGACGAGCAGGGACCACCGCGCTCCGACTATGTCGAGGGCCGCAGCGAGGTTGCTCACGCGGTCGGATCGGCGTCCGGCTTCATCCAAAACGGCGAGTAGTGGTAGCCATCGGGGTCGTCAAATTGGCGCTGGTACATGAATGGGTAGTCGTCGGTGTCACCGATCCGCCCGCCGGCGGCGCCGGCGCGTTCGATGAGCTCGTCGACCGCCTCGCGGCTGCCGAGGTCGAATGAGACCGTGACCTTCGAGGGGGTGTCGGGTCCGCCGACCAGCTCCTCGGCGCCGCCGACGCTCGCGTACATCTCGCGGCTGCCGAGCATGACGTACTGCTCGGGGGCCATCGCGAAGCATGACACGTTGTGATCGGACATGTTGGTGTTGAGGGTCCACCCTAGGGCGGTATAAAAAGCGGTAGCGCGCTCAACGCTCTCAACCGGGCAGGTAATGAAAAGGCTCATGCGGCCCATACTTGCAAAATGCAAGTATGACGTCAAGCCCCGGCCGTGCTTCACGACTTGCCGGGCTTGTAAGGTACGGCCGAGTAATAGGGACCAGACCGTGCGTTCGGCATTGGTGCAGCCAGGGAATGGGGTACCGAATACTTACTCGTCGATGGTTCCAGGTACTGACCGGCAGGCAACTGCCGAATGTGGATGCCTGCCGGTGATTACCGGTGCGTTGTCCTTAGCTGTTGATGGGCCAATGAGCAGGACTGTCGAGCTCGGAGGGCAGGAGTGTGTGTGCATCGCCTTGAGCGGCGTTGAGTTGGACCTGTGCCAGATAGAGGGTTTTGGAAAGATCGGCTCCTTCGAGACGGGCGTCTCTGAGGTCAGCGCCGAGGAGGTCAGCGCCTGAAAGGTCGCAGCCTCGCAGGTCCGCAGCAATGAGATAGGCGCCTCGAAGGTCCGCCCCACGCAGTGACCTGGACTTCATTTTCTTACCCATGAGGTCCGCTCCCGGGACAAACGCCGCATCTAGATGATCGTCACCAGTGGCGAGATATGAGGATCGCACTTCTTCGCTGACTTCCATCAGCACGGAGCGAACCCGGCCGTGGATGTCGCCAAGGTTCAGGGAGAGGACCTGCTGCGTATCGCCCACTACATCTTCGATGGTCATTCTGAGCTCGTTGACGTGGTGCGAAGTGTCCGGGTCGAAGGTCCGGTTCGTGGCTTCTGTCAGGTACCAGAGCATTTCGTGGAGTTGCCGAACGACCTTGAACGCCGGGAACATGTCTTTCGCTGTTCCTGGGTCCGCTTTCCAGCTGACGCCTTGAAAGAGGTTTTGGGAGACGTTTTGGCCGGCCCCGAAGCAGTCGAAGACGGTGCATCCTCGGAAGCCTCGTGGTCGGAGGCTGTCGTGGATGGTGCAGGAGAAATCTGAGTCGAGGTTCCGGCAGGGAGTTCCTGCTGGTTTGTCGATGGCGAAGTCCATGGTGCGGGAAAAGCCTAGGGCTGTGCAGCAGAGCGCGAAGCAGTTGCCGCAATCAGGGCGCAATGATTCCCGGTTAAGAGCGGGCGAGGAGGGCGCAGTGGAGTCGCTCGATGTGAAGGGCATGTGATCTTCTCTGGATGAGTTCGGTTAAGGACCGGGTGCCATGGGGACTCGCGAGGGAGTCCCCTTCGAGGGCACAGGAAATCACCGCTTCCGAGGGAAGCGAACGGGAACCGCTGCATCGACTCTGGGTCACAGAGAAAATAAGAATGTCACTGCGGTCAAACGTAGCATCACGTCCTCCCCGCCCGTTAGCCGGTCGTCGAGCGCGCAGCCAGCATGAAAATTCTTGCCTCGGCGCTGTTGCTAGCCCTCATAACTATGTCTTGCAACCTTTAGGCCAAAATCGAGTACTCATCGTTAGTTACGAGACAGGTGACGCCGGCACTCGAAGGAGCGCAGCGGAGCCTGCGTTGCGCCGCAACGACCTTAGAAGCCCTGGATTCGTGAGGCGAGACCTTACGCTGGCATGGATCGGCGTTATAACGTGATGGCGTGATCGTCCCCAATACTTCCCAGGACGCCGTGGCGGTCGCGGACCACTACGACGAGCTCGACCCGATTTATCGTCAGGTGTGGGGTGAGCATGTCCATCACGGGCTATGGGCGACGGGTCGCGAGACGCCCGCCGAGGCCGTCGAGGCACTAGTCGACACCGTCGGCGATCGGCTCCGCCTTATGCCCGGCGAGGCGTGCGTCGACGTCGGCTGCGGCTATGGCTCCACTGCAAGGCAGCTCGCGGTGACACACAGCGTCCGCGTTACCGGCTTCACGCTTTCCGCTGAGCAGGCCGACTATGCCGCCGCCCGTCCCATGCCCGACGTGGACATCCATCTCCGCGACTGGCTCGTCAACGGGCTGCCCGACGCCTCGGCCAATGCCGCATGGGCAATCGAGTCGAGCGAGCACATGGTCGACAAGCCCAGGTTCTTCGCCGAGGCACATCGCGTGCTGTCGCCCGGCGGCCGCTTCGTCGTTTGCGCGTGGCTCGCTGGGACTGATGCGAGCGGGTGGAAGGTCCGCCACCTGCTCGAGCCGATTTGCCGCGAAGGGCGCCTACCCTCGATGGGCACCCGCGAGGAGTACGAGGCAATGGCAATCGCCGCGGGCTTTACGGTCGAGGACTATGAAGATGTCAGCCGCCGCGTAGCGCGCACATGGACGGTGTGCGCCCGTCGCCTTGTGAAGACCTTGCTCGTGGACCGCGAGACCCTTCGCTTCGCCCTCGGCGCACGCAACCGCATCTTCATCCTGAGCATCCCCCGCCTGATCCTGGCCTACCGGACCGGTGCAATGCGCTATGGGATATTCACGCTGTCGAAGACGAGGGAGAACGGGGCGCCACGCGTACCCGGCAAAACAACGCAGCAGGAGTCGGCCTGATCGCCAGCACCGCTACGGCCAAACTCTGGAGAACCCCAGGGCCCTCACGCTACGCAACCGCCAGCGTGCGCGGGGCGAGTGGCTAAGAAACGCCCTCCAGATGGTGGCCACCCCTTGCGGTTCGCTTTCGCCTGCGACTATTTTGAAACGAATCAGAAAGCGGTTTCTCGCTCCTTGGCGGGCCGCGTGCTGGCGGTCCGGGCATGAACCGGAATAGCGGAAACAAACACAACGGAATTGGACACGATGATTGAAAATACGCTGGTCAGGTGGATCGATGGCGACGCCCCGGCAGAAATCAGCAGCGGCACCACCTGGGGTATGCCGTTTCCACGCGGAAAAGTAGCGGACGCTGCGGAACTCAGCGTCCGTGATCGGGATGGCAATCCCACCCCAAGCCAAGCCTGGCCCCTTGCCACCTGGCCCGACGGTTCGCTCAAATGGGCCGGGTTGGCGATCCCTGCCACCGGCGCTCCCTCCGAGGCATATGAGGTAACGGCCGACGGCGGCGCCTCAGCCGCCAAAGTTGGCCTCCCGCCGTCGAGCCTCCCCAGCGTCACCGTCACCGAAACGGCCGAAGCGTTCACGGTGGACACGGGCACACTGCAGATGGTGATCGACTGCAGCGGTTCCCACCTTTTCAGCAGCCTTACACGCGGCGGAACCGAAGTGGCCCGGGATGCCCGCCTGGTCAGCCTTCTGCAGGACAGCATTCCGGAGGGTGCGGGCACCGCCAGCCGGGAGGCCTTCACCGGCGAGGTCACCGCCGTCGTGATTGAACAAGCTGGTCCCGTTCGTGCCGTCGTTCGGCTGGAAGGACAACACCGCCCCGACGCGCCGGCCAGCGGCCGCCGCAGCTGGCTGCCGTTTGTGGTGCGATTCTATTTCTACGCCAACGCCCGCAGTGTGCGGATGGTGCATTCATTCATCTGGGATGGCGACGCCGAGCAGGACTTCCTGGCCGGGCTGGGCGTTCGGTTTTCATTGCCGCTGGAGGCCGAGCTTCATGACCGGCACATCCGGATCGCCGGGGCCGACGGCGGATTCCTGGTTGAAGGCGTGCGTGGGCTCACCGGCCTGCGCCGGGACCCGGGCGAGGAGGTCCGCCGGGCGCAGGTGGAAGGCCGGCCCACGCCGCTGCTGACCGGATGGAACCCGGAGGTTTCGGAGCGGCTCCACCTGATTCCCGCGTGGAATGACTACACGCTCACGCAGCTCAGCGCGGACGGCTTCGAACTCCGGAAGCGCACCGCCGCAGGCCACGCCTGGGTGGGGATCTCCGGCGGAACCAGGTCGGCCGGATTCTGCTCGCTGAGCGATACCCGCGGCGGTTTCGGCGTGGGCATTAAGGACTTCTGGCAGTCCCACCCCGGCCAGCTGGACATTCGTGGTGCGGCCACCGGCGAGCCGTCAATGACCGCCTGGCTGTACTCCCCCGAGGCGCAGCCCATGGACCTCCGCTTCTACCACGATGGCCTGGGCCAGGACACCTTCGAAGAACAGCTCGAGGGGCTCGAGATCACGTATGAGGACTACGAGCCGGGCTTCGGCAAAGCCACCGGGATTGCCCGCACACATGAGTTAACTCTCTTCGCCTACGAGGGCACGCCCGCAACGGAAAGCGTCGCTGCCGACGCTCAAGCCGCCTCAATCCCGGCCCTGCTGCAAGCCACACCCGAATACCTGCACCGTGTGGGCGTCTTCGGCGATTGGGACCCCGTGGACCGCAGCACCCCCGCCCGGGCCGAACTTGAGGACCACCTGGACTTCCACTTCGATTTCTATGCCGGGCAGGTGGAGCAGCGCCGCTGGTACGGCTTCTGGAACTACGGCGACGTCATGCACACCTACGATCATGACCGGCACGTGTGGCGGTACGACGTGGGCGGCTACGCCTGGGACAACTCCGAGCTCTCCCCGGACCTGTGGCTCTGGTACTCGTACCTGCGCTCCGGCCGGGCAGACGTCTTCCGCTTCGCCGAAGCCATGACCCGGCACACCGGCGAGGTGGACGTCTACCACCTCGGCCCCTGGAAGGGCCTTGGCTCCCGCCACAATGTCCAGCACTGGGGCTGCAGCGCCAAGCAGCTGCGCATCAGCACCCCCGCCTACCGCCGGTTCTACTACTACCTGACGGCGGACGAACGGACCGGGGACCTGCTGTCCGAACTGGTGGACAGCGACCAGAACTTCCTGGGTTTGGACCCGGTCCGAAAGGTCCGGCCCGACGCCGACACCTACCGTCCCAACCGGAACGCACTCGGCGTGGGGCTGGGCACGGATTGGGGTTCCCTGGCGGCCACGTGGCTCACCGACTGGGAGCGCACCGGGAACCCCCGCTCCCGCGACCGGCTGCTGGGCACCATGGCGGACATCGGTGCACTCAAGTACGGCTTCCTCACCGGTGAGGCCCTGTACGACCTGGACAGGGGACGGTTCGATACCGGCCGGGAACTCATCCAGGTCTCACACCTCAGCGCAGTCTTCGGGCTGGTGGAAATCTGCAGCGAACTGGTGGACCTGGTCCGTGATCCGGAGTTCGAGCGGGCCTGGCTGCAGTATTGCCGGCTCTTCCTGGCCACGAAAGAGGAGCAGGTGGAGGCCGTGGGCCAGCCGCTGACCGGGATTTACCTCACCCAGGCGCACAGCCGCCTCACGGCTTACGCCGCGGCCCGGCTGAACGACCCGGAGCTGGCCGCCCGGGCCTGGACGAGCTTCGCGGAAGGCGGGGAGCACCTGAACCACGAATCGGCCTTCACGCTGCGGACGATCGAGCCGCCGCAGGTGCTGCTGCCCGTGGACGAGGCACCCACCGTCTCCACCAACGACGCCTCCCAGTTCGGCTTGGCAGTCATCCAGAACCTGGCGCTGATCGGCAACCAGCTGCGCTAGCCGTCAGGCTCCGACGTACGACGGCGGCACCCCGGCGGGCTGAATTCCAAACGCCAGGTGCCGCCGTCGTCCGTCCCCTCCCATGGGTGGTTGGGGGCTTCCGGCGGGGCTATCGTAAAACTACTGATGACCTCAGTTCTCTCATCGGATTCGGTTCAGTCAAAGGAGACATGATGAGCACGAAAGTGGAGAAACGGATCGTGGTGGATGTGCCGGTCAGCACGGCCTATAACCAGTGGACGCAGTTCGAGGATTTTCCGCACTTCATGGGCGGCGTGGACAGCGTGACCCAGCTGAGTGATGACCGCCTGAGGTGGGTTGCCCACATCGCCGGCGTCCACCGGACGTGGGAAGCCAAAATCGTCGAGCAGGTACCGGACCGCAAAGTGGCCTGGGCGTCCACCGAGGGTGCCACGAACTCCGGCGCGATCGAATTTCGGGACATCGGACACAACAGGACCGAACTGGCACTGACGCTCGAGTACCAGCCTGCAGGCGTGGTGGAGAAGGTGGGCAACCTGCTCCACGTCGTGGGCCGCCAGGCAGAGCACGACCTGAAAAAGTTCAAGGAATTCATCGAACACGAGGGCCACGCCACCGGGGCCTGGCGCGAGACCATTCCGGGGACAGCCACCAGGGCAGCGGCAACACCCACGGCGACAGCTGGGACTGCAGAGACAACCGCAGGGACTACCGGAGAGCCGCGGCCCTACAACCGGTTTGAGCACCCGTTCGACCAAACCGGCGGCCTGGTGGACTTCGAGGGCGAGTCGGACGAAACAGCTGAAGGCGAGAACTACAGCTCCACTGCCCGGCGAAATCGCCATAACGGGGAGGGAATCCCGCCCTACGGCAACCTTTTCGGGCAGCCCTGACCAGCCCTTCTACGACACGGACTCTCCGCGCCCCCTGCCGCAGCCGTTATTACTTGCTCTGGAAACCAGCCACCCGAAAAGGTATGTTGGTAAGCATGCTGATGATTTTACCGACTCATCAGCTTCCGGTAACAAGCGAAGGAGACGTTATGAGCACGAAGGTGGAAAAACGCATTCTGGTGAACGTACCGGTAAGCACCGCTTACAACCAGTGGACCCAGTTCGAGGAGTTCCCGCACTTCATGGGCGGCGTCAAGAGCGTGACGCAGCTCAGTGACGACCGGCTGGAGTGGGTGGCCGAGATCGGTGGCATCCGCCGGCAGTGGGAAGCCAAGATCCTGGAGCAGATCCCCGACCGCAAAGTGGCCTGGGCCGCTACGGAAGGCGCCACAAACGCCGGCGCAATCGAGTTCGAGGACATCGGCGGCGGCCAGACCTCCCTGCAGCTGACGCTTGAGTACGAGCCCGAAGGCATCATTGAGAAGGTGGGCGACAAGCTCAACGTCGTGGAGCGCCAGGCAGAGGCAGACCTGCAGCGGTTCAAGGAATTTATCGAGGATGAGGGCTACGCCAGCGGAGCGTGGCGCGGCAGCGTCAGCTCCGGGGCACCCGCAGGCACGCCCGGCGTCGAGGACGCAGCAGGATCGCGTGGCGACTCAGGCAAGGCGGGCATCTCCGGCAAGGTAGCCGCAGGCCTGGGTGTTGCCGCGGCAGCGGGTGTAGCAGCAGCCATGGCCGCCGGCGGCAACAAGGACACCACTGCAGCTGCCGATGAAACGGTAACTCCTGTGGTTCCTGGGGAGCCAGTCACCGTTACGCCCATCTCAACGGACACAACGACAGACACCAAGAGCACCGGCACAACAACGGGCACGATGGCGGCAGCCGGCTCCACGGGTTCCGTCGCCGACCTGGGCGATGACAGGATCGGTCACGCCTTCGATCAGACGAACGGCTTGGTGGACACCACCGGCGAGTCCGACGGGACCGCCGAAGGCGAGAACCTGAGCGGCGCGGAACGCCGCGACGACGACCGCGGGCCCGACGGCGGCCTGCCGCCCGTCGCCGGAATCGGCCAGCGCTAGGCGGGACATACCGACGCCGGAAACAGGCTGAGGCTTGCCGCTGAGGCAGGGCTCCGGTGTCGGACATTCCGGACATAACGAAAGCGCCGCCCACCTCCTATTGGAGGCGGGCGGCGCTTCGCTGTTCTGGTGCTACTGGTCCGTGCCGGCGTACTTCACGGACGGCATGGCCGGGGTTTCCATACCCTCACCGATGAAGAAGCTCGGGTGCGGCGGCTGGTTGTACGCGACGCTTTCGCGTGCCACGCCCGTCCGGTACATCGGGTCATGCATGAGGGTGCGGAGCCGGACCTCGGTGGGCGAGGTGCTGGTGTAGATCCGCAACTCGGTGCTGTCCGACGACGGGAAGGCCAGTTCCTCGCGCCAGTCGCCCAGGAGGTCCGCCTGGAGCGAGGGGTTGCCCTTGGTGTGGTTGTTGGTCCTGGCGCCGGTAGCCGTCAGCAGGCGGTCGCTGGTCTCGGTTTCCCAGTTCCACTTGGAAACGGTGGGGACACCCACACCGGCAGCGGCGTCGAAGTCGTGGTCAACGATTTCGCGGAGGAGGTCGCCGTCCCACCAGGCCATGAAGTTGGCGGCCGGGATCTTGTTGGCAATCTTTTCGCCCTTCGAAGACATCAGGAAGCCGACAGGTGAGTTCCAGGCAGCGTCGCCGCCAACAGCCCAGCCTTCAGCGCCGGCGTGGCGGGGATCGATATCCCCGACGGCGCCGCGCCCCGTGTCCCGGGTAGCGGGAATGCTCCACAGCACCTCGCCGGTGGCAGAGTCGCGGAAGGTGGCGCCGCGGTTGCCGCTCTGGCTCATGCTCTCGTGTACGGCGAAGGTCTCCAGCCCGGGGCGGGACGGATCCCAGTCGCTGGTGTGGATGGCGTCGCCGTGGCCCAGTTTGGTGTTGTACAGCGGCTTGCCGTCGTCGTCGATGGTCATTGAACCGAAGACGAACTCGTCCTTGCCGTCCTGGTCAACGTCGGCCACAGACAGGTTGTGGTTGCCCTGGCCCTTGTACTCTGCCCCGGAAACGTCCGAGTCGAACGTCCAGCGCTTCACCAGCTTGCCGTCCACCAGGTCATAGGTGACCAGCACGGCGCGGGTGTAGTAGCCGCGGCTGAACATCATGGACGGCCGCTCGCCGTCGAGGTACGCGACGCCCGCCAGGAAGCGGTCCACGCGGTTGCCGTAGTTGTCACCCCAGGAGCTGACGTTGCCCCGCGGCGGGTCGTAGGGCACGGTGTCCATGATGGTGCCGGTGGCGCCGTTGAAGACCGTAAGGAATTCCGGCCCGGACAGCACGTACCCGCCGCTGTTGCGGTAGTCCGCGGCGGGGTCGCCGATCACGGTTCCGGCCCCGTCCTTGGTTCCGTCCGCCGTCTTCATGGACACTTCAGCCTTGCCGTCGCCGTCGAAATCGTAGGCAAGCACCTGTGTGTAGTGCGCACCGGCACGGATGTTCTGGCCCAGGTCGATGCGCCACAGCCTGGTGCCGTCCATCTTGTAGGCGTCAACATACACGTTGCCGGTGTAGCCGGACTTCGAGTTATCCTGCGCGTTGGAGGGGTTCCAGAGCTGGACGATCTCGTAGCTGCCGTCGCCGTCCAGGTCTGCAACGCTGGCATCGTTGGCCGAGTACGTGTACGGCTTCCCGTCCTTTCCGACGCCGTCGGCCGGCTTGTCCAGCTTGATGGCGAGGTAGTTCTGGGCCAGTGGGGTGACCTCGGCGCTGAGCTTGTCCTGCCCATTGCCGTTGCCCACGGTCTTGATGACGTACTTGGAGTCTGCGGTTCCGGCAGGGTCAACGTAGGTGGTGGTGTTTCGGATGGGCTCTTCGGTGAGCTGGACGCCGTCGCGGATCACGTGGAAGCCCACGCTGTCCTTGTCCAGGCCCAGCATGCGCCAGCCCAGGGTGACGCCCTGGTCCGTCAGTACAGCCACAGGTGCCCGGTCCAGGTTCTCCACCTGGCGCTGGAGCCCTGCCTTGCCGGACTGCCCGGGGGCCGTGCTGGGGTTGGCTTGGGCCAGGGGCACGCCGGTGAACGCCAGTACGGCGACGGTGAGTGAGGCAGCCGCCACCAGCGGAGCAGCCTTCCAGGCGCGGCCGGCCCGGGACGGACGGGAACATTGTGAGGGATAGAGCAAGGGAACATCTCCTTTGATGCGGCGGCAGCTGAGTCTGCCGCACGACAGTTTGGAACGTTTCACTAAGGCTGACCGCCCGGCTCCGGGGAGAAGGGGGGTGGCTGGCGAAGAGTGGAAAACGCTTTCTGCCCTACTGGTCTATCAGCGCCGGCGGGGGCGGGTCAAGGATTTTGGCGTTGCTTTTGTGGGCGAATTTGTTCTATCACGTTTCGTTATGCGTACCGTGGGTGCGGAAATATCTGCCGGCAAAGCGGAGTTGGGCCGGGTATGACAACCATCGGAATCATTGGTGCAGGACACATTGGAAGCCAGATCGCGCGGAAGGCGGTGGAGCTGGGCTACGACGTAGTCATCAGCAACTCCCGAGGCCCGGAAACCCTGTCCGGGCTGGTCGCGGAGCTCGGCCCCAGGGCACGGGCAGCCACAGCGGCAGAAGCAGCAGCGGCCGGCGATTTCGCCGTGGTCACAGTTCCCCTCAAGAACTACAGGGACATTCCTGCGGAGCCGCTGGCCGGCAAGATCGTTATCGACACCAACAACTACTACTGGGAACGCGACGGTCACGTCCCGGCCCTGGACAACGGGGAGGCCACCACTTCCGGGCTGCTGCAGGAGCACCTGCCGGAATCGAAGGTGGCCAAGGGCTTCAACCACATTGGGGCCGCCCAAATCACCACGGACGGGGCACCGATGGGCACGGAGAACCGGCGGGCACTGGCCACGGCCAGCGACTACCCGGAAGCGGCCGAACTGGTCACCCGTCTCTATGACGAATTCGGCTTTGATGCTGTAAACATCGGGCTGCTGGAGGAGAGCTGGCGAGTGGAGCGCGACCGGCCGGCGTATGGGGTGCGGCAGACCGCCCAGGAACTGAAGGACAACCTCGCCAAGGCGCCGCGGACCATCTAGGGGCCCCTGTCCGCCCGGACATACAAAACTGGCTGGCAGTAGATGGCTCCAAGGGCGACGTTAGCGCCAGCCAATTTTGGCCCGCTAGTCCCACGCAGGAACCAGCACCACTTCATGCGGGCTGGCAGGGCGCATGAACTGCGCGTTGACAGCGGCGAGGGTATCGCCAAACCTGGCAACCGTCGTCGGGACATCAAAATGCTTGCTCGTGGTGATGTCCTCAACCGTGAATGACGACAAGTCGTCGCAGAGCTCCAGCCGGCTGATCTGGTTGGCCCTGTTCTGAACCGCCCATACGGTATCGCCCTTCGCCAGGATCCCGTCCACGAACTTCAGGTCCGGTCCTTTAATCCTGCTGCTCTCGCCTGTGTCCCGGTCAACGGCATAGAGGGCCTGGTTCTGCGTGTGGGCGACAATGAGCACGTCGTCGTCTTCGGCTGCTGCAATGCCGTTGAATCCGAACTGGTTAGGCTGCAATGGCTCGCCTGCCTCACCGCCTACCTTCAATGTCTCCACATCTTCCGCTTTGCCGAGCTTGCCCCAGCGGCTAACCGGGATGAAGTAGAGCTCGGGCGCGGCCGAATTGGTGAACCAGGCGCCGTCCGGGGTGAGGGTTACGTCATTGATGAAGCCGGGGGCAAGATCATATTCTTGGACGGTGTCGCCGGTTTCGGTGTTATAGACATATGCCTTCCCCTTGGATCCACCGGCCACAAACAGCAGGTCATTCCGGACGTCCGCCTTCATTCCGACGGCCATCCTGCCCTCCGGCGCGTCAATGAAACGCTTGGCCTTTCCGTCACCAATGTCGCCACGGAAGATATCGCCGGTCAGCAGTTCCCCGGCGTAAAAAGTTGTTTCTTCCCCTGCGGCAATGCCCTCTGCTGACGTGGCGCCGTCCAGGACTATGACATCGTCGCGGGAAAGCGCTGAGGCCGCTGCCGGCGATGCCGTCGGTAACAGCAGTACCAAAAGAGCAATGAATCCCACGGCGGTACGGCGCTGTACTGTTCGGCGCATGATGCTTCCTTGAATTGGGCTGATGCGCGGGGCCCAATCTGCGGCAGCTCCGCACGATGGTGATGCCAGTTTAAGCACCTGCCGGAAGGGCCGCCAGAGCCCGATGCCCCCTTCATAGTCCCGGCCGCAGGCAGGGTAGACCAGCACCGTGTCCCGGATTCTGCTTACAATCAAAACCTCAATCAACTACTGAGGGACCCATGAAGAAACTCACCACAGCCCTGTTCGCTGCCGGACTCGTTCTTTCCGCCACAGCCTGCACCGCTTCGAACCAGCTCTCCACCGCGGAAACCTGCGAGCGGATCCAGAGCGTTGTATCCAACCCCGCGAACAACGCCGGCAAGACGGGTATGAACCGCCTGGCCAACCAGATCCGCCCCATCCATGCCGTCGCATCGGATGACCTCAAGCCCGCCCTTCAGTCGATCCTTGAATACACGGACGAACAGGCAAAGGAAACACCGGACGAGGCCAGGCTTTCCGAGCTCCAGGCCGGCTACGAGCAGGCTGGCAGCACCTACAGCCAGTTCTGCAGCTAAGCCCTACTCTTCGAC
The DNA here is from genome assembly GCF_059091165.1 of Arthrobacter sp. Hb9-2. Classification (NCBI taxonomy): domain Bacteria; kingdom Bacillati; phylum Actinomycetota; class Actinomycetes; order Micrococcales; family Micrococcaceae; genus Arthrobacter; species Arthrobacter sp. Hb9-2. The sequence goes on along the minus strand of NZ_JBNHGJ010000004.1, from coordinate 9,175 downwards.
CGGGCCCGGCTGCCCTTCCTGGAAGGTGGCCGGGTCCGTATTGGCCCCGCACAAAACCACCGCAACGCGCTCCCCCGGCTTCGGCTCGTAAGCACCCGCGGTCAGGGCAGCGTAGGCGGCGGCAGCTCCGTGTTCCACCATGATGCGGTAGTCGTTCCACAGCAGGGAACGTGCGGCGACAATGTCGGCGTCGGATACCAGGACGCTGACGACGCCGGCGCGGACCGCGACGGAGAAGCCAATGTCCCCGATGCGTCGGGCCCCCAGGGAATCAGCGGCGACGCCGGATACCGCCACGTCAACAGGTTCCCCGGCGGCAAGTGCCGCGTGGAGCGTCGGCGCGTTCTCCGGCTCAACGCCCACCACCTTCGCATGGCCTTCGACAGCAGCAGCGATCCCTGCCATCAGCCCGCCGCCGCCCACGGCCACCAGCACGGTGTCCATCCCGGCTATCTGCTCCAGCAGCTCCGTCCCCACAGTTCCGGCGCCGGCCGCGATTTCGGGCTGGTCATAGGCGTGGCAGTAAACAGCACCCGTTTCCTGGGCATGCGCCACAGCCGCTTGGTAGGCAACGGCGTATTCGGCTCCGCCCTGGATTACCGTGGCACCTATCGCTTCGAGCTTCCGCACCTTCACAGCCGGAGCGGCAGCCGGAACAAACACGGCTGCCGGCACTCCCAGTTGGGCTGCCGCGTACGCGTTGGCCAGTCCGGCGTTGCCTCCTGAAGCCACCACCACACCAACGTCAGGCTTCAGCTCACCGCGCTCTTTGCTGGCAAGGAGGCGGTTCAGCGCGCCGCGGGCCTTGAAGGTGCCGGTGTGCTGCAGAAATTCGCACTTGAACCACACATCGGCCGGGAGCGCACCCGGGTCAGCCTGCAGGACAGGCGTCAGCCGGGTGAGTCCTGCTGTCCGCTGTGCCGCTTCATCCACATCGGCGCGGGTAATCACCTCAGAGTTCGTCGTCCCAGGTGCCCGGCTCGGCCAGGGCATCCTCGGGCTTGTGCTCCTGCGGCGGCTCGCCGCTTCCGGAGTACGACGCCGGAACAGTACCGGCCGCGTGCCCCTGCTGCTCTTCGCGGATATTGCTGGCACCGGGCAGCTCCGGGTGCATGCCGCCCTGCGGAGCCTGCGTCACCTGCCCGGCCTCGTCGGGGTCACCCGGACCACGAAGGTCGGCAGTGTTGCGGGGTTCCTCATTCGAAGTGGTCATGATCCTGCCTTTCACCCAACGCCCGTGGGCCGGCGCGTCAGCGTTTGTCGCGGTCGTTGAATTCTTCGTCCAGTTCGTAGTGGCGGAACTCGGTTTCGGGGTTCGGCTCGCCGTCAACCACCACTTCGTGATCCAGCTGGCGTTGGACTTGGCTGTCCAGTACCTGCAATTCGTGGTCCGGGACTGTTTCCAGATCCTCCGGGAACTGGTCTTCCGGAGTGAGGTGCAGCTTATCGCTCATTGAGTCCGCCATGTCTTCATGCTAGGTATTGGTTGGTTCAGTGTACGGTGCTGCCCCCTCAGCCCGCCCCGCTTTCTGCCGGCCAGATCCCCAACAAAGCAGGCGGGCAGGACTATCCATGTCCCTGCCCGCCCTGCTATTTGCCAGACGCACCAGCCTAGGGCGTGGCCGTCGGCGAAGCGGAGGACGTCTCCGCCTCTTCAGTCTCGGTTTCTGTTGCCTCAGGCGACGCAGAACCGCTCGGTGACGACGTGCTGGCGGAACCGGAGGTGCTGGTGGATGTCGGGCTGGAAGTTGCGCTGCCGCCGTCGGCCTTCTTCAGCACCTCGTTGATAAGGTCCTCGAGTTCCTTCTGGTCCGGATCGCCGAGGTTTGCACCGCTCTTGGTGGCGACGACAAGCAGCCTGCCCTCGGCGGCGGATACCTGCATCAGCTTCTGCTGGTTCTCCCCGCTGCGGGTGCTGAGCGTGCCGAAGCTCTTTTCGGCATCCGTGTCAGCCTGGAGCTCCTCGCTGGTGACCTCGTACGTCTGACCCAGCGCTGTTACGGAGAACGTGGCGCACTGGTCCATCTTGCTGCTGATTTCATCCAGGACCTCGACGGCGTCAGGCCCCTCGCTGCCCGACTGCGCAGAGACGGTGCGGGGCTGGTCACCCTCTGACAGCGCGACGGCGATCTCACCGCTTTCGACCGTGTCCAGCAGTCCTGCGGTGGCGATGTCCTTGCAGTCTTCAGGGTCCACAGTCGCCGTGCTCAGGAGCAGGTTGGCGATGTTGCCGCCCTGGTCCACCTGTTCCTTGGAGTACAGCTTCAGTTCGTTGCCGTCCTCGTCCTTCATGCCCGAGATCAGCTCGCGCAGCTCGTCCTCGGAGTAGACCTTTGCTTCTGCGGTTGCCGAGGCACTCGCCGTTTCGGTGGCCGTGGGGCTCGCAGAACCCCCGCCGCCCGTGCAGCCCGCCAAGGCAATCATCGCTGCCGTCATCAATCCAAGCGCAGGTACTTTTCGCATCAGGTACAACCCCTTTTGAGATAGGAAGCATGCTTAGTGTTAGTAACACTAAAGGGTTTTCCCTTAGGCAGGAAATACCGGCACGGCACCTTTCAGCAAACGCTTCCGAGTGCACCCTTGCAAAGCAGGCTGTGGAATAATCCGAAGCAGTGGTCCTGACCGGACCGCTCCACGGATTGGAGGGGCCGACGTGCCAGCCACAGCAGCACCAGGGAGCAGCGCTCCGGCGGCGAGCGCGGCCATCAACAATTCCCAGGTCCCCAAGCATGAACAGCTGCGCCTGATCATCCTCAGGCTGGCCAAGGAGGAGCTGGAGCCCGGCGCCCGGCTCCCCAGCGAGCGGACCCTGATGGACTCCTATGGCGTGAGCCGGATCACAGTGCGCGCCGCCATCGGCCGACTGGTCAACGAGGGGCACCTGGTCCGCGTTCCCGCGAAGGGCACTTTCGTTGCCGATTCCCCTGTGCAGTCCACCCTGCACCTGGCCTCATTCACCCAGGAAATGGAGGCGATGGGGCACGTGCCCAGCACCGTTGTGCTGGTAGCGGAGGCCGCTGCGGCCCCCGATGACACCGCCGACGCCCTTAGCCTGGCTCCGGGATCCGAGGCCATCCACCTCAAGCGGCTCCGCCTGGCGGATGGCCGGCCGGTCAGCGTGGATGACGCCTGGTACAACCCCGAACACGCCCGGGGGCTGCTGGACATTGACCTGACGGGATCCGTCTACAAGGCACTTGCAGCGCAGTTGGGCCACCAAATTGACCGGGCGCGGCAGAGCGTCAGGTCCGAGGGCGCCCCGGCGGACGTCGGGGCGCTCCTCGGCACCGGAACGGGAGCGCCGGTACTGGCGTTTGACCGCGTTTCCTATTCGGGGCTGCTGGCCATCGAGCATTCGCGTTCCTGGTACCGCTCGGACCGCTACTCCCTCAACATGGAAGTCCGGCTCTAGGAACCAGCCCGGCGTTCGCGCTAGTCGAGCGAGAACAGGCTGGCCCCGGCGGCTACAGTGCCGGATGCGACCAAGGTTGCGGTGTCAGGTTTCGTGTCAAGGACGACGACGGGACTCACCATGGAATACCCCGCCGCAAGGGCGGCGGTGGGGTCCACGCGCATTACGGGAGCGCCGGCATCAATAGTGTCCCCTTGGGCAATGAGCAGCTTGAAACCTTCGCCCTTGAGCTTGACCGTGTCAATGCCCACGTGGGTGAGGACACCCCGCCCGGACGACTCCACCACAACAAAGGCGTGCGGCAGGAGCTTGATCACCTTTCCCGCCACCGGGGATACGACGCCGAACATCTCGCCCGAAGGCGGTTCGACGGCAGCGCCTGACCCCACCATCTGGCCCGCGAACACGGGGTCCGGGACCTCGGCGAGGGGAAGAACCCTGCCGCTGATGGGCGCGTGGACAACCAGGGACTGCGCCACTAGAGGAGGTCCTCGATGTCCTCGGCCAGGTTGTCAGCCTCAGGCCCCACAATGACCTGGACAGCAGTCCCGGCAGCCAGGACGCCGTGGGCTCCGGCGGCCTTGAGGGTGGCTTCGTTGACGAGTGAGCCGTCTTTGACTTCCGTGCGAAGGCGGGTGATGCAGGCTTCGATTTCGACGATGTTGCCGGCTCCGCCGAGGCCTTCAATGATCTTTTCTGCTTTGGACATGGCTGCCCTTTCTGACGGTGCCCGTTCGGAGCACTGAATGATCACCGGGGCCGGCGGCCCAAGTGGACCAATTATGGCGTCCACCGCCGGGGCTTTTGAATAGCCGGCGGCCTCTCCACTGCCTTGACAGGCGCTCGTGGGATGGATCACACTGAACTGGTCATAACCAGACAGTACCGGCTCACCCCATCACTCCACAAGCCCCACCGACCCCGCAGAGGTGCAACCATGTCAACATCTGATACCGCCGCCCTGGCTCCGGAGAAGAAGCCAAACAGGGTTTTCGCAACACTGCAGCGCCTTGGCCGCTGCCTGATGCTCCCCATTGCCGTCCTGCCCGCCGCAGGCATCCTCCTGCGCATCGGCCAGGCCGATCTGCTGGGAGCCATCCCCGGCTTCGAAGGGGGCGCGGCGGTCATCTCGGCGGCAGGCAACGCCGTCTTCACCTGGCTCCCGCTGATCTTCGCGGTGGGCATTGCCATCGGCTGGGCCAAGAAGGCTGACGGATCCACCGCTTTGGCGGCGGTGGTGGGCTACATGGTGATTGACGGCGTCTTCAAGGCGATGTCCCCGCTGGTACTTGCCGGACAGCTGGACCCCGCGGGCAAGCCAGCCATGATCAACTACGGCGTGCTCGCCGGTATTGTGGTGGGCCTGTTTTCCGCGATGCTCTGGCAGCGGTTCTACCGCACCAAGCTTCCAGACTTCCTGGGCTTCTTCAGCGGCCGGCGCCTGGTGCCAATCCTGACCTCCGTCGCCAGCCTGGTGGCCGGCGTCGCCCTTGCCTTTGTCTACCCGTTCTTCAATGCAGGCCTTTCAGCCGTAGGTGAGGCAGTGGCAGGCAACGCCGTTGCCGGCGGTGGAGTCTACGGCTTTGCCAACCGCATGCTTATCCCTGCAGGGCTGCACCACATCCTGAACTCCGCCGTCTGGTTCCTGATCGGCGACTACACCGACGCTTCCGGCCAACTGGTCCGCGGCGACCTGAACCGGTTCTTCGCCGGCGATCCCAGCGCCGGCATCTTCATGACCGGGTTCTTCCCCATCATGATGTTCGGCCTTCCCGCTGCCGCCCTCGCCATTTGGCGCCACGCCAAGCCTTCGCAGAAGAAGATTGTGGGTGGCATCATGCTCTCCACCGCCCTCACGGCATTCCTCACCGGCATCACGGAACCGCTCGAGTACTCCTTTATGTTCGTTGCCTTCCCGCTCTACATCGTCCATGCTGCCCTGACCGGAACCTCCATGGCCCTGGTCAACGCGCTGGATATCCACCACGGGTTCACGTTCTCCGCCGGGCTGATCGACTTCATCCTCAACTTCGGCAAGTCGGAGAACGGGTGGCTGCTAATCCCCATCGGCCTTGGCTACGCGGTGATCTACTACTTCCTCTTTTCCATCGTCATCAAGCGCTGGAACCTGCGGACGCCCGGCCGGGAAGACGACGAAGTCACGGTGGAGACTGACGCGGCCAAGTAGGCCGCAGGCCAGCCACCACCCAACAGTCACAGCAACCGAAAGCACTGAACATCATGGAAATCGTCATCCTCCCCGCTCCTGCAGATGTGGCCCGCACTGCTGCAGACGCCATCGAACAGCAGGTCCGCAGCGGCCCGTCCGTCCTTGGCCTGGCCACAGGCTCAACACCGCTCGGAACCTACCAGGAACTCATTGCGCGGCACCGAAACGGCGGATTGAGTTTTGCCGGGGCGCAGGCCTTCCTCCTGGATGAGTACGTGGGCCTGCCTAGCGCGCATCCCCAGTCCTACCATTCGGTGATCCGGGCAGAGTTCGTGGACAGCGTTGACTTCGCCGCGGGCGCTGTCCACGGCCTGGACGGTGTGGCGGAGGATCTCGAGGCTGAGGCAGGCCGGTACGAGGCCGCGATTGCGGCAGCAGGCGGGGTGGACATCCAGATTTTGGGGATCGGAACGGACGGCCACGTGGGTTTCAACGAGCCGATGTCCTCGCTGGGCTCGCGGACCCGGATCAAGACGCTGACCCAGCAGACACGGCAGGACAACGCCCGTTTCTTCGAGGATCCGGCGGATGTTCCGGACCATGTGCTGACCCAGGGGCTGGGCACCATCCGCGAAGCCCGGCACCTTCTGCTGCTGGCCATGGGCGAGGCCAAGGCAGAGGCGATCGCGGCGGCCGTGGAAGGTCCGGTGGCGGCAGTGTGCCCTGCCTCCGCGCTCCAGCTCCATCCGCACGTCACCGTCCTGCTGGACGAGGCTGCGGCGTCCAGGCTGGCTCACCGCGAGTACTACCAGGACACGTTCGGGCGGAAACCTGCCTGGCAGGGACTTTGAGCGCGGCCCCGGGCATGCTCCGGACACCGCAGCTCGAGCTGGCGGTAGAGAGTGCCGAAGGCGTGCGGTTGGCAGCATCAGTGGGGGCCGCGAGGGTGGAACTTTGCGCGGCCCTCGCCGAAACTGACGGGATCACCCCGAGCATCGGAACCGTGGAGCAGGCGTGTGCAGTGGGCCTTCCGGTCCATGTACTGGTCCGCCCCCGCCCGGGCAGCTTCACCTACAACGCCGAGGAGCTTGAGGTGCTGGAGCGCGACGTCGATGCGGCGCTGGGTGCCGGGGCCGCCGGCGTCGTGGTGGGCATGTTGGCGGACGACGGCGGCCCTGACGTTGCAGCGCTCCGTCGGGTTTCAGACGTGGCACGCAGTCACAGTCCAGGTGCAGAGGTGACGTTCCACCGGGCGTTCGACGCGGCTCTCGCCGCAGGCGTGGACCCTGCCGATGCACTGGCCCGGCTGCACGACGGCGGAGTCAGCCGCGTGCTGACCAGCGGCGGAAGCCCCGACTGCACGGCGGGACTGCCGATGCTGGCCCGGCTGGTGGAGCTGGGACGGGACCACGCGCCGTCGTTACAGATCATGGCTGGAGGGGGTGTCCGGCTGGAACTGATGTCCGCGCTGGTCCGCAGCGGAGTACATGCCGTTCACACCTCGGCGCGGAACTACGACCATTCCACCGGGACCAGGGCCAATGCCGCTGATCCCTTACTCGCTGCCAGCATGGCAGCGGCGCTTTCAGCAGGAGGCTGACGACTTATGGGCGAGGAACTGATACTTCGGGGCCGGATCGTGTCCGGGACCATGGACATCGAGGACGGCCTGATAGCGGTCGGCGGCGGGCACATCACCTACGCCGGCCCGGCGTCGGGCTTCCGTGGGGAGGCTGCAGGGGACGTGGGTGCACAAAACGGGAGTGCCGCCGACGGGAATGCCGCCGGAAAAGGTGCGGGCCACATCCTGATGCCGGGCTTGGTTGACCTGCACTGCCATGGCGCCCACGGGTCGGATTTCTCCGAAGGTTCTGTGGAGGGCGCCCGTGCTGCTGCCCGCTACCTGCACGGGCGGGGCACCACCACGCTGCTGGCCAGCCTGGTGACTGCAGCGCCCGCGGACCTGCTCCGTAGCCTTAAGGCGCTGCGGACGGTAACGGAGGAAGGGCTGGTCGCGGGGTCGCATCTGGAAGGCCCCTTCCTCTCACCCGGGCAGTGCGGAGCGCATGACCCCTCGCTGCTGCTGGAACCCGACGCCGGGCTGATGGCCGAACTGCTCGACGTGGCAGGCCCTTCCCTGGCTTCCATGACGCTGGCCCCTGAACTGCCGGGCGCGGGCGAACTGGCGGACCTGCTTTCTGGGCGCGGCGTCATTCCGTCCCTGGGGCACACCGCCGCAGATCACCCGGCCGCAGCCGCGTTCCTGGAGCGGGCTGCCGCAGGGCTTTCTTCGGCGCCTGCGCTTTACGCGGAGCCAGGCACTGAAACAGCCCACAGGGGCCGGCGCCCAACCGTCACGCACCTCTTCAACGCCATGCCCAGCCTGCACCATCGCTCTCCCGGCCCCGTCTCCGCGTGCCTCAGCGCCGCCGCTGCCGGGGACGCCGTCGTCGAACTCATTGCCGACGGCGTCCACCTGGCTCCCGAGACGGTGAAGACCCTGTTCGAGCTGGTGGGAGCAGACAACATTGCGCTGGTTACCGACTCCATGGCTGCCACCGGCCTGCAGGACGGTCACTACAAGCTGGGTACGCTGACGGCAACGGTTGAGGGAGGCGTAGCCCGCGTGGACAGCACGGGCGCCATCGCCGGCGGCACGGCCACGCTCCTCGACGTTGTCCGCACCGCAGTGGCAGCCGGCGTTGCGTTAAGGGACGCCATCACGTCAGCCAGTGCGATACCCGCGGCGGTCCTGGGATTGTCGGGGCAGGCGGGTGACCTGCGGGCAGGGATGCCAGCCGACGTGGTCGTCGTGGACACTGAACTGAAGCTGGCAGGGGTTCTGCGCCGGGGCGAATGGGTGACGGAGCAGCAGCGTCCTATCTAGATCGGTGCCCCGGGTGTTACGCGGGCGTGCCGTTTGGTAGGGGCATTGCGGCATTGTGCCTATCCGCGCCACGCGTGCTGGATTGTCAGACCCCTCTGAAATGCTTTGCATATGGAGACGGACGCGGCAGTGGTGCATGCGGAGAAGCTTGTTGACGCTTCTGTCGCTGCGTTTGCTGCGGTGCTCGGTGGCAGCTGCACTGCTGCTTCCGGTGCCGCTGATCCTGGGGCCGCGGCTGAGTCTGATGATCCGTTGCAGCGGGTTGCTGACAGGGCTTTGGATGTCCTGGCCGCGGTGGCCCGGTCGGAAGCGAAACTGGCCGCGGCGAAGACACAGACCGTGGCGGTGTTTGCCGGGGCCACAAAAGCGCTGAACGCTCCAGCCGCCTCGCCGTATGAGGCGACGGCGCAGGAGCGGAGCCTGGTCGCGGAGGTCGGGTGTGTGCTGGCGATCGGTGACCGGGCCGCCGGTGCCTTGCTCGCCGATTCCCATGCCCTCATCACATCCCTGCCCCGCACCCTGGCGGCATTGCAGGCCGGGACGATTTCCTGGGCGCACGCCCGGACCATGGTGGACCAGACCGCAAGCCTTGACCCTGCCGGGGCGGCGGCGTTGGAGGCGCACTTCCTGGACCCGGACACGCCGAAACCGGGAGCAGCCGCCACGGTCGGGGAGATGCCGGCGTACCGGTTCAAAGCCAAGGCCC